>NZ_KV805221.1:54090-89042 GCF_001811565.1 Corynebacterium sp. HMSC078A10 | reverse complement strand
CGGGTCAGGCGCTCGCGGCAGTAGTCCTTGAGACCCTCCGGGTCGAGCACCGCGCCGTCCTCCAGGATGATGCAGGCCACGACGTCCTCGGATCCATCCGCACGCGGACGGCCAACGACAGCCACGTTGGTGACGTCTGGGTGCTGGCGGATCACGTCTTCCACCTCGGCCGGGTAAATGTTGAAGCCGCCGGTAATGATCATTTCCTTGATGCGGGAGACGATCTTGATGAAGCCATCGGACTCCATAACCGCCATGTCGCCCGTGCAGTACCAGCCGTCGTGGAAAGCCTGCTCGGTGGCTTCCGGCATGTTGAAATAGCCCTTGAATACCTGCGGTCCGCGCACGAGGAGCTCGCCCGCGGTGCCATCCGGCTGGGTCTCGCTGAGGTTGTCTGGGTTGCCGATGCGCACCTCGGTATCCGGGAAGGGGATGCCGATGTAGCCGGGGCGGCGGTTCTTGTTGAGCGGGTTCGCGGCCACGATCGGCGAGGTTTCCGTGAGCCCGTAGCCTTCTACGAGCAGGCCGCCGGTGACCGTTTCCCATTCCTCAACGATCTCCGCCGGTAGCGCCGCTGCGCCCGAAAGGCTGTTCTCGATGCCGTGCAGATCGATGCCCCGTTCCTGGGCCGCTTCCATGACCTTGGCGTAGATCGTGGGCACGCCCGGCATCCAAGTAGGGCGGCGCTTCTTCATGATCTCGAGAAGAAGCGGCACCTTGGGAGCTGGGGTGAGGACGAGCTCACCGCCGATGTGCACGCCGAGGGCGGCGATAAGGGTGAGGCCGTAGACATGGAAGAGGGGGAGGGCGGCGAGCATGCGCTCGGCCTTGTTGCCCAATTCGGGGACCCATGCTTCCGCCATCTTCATGTTGCAATACAGGTTGGAGTGGGTCAGCTCCGCGCCTTTGGGCCTGCCGGTGGTTCCGGATGTGTAGAGAATGAGTGCGGTGTCATTGAGATCGACCTTCGCATCCTCCAGCTTGTAGCCCTGCCCGCCGATGGCGCGCCCCGTGAGCACGTTCCACGGCACGGTATTGGGAGCGGCAACTGAGAGCTCCGCGCGCTTGTCCTTGATGAAGGGAAGCGGCAAGCGCAACAGCAGCTGCTTGCGGCGCGGCATGGCCTCGATCATGTTGACCGTAACAATCGTTTCGAGCGGTGTGGAATCACGCAGCTTCTCAAAGGTGGGGCTCGCCTTATCCCAGACCACGGCCACGCGGGCGGCGTGATCCTGGAAGAGGGGCTCGAGCTCAGCCGTGGTGTAGAGCGGGTTGTGCTCCACGACGGTCGCCCCCAGTTTCAGGATGGCGTAGAACACCGCCACGTGTTGGGGGCAGTTGGGCAGTGCCACGGCGACGCGATCACCGGGACGGATGCCGAAGGCCTTGAGGCCCGCCGCGGCGGCGCGCACGTGGGTATCGAGTTCGCGGTAGGTCATCTGGTGACCGAAGAACCACGTCGCCGGCCTGTCGCCGAATTCCTCCACGGTCTCTCGGTAGGAGTCCAAAAGCGTTTCGGTGCCGTAGTCCAGA
Organism: Corynebacterium sp. HMSC078A10; assembly: GCF_001811565.1. NCBI lineage: Bacteria > Bacillati > Actinomycetota > Actinomycetes > Mycobacteriales > Corynebacteriaceae > Corynebacterium > Corynebacterium sp. HMSC078A10. The sequence goes on along the minus strand of NZ_KV805221.1, from coordinate 87,509 downwards.
TTAGGTTTAGTCCACTCAGGGTAGTACTGGAGCCAGGCTTTCGTCTCAAAGGCGGAAGAGGCCTGAGCGGGGGCTTCGGTCATGTTCGCGAACTCCTTAGGTGGTCAAACTTGTTATGTGTGAAACAGTATAACTAATTTGTGACGGGAGTCTCGCAAATCTTTGCAAAGTTGCTTGCAGTAACGAAATCTTTTCGGGATAAATCAATAGCCCCGGTGATGTGCGTTTATCGCGCAGGGATCGGTTCCGGGGCTATGGAGTGCTACTTCTCCGCTTTGAGGCGCTCGAGCAGATCCGCCTGAACCTCGCGGCGGCGAATCTTGCCCAGCTGGTCGGTGGCCAGCTTTTCGAAGTGGTAGAAGGTGCGCGGCACCTTGTAGCGGGTCAGGCGCTCGCGGCAGTAGTCCTTGAGGCCTTCGGGGTCGAGCGCGGCGCCGTCGTTAAGCACGATGCAGGCCACGACGTCCTCCGAACCGTCCGAACGCGGGCGGCCCACCACGGCGGCCTCCGCCACATCTGGGTGATCCAGCAGGGTTTCCTCAACCTCACCGGGGTAGACGTTGAATCCGCCGGTGATGATGATCTCCTTGATGCGGCTGACCAGGCGGATAAAGCCGTCTTCCTCCATCACACCCATATCGCCCGTGCGGAACCAACCATTGTGGAAGGCCTTCTCTGTGGCTTCCTCATCGCCGAAGTAGCCCTTAAAGATCTGCGGGCCGCGGGCCAGCACCTCACCTTCTTCGCCATCCGGCATGGTCTCATCAAGGTTGTCCGGGTTGGCAATGCGAATCTCGGTATCCGGGAAGGGGATACCCACGTAGCCGGGGCGGCGGGCATCACTCATCGGGTTACCCACGATGATGGGCGAACACTCCGTCAGGCCATAGCCCTCCACGAGCATGCCGCCGGTGTACTTCTCCCACTTCTCCACGGTATTGACAGGCAGGGTCGACGCTCCGGAGAAGGCCGCGCGCACGCCGTCCAGGGAGACGTCATCTTCTTCCGCCTTCGCCACGATGCGCTCGTACAGGGTTGGCACGCCCGGCACCCAGGTCGGGGTGTGCTTCTTCATCAGGTCCATGATGAGCGGCATCTGCGGGCTCGGCAGCAGAACCAGCTCGCTGGCGATGAGCGGTGCCAAGGTGGCGTTCATGGTCAGGCCGTAGGCGTGGAAGAAAGGCAAGGCTGCGAGCATGCGCTCCGGAGAATCGCCCAGGCCCGGGACCCAGTGCTTGCCCATGAGCAGGTTGGAGAAAAGGTTGCCGTGGGTCAGCTCCGCGCCCTTGGGGCTACCGGTGGTGCCGGAGGTATAGAGGATGAGCGCGGTGGTGTCCTTGGTGACTGCCTCCGGGGTGAGGACGTCAGAACCATCGCCGCCAATGGCGTTGCCCACGAGGGACTCCCACGGCACCGTGTTCGGTGCCGGGGCGGTGAGCTGATCGCGCTTGGACTTCAGCGGCGGGATAGGCAGGCGCAGGGCCAGGCGCTGAGGTGTCGGCATCGCGTTGATCATATTGATGGAGACGACGGTCTCCAGGGAGGTCGTCGGGCGCAGCTTCTCCAAGGTGGAGGCCGTCTTATCCCAGGAAATAGCGATGCGCGCGCCGTGGTTCTGGAACAAGCCCTCCAGCTCGTGGGCAGTGTAGAGAGGGTTGTGCAAAACCGCGATGGCGCCCAGCTTGAGCACGGCCCAGAAGGAGGCGATGAACTGCGGGCAGTTGGGGGCGACGATGGCCACGCGGTCCCCCGGGCGCACCCCGAAGGCGCGCAGGCCGGCGGCGGCGCGGCGGACCTGCTTATCCAGCTCGGCGTAGGTTTGCGTGCGGCCGAAGAAGTAGGTTGCCGGCTTGTCGGGGTGGAGCGCGAGGTTGTTGTCGTAAACGTCGAGAAGCGTGGTGTCCCCGTATTCCAGGCTGTGCGGTGTCCACTCTGGGTAGTACTGGAGCCACGCATTGGACTCGTATGCCGACATCGATTCACCTTTCGGTCGCGTAGGTTAAGGTACGGGCCAGTATAACGCGGGTCGTTTCGGGATACACTGGGAAATTATGCGCATCGCGATGATTTCCATGCATACCTCGCCCCTTGAGCAGCCCGGTTCCGGGGATGCGGGTGGCATGAACGTCTACGTTCTCAACACTGCTCGCCAGCTCGCACGTCGCGGCGTGGAGGTCGATATTTTCACCCGCGCCACGCGCCCCAGCCAGGGTGAGGTGGTGGGCGTCGAGGAGCGCCTGCGCGTCATCAACATTGTGGCGGGGCCCTATGAGGGCTTGAGCAAGGAAGAGCTGCCCACCCAGTTGGCTGCGTTTACGGGCGGGATTTATAACTTCGCGCGCTGCTTTGAGGTGGACTATGACGTCATCCACTCTCACTATTGGCTCTCCGGTCAGGTGGGCTGGTTATTGCGCGATCTGTGGGACATCCCCCTCGTCCACACCGCACACACGCTGGCCGCGGTGAAGAACGTGCACCGCACTCTCGATGACACCCCAGAAACTGAGGCGCGCCGCATCTGTGAACAGCAGCTGGTGGATAACGCTGACATCCTGGTGGTTAATACAGCCCAGGAGACTCGCGATCTGATCGAGCACTATGATGCATCGCCGGACAATATCGTTGTGGTCTCCCCGGGTGCGGACACGGAACTCTATACCCCGGGCACCGACCGCATGACGGAGCGTGCGCGCCGCCAGCTGGGCATCCCGCTGCACACCAAGGTGGTGGCGTTTGTGGGCCGCCTGCAAAAATTCAAGGGCCCTGACGTGCTCATTCGCGCAACGGCGGAGCTGATGGAGCGCGATCCGGATCGCCGCCTGCGCGTCGTCATCTGCGGTGGTGCTTCGGGGGCGAATTCCTCGCCGGATACCTACCACAACCTCGCCCGCGAGCTGGGGGTGGAGCGCGTCGTGCGCTTCCTCAGCCCGCGCCCGCCACAGGAGCTCGTAGCCATCTATCAGGCCGCGGATATTGTCGCGGTCCCCAGTTATAACGAGTCCTTTGGGCTGGTGGCCATGGAGGCTCAGGCTTCCGGAACGCCCGTCGTGGCGGCGGCTGTCGGCGGCTTGCCCATCGCGGTTGCGGACGGTGATACTGGCCTGCTTGTCCACACGCATTCGGCGCAAGATTGGGCGGATGCGCTGGAGCAGTTGCTTGACGACGACCCCCGCCGCATCGCCATGGGTGAAGCCGCCGTCGATCACGCCCAGCAGTTTAGTTGGGCGGCGGCTGCCGGCCAGTTGGAGAACATCTACGCCGACGCGATGAGTATTGAGATTCCGGACTGCCACGCGCGCCGGGCAATCGGATACTAATCCCACATAAGCGGGCATAAACCCACAGTTAGGGGTGATGTGCCCGGGTTCACAGGCAAGCGGCCGAAAAACGTGGCATGCTGGTGTTTATGAGTAACGGAAAGCTGATTCTACTTCGACACGGACAGTCCGAATGGAACGAGTCCAACCAGTTCACCGGTTGGGTTGATGTCAACCTCACCGCCAAGGGTGAGGGTGAGGCCAAGCGTGGCGGCGAGCTGCTCAAGGAACAGGGCATCTTGCCGAACGTTGTCTACACCTCCCTCCTGCGCCGCGCCATCCGCACGGCCAACATTGCGCTTAATGCCGCAGACCGCCACTGGATTCCGGTCGTGCGCGATTGGCGCCTGAACGAGCGCCACTACGGCGCACTGCAGGGCCTCAACAAGGCCGAGACCAAGGACAAGTACGGCGAGGAACAGTTCATGGCATGGCGCCGCTCCTACGGCACCCCGCCGCCGGAGCTGGAGGACGGCGCCGAGTACTCCCAGGCCGGTGACCCGCGCTACGCCAACCTGGATCAGGTTCCGCGTACGGAGTGCCTGAAGGATGTCGTCGAGCGCTTCGTTCCTTACTTCGAAGAGGAGATCCTCCCGCGCGCCAAGAAGGGTGAGACCGTTCTCATCGCCGCACATGGCAACTCCCTGCGCGCGCTGGTCAAGCACCTGGATCAGATCTCCGATGAGGAGATCGCCGGCCTCAATATCCCGACGGGCATCCCGCTGGTCTACGAGATCGCCGAAGACGGTTCCGTGGTGAACCCGGGTGGCACCTACCTGGATCCGGAGGCTGCCGCTGCTGGTGCAGCCGCCGTGGCCGCGCAGGGTGGCAAGAAGTAGCCGAAAACCGCTACGTGCTGCGCACGATCCCCAAGGAGCCTATACTCCTTGGGGATTCTTTGTAGGGGCGTGAATGATTGTGGAACTGGTACTAGCTTTCCTGGCCGGCGTGGTGGCCTGCGGCCTGGCCATACCGGTGATCGCCCGGGTCCGCGAGCGCCTAGTGCGCCGCCGCGTCCGTGATGCGGATGCGAACCAGGTCACCAGCGTTAGCCAGGTCTTGCACCTCGCCGTGTCCGGCTCTCCAGCCGGGATGGCCGTGCTCTCGCGGTCCAAAGAGATCATCTTTTCTAACCCTGCCTCCCATGAGATGTCGATGGTGCACGACCGGGCGGTGAACCCCGATCTGTGGAAAGTTGCGCAGGAGGTTTTCGAGGATAAAGAGACCCGAACGCTGGACCTATCTATCCCGAAGCGCCGCACCGGAAATCGCGTGATTCAGGTGCGTGCGGTGGTCCAGCCGCTGACGCTGAACGACGATCGCTTTGTCATCGTCTACGGCACCGATGAGTCCGAGTCGGTGCGCATGGAATCCGCTCGCCGTGACTTCGTGGCCAACGTCTCCCACGAGTTGAAAACCCCGGTGGGTGGCATCGCGCTGCTGGCTGAGGCCCTCCTTGAGGACACCGGGAATCCCGAGCACGTCGAGTATTTCGGCAGCAAGGTGCAGAAGGAGGCGGCGCGTATGGCCGACATGGTCAGCGAGCTCATCTCCTTGTCTAAACTGCAGGGCGCGGAGGCGCTCCCGGAAATGGAGCCGCTCGATCTCGATGAGATCATCGATGAGGCCATTACCCGCAACCAGCTTGCCGCCGATTCCCACCACAATCAGCTCACCCGCGGTGATTCGGAGGGGGTCCAGGTCATGGGGGACAAGTCCCTCTTGGTCACGGCGATCTCCAACCTCATCTCAAATGCCATCCACTATTCGCCGGATGAGATGCCGGTGTCGGTCACGCAGAAGGTCGTCGGCGGAAAGGTCGTCCACATCCGCGTCACCGACCGTGGCATCGGCATTGCCCCGGAAGACCAGAAGCGGGTCTTTGAGCGCTTCTTCCGCGTGGATAAGGCGCGGTCCCGGCAGACCGGTGGAACCGGCCTTGGTCTGGCCATTGTGAAGCACGTCGTGGCTAATCACGGCGGCAATATCAAACTGTGGTCACGCCCCGGAACTGGCTCGACGTTCACAATCGAGCTCCCTATCTACGCGGAAGAAAAGCCAGCAGATAATCTTATTCATCGGGATAATATAGAAGACGGGGCCGTCAGCTCCGCCGCCCCTGGTTTACAGCGCGCCGTGGCGCGCGTAGCCGCTCGTCGAAAGGATAAAGCGCAATGACCACCATCCTCATCGTTGAAGATGAAGAGTCGCTGGCCGATCCCCTCGCCTTCCTCCTCCGAAAGGAGGGATTCGACGTTCTCCTCGCCCCGGACGGGCCCAGTGCGCTAGAACAGTTCGCAGCGAACCACGTGGACATCGTCTTGCTGGACCTCATGCTGCCAGGCATGTCCGGAACGGACGTGTGCAAGCAACTGCGCGCGACATCCTCTGTGCCGGTGATCATGGTGACCGCGCGCGACTCTGAAATTGACAAGGTCGTGGGGCTCGAGCTGGGCGCAGATGATTACGTGACCAAGCCCTATTCCTCTCGCGAACTCATCGCCCGCATCCGCGCGGTGCTGCGCCGCGGCAACGATGCCTCTTCCGATCACGGTGAGGAGGAGCCCGACGAGCAGATTCTGGAAGGCGGCCGCGTGCGCATGGACGTGGAGCGCCACACCGTGCTTGTCGCCGGCGAGCCGGTGTCCATGCCGCTCAAGGAATTTGATCTCCTCGAGTACCTGCTGCGCAATTCTGGGCGCGTGCTGACCCGCGGTCAGCTCATCGACCGTATTTGGGGCGCGGACTACGTGGGTGACACAAAGACTCTCGACGTCCACGTCAAGCGCCTCCGCTCCAAGATCGAGGCTGAGCCTTCCCACCCGCAGCAGCTCGTGACGGTGCGCGGCCTGGGATACAAGTTTGAGGCTTAAGCGCCAGGGTCCGCTGGGTGCCGCGGGAACTCGACTCCGGAGCGCGCCCGGGCCTCGCAGTGCTTGGCCAGGATTTCGTAGCACTCCTCGCCGAGTAGCGCGATCAGCTCGGTCTTCTGCGACTTCCACAGCGGTTCTTCCGCGGTGTGGCAGGAGGGATCGGCCGAGCAATACCAATCGAAGTCCTCGCCGCCGTTGCCCCACCCGCGGCGGTCGTACTCACCGATGGTGGTGCGCAGTATTTCCTCCCCGTCGGGGCGCTCCTCATAGTCTTCGTGCCGGCGAATCGGCAGCTGCCAGCACACTTCGGGCTTGACCACGGTGAGCTCTTCCCCCGCGTCGAGCGCCCACTGATGGATAGCGCAGCCCGCGCCCGTGGGCCAGCCGGCGCGGTTGGCGAAGATACAGGCGCCGTCGACAAGCGGCGTCTTCAGCGCCGGTTCCGGCTCGCCATCATCGCCGTCGAGCTCATCCCACTCCAGCCACGGTTCCAGTTCTTCGGGTTCACCGTGCTTCAGGAACCCATCTACCCCCTCTGGGCGGTGCTGCCAGAAACGTGCGGGCATGCGGGCGACGGCGTCGCGAAGCTGCTCCCGATCCGTCTCATCGGCCATGTATGCGCCGTGCACGCAGCAGCCGACGTCGGGCTGTTGCTTATCGATGCCGTGGCACCTCTCCGTCCCAAACTGGCAGGCATAGTGCGATTCGAGCCAAGTCAGGTCGATGGAAAAGACGTGGAGTGGATCGTGCGGATCCGTAAATTCGAACCACTCTCTGGGGAAGTCGGGGGCCTTTTCGCGGCCGGCGATAATGGAAGCCGCCGCGGGGGAGGAGGCCGGAAAACCCAGGTAAACTTCTTTTGATTTCGGGCGATTCACACCTACCCACGGTAGACCTACTACTGTAGAGGCGTGCGATTAGGTGTATTAGACGTCGGAAGTAATACCGTCCACCTCGTTGCGGTCGATGCCGCAACCGGTGGGCGGCCTTCGCCGATGAGCGATTGGAAGACCCCGCTGCGTCTGGTGGAACAGCTAGACAAAGACGGCAACATCCATGAGAAGGGCATGAAGAAGCTCATCTCCGCCGTGGGGGAAGCCGCTGAGTTGGGCGACAAGCTGGGCTGTGACGAGTTCATTGCCTTTGCTACTTCTGCCGTGCGCTCGGCCACTAACTCGGCCAAGGTTCTCGATGAAGTTGAGAAACAAACCGGCGTCCGCCTCGAGATCTTGTCGGGCGAGGAGGAAGCTCGGTTGACCTTCCTGGCCGCCCGCCGTTGGTATGGCTGGTCCGCTGGCCGCATTACCAACCTCGACATCGGTGGTGGCTCGCTGGAGCTGTCCACCGGTACCGACGAGCATCCGGAAATGGCTTTCTCCCTCGATTTGGGAGCAGGCCGTCTGACTCACAACTGGTTCGATACCGACCCGCCGGAAAAATCCAAGGTGAACCTGCTGCGGGATTATATCGATGCGGAACTGGCCGGCGTCGCCGATAAAATGCGCGCGCTGGGCCCTGCCGGGTTGGCCGTGGGTACCTCGAAAACCTTCCGCACGCTGGCCCGATTGACAGGTGCTGCGCCGTCCTCGGCGGGCCCCTATGTGAAGCGCACGCTCACTGCGCCGGGCCTGCGTCAGCTGATTTCCTTCATTTCCCGTATGACTGCAGCTGACAGGGCGGACCTTGAGGGTGTAAGTTCTACCCGATCGCATCAGATCGTCGCCGGCGCTTTAGTGGCGGAGGCGAGCATGCGTGCCCTGGGAATCGAAAAGCTGGAGATCTGCCCCTGGGCTCTCCGAGAAGGTGTCATTTTGCGCCGTACCGATAAGGGACTGGAATAGGAAAGAAACGTGGCTGACAAGAAACAGTTGACAGTTGCGGAGCTGCTGGCCCGTAACGCGAAGGACCGATCCGGCGAGGAGAAGAGCTCGCGCCGCCATCGCCGGAGCCTTGACGAAGGCGGCATCTCGGTTGCGGAGCTGACCGGCAATCTCGAAAAGGTCAAGGCAACTCCGGCAGAGGCTAAGCACTCGAGTGTCTCCATCGATGAGCCGGCCCCGGTTATTCCTGCGCCGAAGAAGGAGAAGAAGGAGAAGCCTCAGCAAGAGACACCTCAGCAGGAGGCCCCGCAGAAGGACGCTGATAAGTCTCACTCCGCCGCCCCTGCGGAGAAGCCAACCGAATCTGAGTCCAAGCCTTCCCAGCCCTCTGACGAGGACACGCGCGTAATCCAGAAGGTCAAGGACGAGCCCAAGAAGGCTGAAGACAAGGCCCAGTCAAAGGTCGAGTCCAAGGCTGAGCTGAAGACCGAGGAAAAAGTTGAGCCAAAGGCCAACGACAAAGTCGAAGACAAGGCCGAGGATGACACCTTTACCACGGGTGAACTCGAGGCAGTCGACCATGATGTTGAAGAGTACGACGAGGACTATGACGAGGAGGACGAGGGCAAGCTCAACCCCTTCGCCGTCGTCCTGCTCGCCCTCGTGGGCATCGTGCTCGGTGCCATCGTGTTCAAGGGCTTTGAGATTCTCTGGGACCGCTTTGACCGCTTGGTCGTCGTGGTACTCGGCGTTGTTGTCACCGGCGTCATCGTCGGAATCGTCCACGCACTCCGCACGAGCCGCGATGGTTTGTCCATGTTCCTCGCAGCCGTGGCCGGTCTCGTGCTGACCTTTGGCCCGCTGCTCGTGGTGATGTAGGCACCGGCCCAAAGGGCATCTTCTCAAAGGCATCTGCCAGAAGGTACTTTTGCCCCTGAGAACGCCATCTATCCTTCTGTAAATGGCATATTCAGGGCAGAAAACGCCTTCTGGCAGATGCCTTTTGCATGTGTAAGGGTAGCGTGCGAGCAGCCCTGTTGATTGGTGGCCGCGTCCTGGCCTTTCTGGCACCCTGGAAAGCATGACAAAAATTGCAGTACTTGGTGGAGGACAAATCGGCGAAGCCCTCGTTTCTGGGCTGGTGCATGCGGGCTATGATGCCGCGGACGTCGTGGTGACCAACCGCCGCACTGAGCGCGGCGAGGAGCTGAAGAGCGCCTACGGCGTCAGCGTCACGAGCGATAACGCCGCGGCTGTCGACGGCGCCGACTACATCTTCGCCTGCGTGAAGCCTTATGCCATCGTGGAGCTTCTTGAGGGGCTCGACATCCCACAGACGGCCGTGGTTGTGTCCATGGCAGCCGGCTTAACTCTCGAGACCCTGGAGAAGGCCGCTGGGGAGGGCGTGCCGGTCGTCCGCGTCATGCCGAACACCCCCATGTTGGTGGGCAAGGGTATGTGCACCTGCGCGGGCGGCACCCACGTGACGGAGGAACAGCTCGACGGCGTGGTCAAGCTCCTGGAGGCTGTCGGCGAGGTTGCCGTCATTGAGGAAAAACACATTGATGCTGCTACCGCTCTGGCCGGCTCCGCACCCGCCTACTACTTCCTAGTCACGGAGGCGCTGATCGACGCCGGCGTGCAGCTCGGCCTCACCCGCGATGTTGCCGAGAAGCTAGCCACCCGCACCGCACAAGGCGCCGGAACGATGCTGGCTGAATCCGGCAAGGATCCGGTTGCTTTGCGCGCAGGGGTGACCTCCCCGGGGGGAACCACTGCCGCCGCTCTTCGCGAGCTCGAGGAGTCTGGCCTGCGGGGTGCGTTCTTCCGAGCCGCCGAAGCCTGCACCCAGCGTGCGCAGGAACTTGCCTAAAACTTCCCGTCGCCCTGGGAGCCCTGTGGCACGTGTTACCACACGGGCTTCAAGGGCAGCAGCGGTGCGAAAGAGGAAAAAATTAGCTCTTGGGTCGCATTAGTCACAGGTTTCACGCTAAGCTGGCAGGAGCGCGTGCGTGATAGTCCTGTGGGAGGGGAAGCCTACAGCGCGTCACGTGCTGAAGGGTTAAATAAACTATGACGAATGAAGATAAGGGAACTTTCCTGACCATCGCCGAAGTTGCGGAGATCATGCGTGTCTCCAAGATGACGGTCTACAGGTTGGTTCATGCAGGTGACATGCCGGCCGTGCGCGTGGGACGCTCGTTCCGCGTTCACGAATCCGCCGTCAAGGAATACCTTGAGGCTTCCGTATACGGAGCCTAGCGTTCACCTCTTTCTGGCAGCGCCCACCACTGCGGACCCCTCGCGGTCCACGGCGGTGGGCGCTGCCCTTAGTTTTGGTGCTGGGCAGGCCGCTAGGTAAGATAGTGAACATTCGTTTCGGCACTGGCATGCCTGCGTCTCCCTGTTTTGCGGGGACCGCCTCGAGTGCACCGTGGGTGGTTTTGTTCCAGGCGTTGCCGGCCGGGTTACGTACGTACTGATACCGAAAGTGAGGAAACCTGCTATGGGTTCTGTCATCAAGAAGCGCCGCAAGCGCATGTCCAAGAAGAAGCACCGCAAGATGCTGCGCCGCACCCGTGTTCAGCGTCGTAAGCTGGGCAAGTAAAGCTTCGCCTGCAACTCCCCGCATGGTCCTTTTGGGATCGTGGCGGGGAGTTTCTGCTATCTATTCTCCCTTCTAGGCTTAAGGGACATTTCGTGTGGATTTGCGGCGTGTCGCACTAAGGGACATTTCGTGTGGATTTAGGAGCGTCCGGCCCAGCCTTTTCTTATGCCTAAGCTGGGGTTCCACTCGTTGTCGATATGGGTGTCGAATGTGGCAGGTCGCCCGTCTGGGTGGCCGCGTCGTGTGAGCTCTTCTTTCGTCTAGGCCGCGTATGCCGCTTCTCCCCATTGCGTCCAAACTCTTGATGCCTGGCTAGGTCCAGTGGATGTACAGGGGCTTCGGTGCGGACGTCACCATAGGAATTGACCTAACCGCTCCAGCCGCGGCTTACCTACCACAGACCTAGGACTATCCGGTGTTGATTTCACCGATCAGGCTGTTGGAACCAATTTAGAATCAAGATCACTGCATTATCCCAGGCTGCCCCGGGAATCCGTATCGATTTATCCACACGAAATGTCCCTTAAGCCCCCTTCTATCCGTCATTTCAGACGACCTCTCCGTCGTCTCGCACGACGTCGTTTCAGACGACGACGCCGCTTAGAACGGAATGTCTTCCTGCGGTGCGCTTGGAGTGTGGGGTTCCTTGGCAGCGGCCTGCGCTTCCTTAGCTTCCTGCTGGGCAGCTTCCTCTTGGGCGCGCTCGCGGGTGGCCGTGATTTTCTGGGCTACCGTCTGCGCCCACCGCTTCGCTTTCTTTGCCAGCGGGCCGGTCGGCTCCGTCGTGGCCCACGTCCCGTCCTCGTAGAGCCACACCATATCCCCGGTGTGTGGGTCCATGATGTAGTGCGCGCGCCCATCAGTCTTCATATTGTGATGGTGTTGGCACAGGCTGGCCAGGTTGCGCGGGTGCGTGGCGCCGCCGTCGGCATAGTTGATGCGGTGGTCCATCTGGCACAGGTAGGCCGGCCGGTTGCAGCCCGGAGCGCGGCAGGTGCCATCGCGGCCTTCCACATATTTGCGGATGAGCTCTGAAGCTATGTAGCTGGCTGATTCCGGCGGCTGGGAGGACAGGTCGCGCGTGCGTGTGGCGGGCATGTCCTGCGATGTCCATCCATACCCTTGGACAAAGGTAGGAGCGTTGTCGATGTCACTAGCTTGGTAGGTGTGCAGAATGATAGTCGCCGGTGGAGAGATGCTGCCGGCGATGAGCTTCTTTAGGGCATCGGCCTGCGAGAGCCCGTTCTCCTTCGCCGCCTGTTTGATGTAGCCATCCAGAATCATCCCCGTGGCACTGTCCGTGTTGAGCTCAAGGATGCCGCGCTCGCCAGTATCGGTAAAAGTATAAGAGTCCTTCTTCGGCGAATCGCGGAAGGTAAAAGCTTTATTGATGCTCTTGCAAGTATCGCGCACCTTACGCCCAATCTGCGCCGGTGTAGGGAAGACTTGATTCGGGGAGGTAGGGGTGAAGAAGGTGACCAGGGAATCGTCGATAAGCGCGAGCGTTTCCGGAGGAAGCTTGCCCAGCTTCGTCAGGGTGCGGTCGATGGTGATGAGCGCCTTCATGTCCAGCAGAAACTGACTGTCCTGCAGGGCCTTGACCTGCGGTAGTTCCGTGAGGCGGTGCACGGCCAGGCAGCATTCGCTCACGGTGTAGTCACCGACGCCGAGCTTGGCGACGAGCCTCTGGCACGCAACATCAAAATCCTCATCGAGATCTGGCATGGCGGCTACCCATGAGCGATAGTCCGCGCGGCGGGCGGCGCTGCGCTCCACGGCGAGGGTGCAGTCAGGGTTCATATGGGAAAAGTAGGCGGTTTGAGTGGCGGTGTTCACGGTGTCCCCTAGGTTTATGGTATCGCTTGTATGTTCTATGAGCACTATAAGACACGCCCCGGACATCTACTATGGCCTGGGGAATGTAGGTGTTTCCTCGAGGTATTTGAGACATACAAGCGCCCTCTTTGCATCAGGTGGGGAGTATTGTCTTCCGGCCCCACAGGAGTCCGCTGCGTACGTATGATGGCGAACTATGTTGCCTAGACTCTTGACCCTTGACAACCTGGTTATCTCACAGACAAAGTCCTTCATGCAGGATCAGTTCCTGATCGCCGATGAACAAGGCGTGCCCGTGGGCACCATCGTGCAGTCGTCGAGCATGAAGGACATGTTCTTCAATTCCTCCCGCAGCCTCGAGGTTGCCTTCACGGATGAGCAGGGCAATCCGCAGCAACCGCTCATGGTGATCAAGGATCCGCCGAACTTCGTGCGGGATACCTATGAGGTGTATTTGCCGGGCGTCGAGAAGCCCATGGCAGTGGTGACCAAGAAGTTCTCCCTGCTAAAGACGCGCCTGACCTTGGAGATGGAAGGCTTCCCAGAGATTGAAATTGAAGGCGATGTCTGGGATTGGAATATCCAGATCAACAGCCAGGGACAGCCCCTAGCGGAAGTGCGCAACGAATGGTCAGGCGTGGGGCGGTTCCTAGCCGGGAAGAATACCTACAAACTCAGCATCGCGCCGGGGCTCGACCCGCAGCAGCATGCGGGGCTCATCGGTGCGGTCATGTGCATGGATATGCTGCGCACCAAGCAGCAGAACAGCAGCTAGCGGCGCACCATGCGCCAGCTTCCATAGGAAAAGAGCGCGGTGGCCAGCGCTGGGAGGCCATAGGTGCGCACGGCCTTGCGCACGGAGCGGTAGTCGCGGATGAGCCAGCCTTTTTCCTCGGCGATATCGCGCAGCTTGGAATCCGGGTTAATGGCCACGGGGGTTCCCACCATGGAGAGCATCGGGACGTCGTTGGAGCTGTCGGAGTAGGCGGTGCAGCGCTCAAGGTCGAGGTTCTCCAAGGTGGCCAGTGCTGCCACGGCGTGCTTTTTGCCCGAGCCGTGGAGGATATCGCCCACGAGGCGGCCGGTGAAGCGGCCATCTTTTACTTCCGCCACGGTGCCGAGCGCGCCCGTGAAACCGAAACGCTGCGCCAGAATCTGCGCTAGCTGCACGGGGGTTGCGGTAACCAGCCATACCTGCTGGCCGGCATCGAGGTGCATCTGCGCCAGCTGTTTTGTGCCCGGGTAGGCCTTGCGTGCCATGGATTGGTCCACGATGCTCTCGCACAGGGCCACCATCTCATCCACCGAGCGGCCCTTGACGAACTCGAGCGCCTGCACGCGCCCGGCGGCTACGTCCGCGGCATTCTCTGAACCGGAGACGCGGAATTTGAGCTGCTTCCACGCGATGGGAAGGATCTCAGAAAGCTTGAAGTAGCGGCGGCGCGCAAGCCCCAGCGCGAAAGCTACGAGCGAGGAGCCTTGGATCAACGTGTTATCCACGTCGAAGAAGGCGGCGGCGCCAACGTCCTGGGGGATGTCTGGGTCGGGCTCAGTGATGGAGCGTGAACCCGCCGATTCGAAGGATCCCCGGACGGAATCCACGCCAGAGGAAAACGCATCCAGGTCAATGCCAAAGAGGTGTTCCACCGCCGCGGCTGCCGACGCCTCACCTGCCGCCCGCTGGTGCTCCTCACCCAGCGGGGCAAAGGCCTGTTGCTCCAAGAAGTTACGTAGGTTTCCCCTGCTTGCGGTCCAGTTGGCAAGGAACTCGCGGGGAGAATCGGGCATACCGGGAGGCAGGGGGAGGGGCACGCGTTCAGCTTTCATGGGGCGGGCAGACTAACGTGTCCATAGTAAACCGCAAACCGTTCTACGTCCTATCGAGGAGTTTCTATGTCCCACGTCGTCGAGCTGATGGTGCGTACTACGTGTGGCTCTTGCGCGCGAGTGCTCGAGCAGATTACTCCGGTGGTCCAGCAGGCTGGTGCGGAGCTTAACGTGCGCACGGTGGATGAGGATGCGGAGCTGGCCATGGAATATGGTGATCGCGTCCCCGTTGTAGTGATTGATGGGGAGGAATTCTCCTGTTGGGAAGTGGACAATGAGGAGCTAGCGCAGGCGCTGGCGCAGTAGTTTTTTCGGCGTTCCCGCGAGTTTCGGAAACAAGCAGAAGGCTAGTAGTCTTTTGGATGATCTATGTCATCCAAAGGGATGATAAACAACTGGAGGGTAGTGCATGAGTGTGCTCGTCGTGGGCATGTCGCATCAGTCGGCGCCGGTGGCGCTGCTGGAAAAGCTGAGCATGGACGAGACCGTGCAGAACCATACGTGCCGGACCATGGTGTCGGCGGGCTCGCTGAGCGAAGCGATGATTATCTCCACGTGCAACCGCCTGGAGGTCTACACCGTTACCAATTCCTTCCACACAGGCGTGCAGGATGTCGTGCGCAACCTCGCTGAAGTCTCCGGCGTGGGGGAGGAGGAACTGCGCTCCTACCTTTATGTTCGCTATGCCGACGCCGCCGCTGAGCACCTCATGATGGTGGCCTCGGGCTTGGACTCGATGGTGGTAGGTGAGCAGCAAATCATCGGCCAAGTCCGTACCGCCTATCAGTTCGCTGTCGAGCAGGGAACCGTCGGGCCGCGCATCCACGCGCTGGCCCAGTGCGCGCTGCGCACCGGCAAGCGGGTGCATTCCGAAACCGAGATCGATGAGGCGGGCTCCTCCATGGTCTCTTTCGCTTTCGATCAGGCCCTGAGCCGCATGGGCACGAACGATCTCGACGGCAAGCGCGTGCTGATCTTGGGGGCGGGTGCAATGGCCTCGCTGGCGGCAACCCACGCGGGGCGCCTGGGAGCACACCTGGTCATTGCGAACCGCACCCTGGCTCGCGCCCAGCGCGTGGCGGAACATGCCCATGAAGCGGGCGTCTATGCGGACGTCGTCGAGTTCGCGCACCGCGCCCAGGCTTTGCACGATGTGGACATGGCGATTTCTGCCACGGGCGCCCAGGATTTCACCATTTCAGCGGCCGACGTTGAGCGCTATCACGTGGCTGACCGCGAGCTCATGCTCGTGGATCTCTCCTTGCCGCGCGATATCGATGATGCGGTGGCAGATGTCGAGGGGGTCGACCTCGTCAACATCGAGAGGCTGAGTAATTCTTTGCAGGCGGCCGATACTGATCTTGCCGCCGGCACCAGCCCCCACGCGCAGGCGCGGCGCATCGTCAATGAAGAGCTGGAAGCCTATGCTTCCGAGCAGCGCGTCCGCGACGTCGTCCCGGCGGTATCGGCGCTGCGTAAGCGAGCAGCGAACCTGGTTCAGTGCGAGGTAGCGCGGCTGGAGCAGAAGCACCCAGAGCTGGATGAGCGCCAGATGGGAGACATCAACCGTGCTCTCAAGCGCGTTGCGGATAAGCTGCTCCATGAGCCCACGGTTCGTGCGAAGAAGCTCGCAGCCAACTCCGGAACGGTGAGCCACGAGACCGCGCTGCAGGAACTCTTTGGGCTCCAGTTGGAGGGCAGCGGTGTGGCCATTGACGTGGCGGAGCTGCCGGATGCCGCGCAGATGGAAGCCGCGGAAAGCACTAAGGAAGAAAAGGACGCATAGATGTTGAAGATCGGCACCCGAGGATCCCTCCTAGCCACCACGCAGTCGGGGCACGTGCAGGAGTGGCTGCAGCAGGCAGGCTATGAGGCAGAGTTGCACATCGTCACCACGCAGGGGGATGTCAACATGGCGCCCGTGGAGCGCATCGGCGTGGGCGTATTTACGCAGGCCCTGCGTGAGGCCGTCGCCCGCGGCGAGTGCGAGATCGCGGTGCACTCCTTCAAGGATCTGCCCACGGCTGCCGACGAACGCTTCGACCTTGTGGTTCCGCAGCGCCAGGACATCCGCGAAGCGCTTATCGCCCGCGATGGCCTGACCCTCAAGGAGCTGCCGGAGGGCGCACGCGTAGGTACCTCCGCGCCGCGCCGCATCAGCCAGTTGCGGGCGCTGCGCCCGGACCTTGACATTCGCCCACTTCGAGGCAATATCGATACCCGCATGGGCAAGGTCACCGGTGGCGAGCTCGACGCCGTCCTCCTGGCCTACGCCGGCCTCGTGCGCGCGGGCTATGCCGATCGCGCCACCGAGGTCTTCGACCCGGAGGTTTTCATGCCCGCCCCGGCACAGGGCGCGCTGGCCATCGAGGCAGTGAAGGGAACGGAGGCTGCACAGGCCATTGCCCTGCTTGCCGACGCCCCCGCCACCGCCGCCACCCGCGCCGAGCGCACCGTGCTCTCCCGGCTAGAAGCCGGCTGCACCGCGCCGGTTGCCGCGGTCTCTCACTGGGAAGGCGAGCAACTGGTCGTGCGCGGCGGAGTCTTCGCCCTCGATGGTTCTCGTCAGCTCATCGCTCAGGCCCAGGGCGAGGCCAGCGAGGCAGAAGAATTGGGGCGCGCGGTCTCCAAGGAGCTCTTCGCGCAGGGAGCTGCAGACCTCCTGGCAGCGGAGTAATCGCACGTAATTTTTGCTTTGGGGCCTTTTCCTTTAGTGTGTATCTAGCACACAATCATTGAGAGCAATGATTTAGGCCCCCTTAACTCGCGAGTGAGGGGCTTTCTTGTCTCCATTTCCCGCGCCCGCCACGCGTGGCGCCGGGGCACTCGGAATCCACAAACTAGAAAAGAACCTTATGAGCAATGCCGTGCCGGATACCCAGCCTGAGCTGGGTAAGTCTGATCTGGGCAAAGTCGTCTTCGTCGGTGCCGGCCCAGGTAACCCCGACCTGCTGACCGTTCGCGCCCGCGAGGTTCTGGAGACGACCGCCAACGTTGTGACCGACGCCGCCGTTTCACAAGGCGTGCGCGACATGGTGGCGCAGCAAGTGCCGGTTCCGCAGGAGCTTCTCGACGCCGCCGAGGAAGAGTACGAGCGTATCTGCGCCGCCGCAAAGGAAGCGGGCGCGCGCCGCAAGCCGCCACGCCCAGCCCCGCCGACGGCGGCGGTGTTTGAGGAGGTCGAGGGGGGCGTCGTCAAGCAACTGCGTGCAGCACTCGAGCGCGCAGAGGGCCACGACGTGATCCGCCTGGTCACCGGAAACCCGCTCAACCGCGAGTCCATCAAGGCGGAAATCACCGCCGTGGCCAATGCGGGCATGGAATTCCAGGTGGTCCCGGGCATGTCCCTGCCTTCGACGGTTCCGTCTTTTGCAGGTATTGCTCTCGGTGCGACCTATACCGAGGCCGACATCACCGAAGGTGCGGATTGGGACGCGCTGGCCTCTGCGACGCAGCCGCTGGTTTTGCAGGCCACGGCAGATGACCTGCCGGTGATTTCCGCCGAGCTGGTGGAGCGCGGGATGCCCGCGGAGACGGAAGCCTACGTCACCGTCCACGGAACCACCCGTCTGCAGCGCACCCACGAGACCACTCTGGGCACGCTGGGCAAGCTCGACGCTGAGCTGCCGGGCGAGCTCGTCGTCACGCTGGGCCGCAGCTTTGATGATCGCTCGAAGTACTCCTGGTGGGAGAACCGTTCGCTCTATGGCTGGCGCGTGCTCGTGCCGCGCACGAAGGAGCAGGCCGCGGCGATGAGCGCCCGCCTGGCTGGCCACGGTGCCATTCCGCAGTCGGTGCCCACTATCTCCGTGGAACCGCCGCGCAACCCGGCGCAGATGGATCGCGCCATCAAGGGCATCGTCGAAGGCCGCTACAAGTGGGTCGTGTTCACCTCCGTCAATGCGGTGAGCGCGGTGTGGAAGAAGATTGCGGAACTCGGCCTCGATGCCCGCGACTTCGCCGGTGTGCACCTGGCGGCGGTGGGGCAGAAGACCGCCGATGCGATTCGCGCCAAGGGCATGGTCCCGGAGCTTCTGCCGCCGGCGAGGAAGCAGAATGCCGAGGGCCTCGTGGAGGTCTTCCCCAACTACGTTGAGGACATCGACGCCGTGGGCCGCGTGTTGCTGCCGCGCGCCGATATCGCCGGCGAGACTCTGGTGGACGGCCTGTTGGACTTGGGCTGGGAAGTCGATGACGTGGTGGCCTACCGCACCGTGCGCGCGGCCCCGCCGGCGGCGGAGATCCGCGACATGATCAAGTCCGGTGGCTTCGATGCGGTGGCCTTTACCTCGCCGTCGACGGTGCGCAACCTCGTCGGCATCGCCGGCAAGCCCCATGCCCGGACCATCATCGCGTGCATCGGCCCCTCCACCAAGGCGGCGGCCGAGGAGGTGGGGCTGCGCGTGGACGTGGTCCCGGAGGTTGCGGATGTGCCGACGCTTGTCGACGCCCTCGCTGACCACGTCGCCGCCCTCCGCGCCGCCGGCAACCTGCCTGCTCCGCGCAAGAAGCGCCGCTCGCGCAAGAAGTCGGCGTCGACCACTGCTGGGAAGGCAGATTAGGGGCGACTAGAGTCGAGAAAGTACTTTTGATTTTCTCGTAGCTCAAAGGAGAGTTTTTACTCATGAGCATTGCTCGCCGCCCCCGCCGCCTGCGTCAGAACCCGGCTTTTAGGGACTTGGTTGCGGAAACGTCGCTGCGCCCCTCCGACCTCATCCTCCCGATGTTCGTCGTCGATGGTCTGGATGAAGCCCGCGAGATCCCCTCCATGCCGGGAGTGGCGCAGCACAGCTTGGATTCCCTCAAGCGCGCCGCCCACGAGGCACTTGACGCCGGCGTGACCTGCGTTGACCTTTTCGGTGTGCCGCGTGAGGAAGACAAGGATGCAACCGGCTCCGTGGCTTGGGACCCGCAGGGCATCCTCAACGTTGCGATTGCCGAGCTGCGCAAAGAGTTCGGCGATGACCTCATCGTGATGGCGGATACCTGCCTCGATGAGTTCACCTCGCACGGTCACTGCGGTGTGATCGATGACAAGGGCCGCGTGCTCAACGATGAAACCGTGGAGCTCTACCAGGACATGGCCCGCTCTCAGGCCCGCGCTGGTGCGCACATGGTCAGCCCCTCCGGCATGATGGACGGCCAGATTGCCGCCATCCGCGAGGCCCTCGATGAGGCCGGCCATGAGGACGTTGCCATCATGGCCTATTCCGCCAAGTACGCCTCCGCCTTCTTCGGTCCCTTCCGCGATGCGGTGGGCTCCTCCCTGGAGGGCGACCGCCGCACCTACCAGCAGGATCCGCGCAACTTCCGCGAGTCCATGCTGGAGGTGGACCTGGACATCGAGGAAGGCGCGGACATCGTCATGGTTAAGCCTGGCTTGCCGTACCTCGACGTGTTGGCCGGTGCCGTGGAGCGCTCCTCCGTGCCGGTAGCCGTGTACCAGGTGTCCGGCGAGTATGCGATGATTCAGGCAGCCGCCCAGAACGGGTGGATCGATGGTGAGGCCGTTATGCTGGAGTCCTTGACTGCGTTCAAGCGCGCGGGCGCGGACCAGATCCTGACGTACTTCGCCACGGACGCCGCCCGCTTGCTCAAGTAAAAGGAGAATCGTGACGTTCAGCCCGAACACGGCTTCGTCGGCGCAGAAGCCGGCGAAGCAGGACAAGGAGCCGGATAAGGAGAAGGCCACTCGCACCGAAGCCGTTTCCCTCATGCTCAAGGTGTGGGCCGTTGCCTTGGTGCTTGAGGTGGTGCACCTAGTCCTGAGCATCGTGCTGACCCTTCTGAACCGGGACGAGCTCTTTGCCCAGGCCCGCACCACCGCGGAGTCCGCAGCGGAAAAGTCTGGGCAGGACGTCAGCGATGCCCTCGTGCAACTCGTGGGCTATGGCTCGGTGGCGTTCAGCTCGCTGATATCGCTCGCCATCGTCGTCCTGCTGGGCATCATGCTGGGCTTGATCCACAAGAACTCCTCGGCGGCCGGCACCGGCCGGCGCCTGTGGTTCGCCTTCTCCCTCTACTTCGCCTTCCGCGTGCTCATCGTCTTCATGAGCAGCCCCGCCGGGGCGAGCGTTCCGGACTGGCTGTTCGTTCTTGATGGCGGCGTGCAGATCCTCGTCGGCGTGGCCGCCGTCATGGGCTTGATCTTCTCCTCCAAGGAAGAAGTTCTTGAGTACACCGGCGAGATGGAACAGATGCGCCAGATGCGCAAGGAGATGGAAGAGCAGCGCCGTCAGGAAAACCTGGAGGAGCGCGAGAAGAAAAACAAGGACAAGGAGAAAGAAAGAGACAAGGACGGCAAGCGATGAATGACCGCCCCGGCCCCGCGGACTATAATCGCCGTCCGCGCCGCCCTAAGAAGCAGGGCGAGCAGGATCTTTCCACCTGGCCTTCCCAGCTGCGCATCTCCTATTGGGTCTTTGTGGTTGCCGCCGTTGTGATGTTGACCGCCGGAATGGTGGGACTCTTTGGCTCCTATGGCTCGGTGACCAACCCCGAACTCAGCCCAGAGCAGGTGGGCTATATCCGTTTCAATACGCGCTTTGCTGCCATTTCTCATGTGGTGAGCGCTGTCATCATTGCGGCGTGCTCCGCGCAGTTAGCAAACGGTTCGGTGTGGGCGCGCCGCATCATTACCGCGGTTTCCGCCTATGCCATGTTCGTCAGCATAGCGGCGCTGATTGCCGGCGTGGGCGGGCTGCTCTTGTTGCTCATTCCGATGGCGCTCATGGTGGGAATCTTCTTCCTCTTTCATCCAGACTCGACGGCGTTCATTAAGGCCCGTCGGGCGCAGAATTCCTGATTGGCGCCCACTCCAACTTTTGATTCATAATGGACGGTATGTCTCGTCTGTCTGCCGCGCCGCTTATTGAGGCCGCTTCCGGCCGCATCCCGTCCCGTCCGCCCGTCTGGTTCATGCGCCAGGCGGGGCGTTCTTTGCCGGAGTACCGCAAGGTCCGTGAGGGAATCAGCATGCTGGATTCCTGCTTCATGCCGGAGCTGCTGGCGGAGATTACCCTGCAGCCAGTGCGCCGCCACGACGTCGACGCGGCCATCTTGTTCAGCGATATCGTCGTCCCGCTCAAGGCCGCGGGCGTCGGCGTGGAAATCGTCCCCGGACGCGGCCCAGTCATGGATGCGCCCGTGCGCAGCAAGGAGGACGTGGCGAACCTGCCTATCCTCGACGTCGACGTGCCCGAGGTGCGCCAGGGCATCGAGATCATTCTGAACGAGCTCACCGACAAGCAGGCACTCATCGGTTTTGTCGGTGCGCCTTTCACTTTGGCCAGCTACCTCATTGAGGGTGGCCCCTCGAAGAATCATGAGCGCACCAAGGCCTTGATGCATTCCGAGCCGGACACCTGGCACCAGCTCATGGAGCGCCTGACCCCGACGATCATCTCTTTCCTCCAGCTTCAGCTGGAAGCGGGCATCGATGCGATGCAGCTTTTTGATTCCTGGGCGGGCTACCTCAACGAGCGCGACTACCGCGAGTTTGTTCTGCCCTATTCAACGCAGATCCTTAAAGCCGCGGAGGGCCGCGTGCCGCGCATTCACTTCGGCGTGGGAACCGGCGAGTTGCTCGGCGCGATGTCGGAGGCCGGTTCGGAGGTCATGGGCGTGGACTACCGCGTGAGCATGGATGCCGCCGCGGCACGCGTCGATGCAGACATCCTGCAGGGCAACCTTGATCCAGCCTTGCTCTTTGCCGGCGAGGAGGCGGTGCGCCAGGGCGTGCACACCATCAAGGCAGAGGTCGCCCGCGCAAGGGAGCGTGGCGACGTGAAGGGACACATCTGGAACCTCGGCCACGGGGTTCTGCCGACTACCGACGCCGACGCCATCACCCGCGCCGTCGCCATCATCCACGAGGAGGGCTAAATGAAAATCGCGATCATTGGTGCTGGACTGGCGGGACTCACCGCCGCGTGGGAACTCAAGCACAACACTGAGGGCTCCCATGAGGTTTATGTTTTCGAGGCGGCCGATCGCATCGGCGGCAAGCTGCACACCGTGGCTTTCAACGGCGGCCCCACGGACATGGGCGCGGAGGCCTTCATCCGCCGCCGCCAAGATGCCGTGGACTTCTTCACGGAGCTGGGCTTGGAGGATTCCTTCGTGGAACCCAACAGTCAGCTGCGCCCCCGCGTGTATACCGGCGGCGAGCTGCACTTCTTGCCACAGGGCGGTGTCATGGGTATTCCTTCCGCGCCGCAGGACTTCTTCTCCGCTGCCACCAATGAGCGCATCACCAACGAGCAGCCCTTTGAGTGGGAAGTCGGCGGGGATGTCTCCGTGGGCAAGCTCGTGCGCCAGCAATACGGCGATGACGTGGTGGACCACGTGGTCTCCGCGCTCCTCGGCGGTGTGTACTCCTGTACGGCCGATGACCTGGGCCTCCGCGCCACGGTTCCGCACCTAGCGGCCACGCTGGACTCGCTGGCGAAAGAGGGCCCGGTAACCCTGTCGGCGGCAATCAAACAGATCGAGTCCGGCCGCAGCCCGGCCGAAGGCTCCGTCTTCGGCACCTTCAAGGGTGGCTACGCCGAGCTCTACGAAGCCCTGGCTGAGAAGTCCGGCGCGCAGATCCACCTGGACACCTTCGTCTCGGGCGTGACGCGTAAGGGTGATGCCTTTGAGGTCAAGGGCGCGCCGGGGGATATCGGCCCCTTCGACCGCGTGCTCTTTGCCACCCCGGCTCCGACGACCGCGCGCCTGCTCAAGGCCGTGGCTCCGGAGGCCGCCCAGGAGTTGTCTTCTGTCCAGCTGGCCTCCTCTGTAGTCGTCGGCTTCAACTTCGCCTCCGCCACGGACCCGGAGGGCAACTCCCTTCCGGAGGCCACCGGCATTCTCGTCGCCTCTGACGAGCCCGGCGTGCGCGCCAAGGCTTTCACGCTCTCATCCAATAAGTGGCCGCACCTGAACGAGCGCGAAGGCTTCCTCGTGCGCGCCTCCTTCGGCCGCTTCGGCGATGACGCCCTCGTGCGCGCGGAGGAGGATGACCTGGTGGACTATGCCCTTGATGACCTGCAGAAGATCACCGGCTTCGACGGCCGCGCCGCCGGCGTGGAGGAGATCTACACGCAGCGCTGGTTCGGCGGCATCCCCCGCTATGACGAAAAGCACCTGGCTACCGTTGCCGCCGTGCGTGCCGCGCTTGCCGACGTCCCCGGTATCGCCACCGCCGGCGCTTGGGCCGATGGAGTCGGCGTGCCCGCCGTCATCGCCGGCGCCCGCGCTGCCGCGCAGGCGCTCGTCAGCTAGCTCGCTGTCCCTCCTTGTGGCGCCTCACAAAGGGCGCCTCACAAGGGGCGTCCCGCAAAAGGCGTCTGATAAAAGGTATCTTTGGGTGTAAAAACGCCATCTGCAATGCGCAAAAGGCGTTTTGGGCCGTGAAAACGCCTTATGACTGATGCCTTTTGTCAGATGCCTTCAGCTGGTCGATGGAGTTACGTAGTCGCTCTGCATTGCGAGGGGAACGCAGAAGGTATTCCGTTTCACGGAGCGAGTTGTAGTCATCCATGGAAACGGTCGTTGTGAGGTTGAGCTGCTCGCACACGTGCTCGTCGTGGCTGACCAGGATGAATGCCCCGCGGTAGCTCGTGAGCACCTCAATCAGCCAATCGGTGGTGGGGATATCGAGGTTGTTTGTCGGTTCGTCGAGAAGCAGAAAGCGCGGGGCTGGGTCGCTGAGCAAGACGCGGGCGATTTCGACGCGGAAGCGCTCGCCACCAGAAAGCTGGCCCACTGGCTGGTGGATCTTGTCGTTGATAAAGAGCATTTGGGCCAGCTGGTCGCGCAGGAACTGCGGGTCCGCGTTGGGGTTGGCCTCCCGCACGATGTCGAGCACCGACTTCTCCTCAGGCAGGACGATGCGTTGGCGGATGTATCCGCAGGGCAGCGCGTACTCGACGTCGCCGCGGGCGATGCGGTTGAGGAAGGTGGTCTTGCCGCTGCCGTTGGGCCCGGCGAGGCGAACACGCTCAGGGCCAGTAATGCTGAGCAGATCGCTGACCAGCACGCGGGTGCCCACGGGCAGCTCAGTGCCGGGGAGGTCGATGTGGACATGGGTGTCGTCGCGAAGCGCGCGCTGTGCCTTGTCATGAGCCGACAGGGCGGCAGCCACTGCATCGTTGGCCTGTTGAGAACGCCCAGCGGCCGAGCGCTCAGAACGGTTCTTGTCCAAGCCCATGGCCATGCCGGGTTTGCGCTTCGAGGCGGCGAAGTTCTTGCCGCGGCGGGCATCGCGCGCAATGCGGGTCTGCATGGCGGCGCGCTCGCGGATTTGTTTGCGGTGTTCGGCCTTGGTCTCTCGGACCTTGGCCTGCGCGGAATCCTGCTCGGCATCAATCGCTGCGCGGTAGGAGGAGTAGTTTCCCTCGAACTCGCGAAGTGTTCCGTGGTAGAGCTCCGCAATGCTATCCGCGTGCGCGAGGAGCTCGCGGTCGTGTGAGACGACGAGAACCGGCATCGGCGCGGTGCGAATGAGCTCGAGCAGGCGCTGGCGTGATGAGGAGTCCAGGTTGTTGGTGGGCTCGTCGAGGATGAGGAAATCCGGCTTGCGGAAGAATGCGGCGGTCAGTGCCACGGTCACCGCTTCACCACCCGACAGTGTTCCGATAGTGCGCTCTAAGGGGAAGGGGATACCCGCAGCGTCGAGAGCTGCTTCAATACGTTCTGCTAAGTCCCACTGCTCACCAACAGTGGCGGCGAGCTCTTCCGAGTATTCGCCAGCCTCAATGCGGGCAATGGCGTTGAGGACTTCGGTCGCGCCAAAGACATCGGCGATGGTGCTAGACGTATGGAGGCCTAAATCCTGGTCGACATAGAGGACTGAGCCCGCGGATACCGTTCCCGAAGTCGGGGCAATGAGGCCTGCAAGTACCTTGGCTAGCGTTGATTTTCCGGAACCATTCGCACCGACCAAGCCCGTGAAGTGCGAGGAAAACGTGCCGGTGAGCTCCGTGAAACAGGGGGTGCCGTCGGGCCAGGTGACGGTGAGATGAGAAAAAGAAATAGGCATGAAGAAATCCACCTTCGAGTAAGTCGCGTAAAAAGTGTGACGTCGAATTAGGAAAAAATCTTCATGCCCGAAAGACTAGCCCGGCTAATACCCCAGCGCAAGGGCCGCCACACCAAGACCGAGGGCGCCGCGGGCAATGTAGTGCAGCACCTCGGGGGAGAAGGAGACACCGAAGCCGCCGCTGTCCAGCATGGACATGCTGTCTACCTGTGCCGGGCGGGAACGCTTAAACGACGCCCAGCTAAGACCGGCGATGATGAGCACCACTGCGATGGCGGAGAGCTTCCACACCAAGAGGAGGACACCAGCACCAAGGAGCGCCGTGCCCACTGAAGCGATAAGGGGAAGGCCCCAGTCGGGCCATGCATCGTCGCTGACGCGGCCGAAGGAGGCAGCGCGCCCAACCGCCGCGCCGACGATGCTCCACGCGGACATGAATCCGACGATAGCCAGCGCCCCGAGCTGTGGGGCGAACCCCAACGTCAAGCCGAGGGCTGCGAGCGCACCGACGCCGATGTACCACCGTCGTCCCAGACGACGGAAGAAGAGACCCGTCAACGTGGAGGGCGCATGGGTGCGACGAGGAATCCAGGCGGACTGGCTCGCAATGGCATCAGAGGTGACCTCCGAATCAAGCAGACCAAGGCCGGATCCACCGACCAGGCGCGTATGCCCAGCGCTGAGAAGCGAAGCCAGCGTGAACGAGCGCCACCCCACGACGAAACGCAGGGCCGGGACTGTCAGCGCGAACCACGGGGATAGCCCGGTGGACACGCAGATGCCGAGACCTAAGACCCCGAACCCGATCAGCTGCGTCCATGTGATCCAGTCGGTACCGCGGAGTTTGCCGCGTGGGCGATCAACGTACACCCAACGTTCCCGGGAGAGCGCCCGTAGGGGATAAAGAGTCTCGGCGAACACGATGAGAGCGAGCAGTCCCACGATGCCGGCAATAGGAGCGACACCAGTCAGCGTGATGCGCGCCGGGATGATAGGCACGACGGCGCTGACTTCTTGCCAGCCTGTGTAGCCGAAGCCGATGAAAATGCCGGCGAGGATGAGATACCAAATGCCATCACCTAGCCGGGATAGCGTGCGCATCACAGCTGCACCACCTCGTCGCAGGCCTGGGTGATCGTGTCGGAATGCGAGGCCACGACGATGCAGCGATTCTCCTCGTCGGCTAGGTAGCGCAATTCGATTGCGAGGAACTCGGTCCAGGTGGCGTCGAGGTGGCGCTCGGGCTCGTCGATAAGCACTGCGCGCGCCGGCTGGTACAGCTGTGCGGCCAGGAACACGCGCTGGCGCTGGCCTGAGGACAGGCGCGAGGCGGGGTGAGGGAGGAGAGGCTCAAGCGCCCAGAGCTCGCAGAGCTTGGCGACGTCCACCCCTGTCGCCTTTCCTATCAAGTCCAGGTGCTCGCCCACGGTGAGGTCGGGGAGGAAAACCGGCTCGGCCACCGTGATCACAGCACCCGGTTGCTCCTTCGTGCCGACGGGATGGCCGTCGTACTCCACTGAGCCTTCGAGAGGCGCAAGCTCACCGCCGAGCGTTGCGAGCAACGTGGATTTACCTGAACCGTTGGGGCCGGCGAGGCCATAGATGCGGCCTGGGGCGAAGTCCTTCTCAAGATGTCCAAGGGGCGTGGAATGCCCATAATCGGCGTCGATGGAAAGCATTGCTGGGCGGCGAGCTCCTTACATTGGGCGGCTAGACAATAGTTAAAACTTATTGATGAAGTTTAGCAAAATGCACGCCCCGAACGTTCTTTTCGAGGTGGGAAACACCCTTGGGATTGGTGTCATGAGCTGCTAAAATGAGAGAAAATGTAGTTGAAAACTCGGGAGGATAGCAATGTCGGAGCCTGTTCAAATTGAAAGCAGTAGTAGCGACCGTGATCCGTTAGCGTTGAGCGATGCTGCGTTGCGTCTAGCAGGCCACGATGTGACTGATGAGTACGTGCGCCAGCTGGGCCGCGAGGTGGCTGCAGGGACATTATCTGCCGACGAAGCTATCGCTCGTGTTCGGCGAGCTTCGCTGAAATAGAGCGCGGGGGAGAAACATGAGCGGGGGCTGGGAGAGCTATTTCATTCCAGGGACCAAGGTTCTGAAGAATCGCTTGGGGTTAGATGACGCAGAAGAACTACGGATCTTGGAAGAAAAGCTTGTATTTCTTCGGATAACCGAGTTGGAGTCGGCACCTGTGGAAGGTGCTTTTGACTACGCGCACTTCAAGGCTATACATCGACATCTTTTTCAGGATGTGTATGACTGGGCGGGTGAAGAGCGGACTGCCCCTACAGACCAGTTCATGATTAAGGCTGGGCATGCCTACTATCCGGCGGGGCCGGAAATGACGAAGGCAGCAGAGAAGCTGTTTGCGGGGCTGGCGAAGGATGATTTTCTGCGTGGCCTAGAGATTGATGAGTTTGTGACCAAGCTGGCGGAGCTGTGGGGCGAGCTCAATGTGGTGCATAGTTTTAGGGAAGGCAATACCCGTACGCAGACGGTGTTCTTTGATGCGCTGGTTACGGCGGCAGGATACCAACTTAATGTGGAGCGGCTAGCGAGTGATAGCCGCGTACGCGCGGAGTTTATTGCCGCGCGCTTTCACAGCCAGGACACGGGGGATAACGCGCAGCTGGAGGAGGTGCTGCGCGGGCTCGTCGGAAAGCGCAGTGCCTAGCTCTCGAGGCTAGCCCTTGTTGCGGAAGACGAAGATGGAGGAGAAGTCCTGGTCGCCGTGGCCCATGGCCTGCTGTTCCTCAAAGCGCTCGATGGCGGCGGCCACTGCAGGCAGCGGCTTGTTGGCGGTCATCTCCATGAGCTTGGCGTCCTTGCACAGGGCATCCACGGTGAAGTCACCCGGAGTGGTGTTGCGCTCGCCGGTGATGAACGGGCCCTTCATGTTCTTCATGAAGGCCAGGCCGGTGATGTCGAGCATCTCGAGGATGACCTCGGAATCGAGGCCCTCGGACTCGCCGAGGTGGAGTGCTTCCAGCACGCCCTCCGCGGTAACGGCAAGTGCTAGGTTGGCCAGGAGCTTGCCAATCGCCGCGGTGGCGGCGGACTCCACGCCGATGAGCTTGTTCTCATCGGCCCACGGCTCGGCGATGGTCATGGCGAGCTCGCGGCGGTCGTCGTCAGGCGTGCCCACGTAAACGCCGAGCTTGCCTTCGCGTGCTGGGCCTAGCGAGCCGACGACGGGCGCGTGGACATAAGAGTCGACCGCGGCAGCGAATTCGCGGGCGGCATCGGGGGAGACGGTCGTGGTATCGATCCAGGTCACGCCCTCCGGGATGAGGTTGGCGTCAATGACTCGCTCACGGATGTCATCGGGGCCAAAGAGCGAGGTAATGATGACCTCTGCGCCCTCTACGGCGGCGGTGGGCGAATCGGCGAGGGTAGCGCCGGACTCGACCAGCGGCTGCGCGCGCTCGGCGGTGCGGTTCCAAACGGTGAGCTCATGGTTCTTGAGGAGGTGTCGGGCGAGCTCAGTGCCCATGCGGCCAGTACCTAGGAATGCAATCTTCATGCCGCCCAGTGTGCCATTATTGTGGGCAGGCTCGCCGCGATTTATGCGAGCCCCGGACGAGGGAGCCGTACCCGGTGACGCGACAAGACGGCCAGAAAGGGCTGGCCATGTCGTGGTTTGTGTTGATTTTCTCCGGCGCCTTTGAGGCTGTGTGGGCAGCGGCGCTGGATAAGTCGGAGGGCTTTAGCCGCCTGTGGCCCTCGGTGATCTTTTTCGTGGCCTGCGCCATTTCGATGGGCGGGTTGGGCTGGGCCATGAAGTCTATCCCCGTGGGCACGGCCTACGCGGTGTGGGCCGGTGTGGGCGCGGTGGTCACCGTCATTTACTCCTTCGTCGCCGGGCACGAGGCGGCAACCGTGTGGAAGGTGCTGTTCCTGGCCATGATCATTGGTGGGATCGTGGGCCTGAAGGTGGTGCATTAGGAGGCGTCGTCGTTTGAAACGACGAAGGAGAATCGATAGTTCGGTGAGTGGATGCCTATGTACTTGCGTAGTAGGCTTCTGGATATCAAGCCGCAAGGCAAATAGGCTCTGGCCCCAGCATCGCTGGGGCTATCTTTTTGTTCCGGTTCGGCTGAACGCTTTGCTATTCGTAGCGCAGCGCCTCAATCGGGTCCAGCTTCGCGGCCTTTCCGGCAGGGTAGTAGCCGAAGAAGAGGCCAATAGCCAGCGAGAAGAGCAGCGAGAGGATGACCGCCCACAGCGGCGGCGCTACGAGTGAGCCGATGGCGGCCGCACCCGCCATGCCGGCTGCGGTGCCGATGGCGATGCCGATGAGACCGCCGATGAGGCAGACCACGATGGCCTCCGTGATGAACTGGATGCGGATATCACGGCGGCGTGCGCCAAGCGCTTTGCGGATGCCAATCTCACGGGTGCGCTCCGTGACGGTGATGAGCATAATGTTCATCACGCCGATGCCACCGACGAGCAGCGAGATGCCGCCGATGGCCGCGAGTACCAGGCTCATCGTGGTGAAGATCTGGTTCAAGGACGCGAGGTCATCGCTGAAGTCAGATACCTTGACCATGTAGTCGGGGTTGTCTTTGTAGTAGCTATCGAAGACGCGCTGCAGGTTGCTGGCTACCGCGGCCTTATCCAAGTCCGGGTTGCCGCGAACGGTGACCTCGCTGAAGGCGGTGCCAGCACCCGGGGAATCGGAGAACTCGGCCTCGAGCGGGTAGGGAACGAAGGCGGTTTGGCTGGGGCCACCGCCCACCAAAGGCCCGGTTTGCGGTTCCTCAAAAACACCGATGACGGCGAGCTCGATCGGGGAGGCCTCCTGGCTTTCAAAGCTCACGTATTGGCCAATGGCGTCTTCAGGAGCGCCGAAAAGCTTGGTGGCGGTTTCCTTATCCAGCATGGTCGCTGCCCGGCTGGAATCGATATCGTCCTCGCTGAGGAAGCGCCCGGCCACGATGGAATAGGACGAGCCTGAGACATAGTCCGGGTTGGTCGGGCGGACGAGGAGGTTGGCAGTCTCCTCCCCGGATTCGCCCTCGACCACGAGGGCGCCGGAATAAGAGCTGTATTCGCCGATATTGATGCCGGCGATCTGATCTCCCAAGACCTCCTTGGCGCGGTCCAACATGTCCGGGGTGAGCATGGAGGACTCGTCTTCGACATAGCCACCGCCCATGAAGGGATCATCGGCTTCTTCCTCTTCGCCCTCCTCAGGGCGCTCCTTGACCTGAACGGTGAAGTTGTTCGCGCCGACCTTATCCAAGTCCTTCTGCACGGAAGACTGCAAGGAGTGGCCGAGCGTGACGATGGCGATGACCGCGGCGATGCCGATGATGACGCCCAAGAGTGTCAGCGCCGAGCGCATCTTGTTGGTGCGCAGGCTGGTCAGCGCCATCTTGGTGGATTCAGCAAAATTCATGACAACACCCCGTCCTTCATCGTGACGGTGCGGCTGCATTCATCAGCCAATTCCGGGTTGTGGGTAATGAACAAAATGGTCTTTCCATGCGTGCGGTGCAGTTCGTGGAAGAGGTCCATGACCATGCGGCCGGTCTGCGAATCCAGTGCGCCGGTGGGCTCGTCCGCTAGGAGAATCTCCGGCTGGTTGGCCAAGGCGCGGGCCACCGCCACGCGCTGCTTCTGACCACCGGAGAGCTCATTAGGCAGATGGTTCATGCGGTCACCCATGCCGACCATCTCCAAAAGCTTTTCCGCGCGCTGGGTGCGCTCGTGGGATGAAACGCCCGCATAGACCATGGGCATCTCCACGTTCTTCAGCGCGGACATGCGGCCGATCAAGTTGAAGTTCTGGAAGATGAATCCGATTTTTTGGCCGCGGAAGGAGGCCAGTTTGTCGTCGCCAAGCGCCAGCGCATCCACGCCAGCCAGCTGGTATTCGCCGGCGGTGGGGCGGTCGAGCAAGCCGATGATGTTCATGAGCGTGGACTTGCCGGAGCCGGACTGGCCCACGACGGCCACGAACTCGCCTTCCTCCACGCTGAAGTCGAGGCCCGGGATGACGGTCAGCTCGCTGTCGAGACCCTCGTTGAAACGTTTGACGATTCCCCGCATCTCAATGAGGCGGCTCATGCGTTCTCTTCCGCATCATCGGAGCCTTCTACGGAGGCGGACATGCCGACCATGTCCTTGTGCGTATCCGCCTGGCTGATGACGGTCTCGCCTTCCTTGAGGCCGGAGGCGATGGCGGCGGAGAAATCAGATTCGCTGGCGATCTTCACCTCGCGCGCCTGGATAGTGCCGTTGTCGACGACCAGGACGTTCTTCTTGCCGTCTTCTTCATAGATGGCGGAGAGCGGCACGGTGATGGCGTTCTTGTCCTTCTCCGTAATGATCTTCACCTTGGTGGTGGAACCAAGGCGCAGGCCCTCGCGGTTGCCATCGACGCGGATGTGCACGGGGAACTCAGGCTTGGTGGAACCAGATGGTTTGCCGGAGCCGCCACCTGCACCGGCTTCTACCTCAGGTTGTTCGGCCGTAGGGGAGATGAAGGTGACCTTGCCTTTGTACTCTTTGCCGGGGCTCGACGGCGAGGTGAACGTGACTTCATCGCCGACCTTGATGCGGGCGATGTCACCCTCCTTGACCGTGGACTTCACCAACAGCGAGGAATCATCCGCCACGGTGAGGATGGGGCCTTCGGCGGGCATGCCGGCTTCACCACTGACGGAGGTGACAACGCCAGCCAGAGGGGAGCGCAGGTCGGCCTGGGAGAGCGTGTACTCCAGAGGCCCATTCTCCTTGGCGTTGCTGGCGCTTGCCGACGCCGCCGTCTCCACCGCATGGTTCACCGCTTGGGACTGGGAGGCGATTTGGTGTTCGATGGCCAGGTTGCTGGCCTGCAGTGCACGCTCGGCATCGGAGACGGCCTGGTAGGAAGCGGCGGTGGCGCGCTGCTGTTCGCCGAGCTCGCGGTCGATGCCACGGAGGAGGCGGCCATAGGATTCCTCGGATTCCTTCAATTGGCGCTCGGAGTCTTGCACAGCTTCATCGGAGTCCAGGTAGCTTAAGAAAGCGCTGGCGGTGGTGATGCCGGAAGGGTCCTCGGTGGCGGTGCCGATGGAGGCCAGCGCGGACTGGAAGGACTTGGACTCGGCATCGCGCACCCCGGAGCGCGCCTGCTCGACGGCCGCGCGGGCTTCGGCAACCTCGGGGCGGTCGCCCTTGGTAGCGAGGGCATCGTCGAGCTTGCGCTGCGCCTCGGCGTACTCGGTCTGCGCCGAATTCACGGCGGACTGGGCGCTATTGACCTCCGGGTTGAGGCCCTGGTCGAGGGAATCCTGAAGCTGGCGCAGCTGAAGCTGGGCGTCCTCGATCTGGTGGACGGCCTCGAGCTTGCCTGCCTCTTGGGAGGTGCGCTGGGCTTCGAGCTCGCGCTCGGTTTCGGTGGTGTCCATGCGGCCGAGCAGCTGTTGGGCCTCGACGCGGTCACCCACCTTCGCGTCTAGGGACTGGATGGGTCCGGTCAGTGAGCTCGTCAGAGAAATCTCGCGCTCGGCGGAGACGGTGCCGGTGGCGGAGACGGAACTGATGAGGTCTTCCTTGGCGGTTGTCGTGACATCGCTAGCGGTGAGCTGAATGTCGGAGGAGCCGCTGGTCAGTGCGTACATTCCACCACCGCCTGCGAGGAGAACCGCAGCGATAGCGCCGGCGGTGATGCCGAGAGCTTTCTTGTTCATGAGTCCCTTACTGTCAGGTAAACGCCGTCATTGAAAATCGGGTTCAGCTTAACTCTCGGCTATGCTTCCTGTCATGTACAGCGGGGGAATATAGGAGGTAGATCAGGGTCTACCCTTAGTTGGTGTGGGGCCATGAGGACTGGTGACGTTTCGATCAACTAAGGGGTCCGAAAATGGGCGGTTTTCTGCCACTATTTGATCGAAACGTACTTGGCATCGGCCTTTTAGAAGGGCACATCGATGCGTATATCCTCCGCGCGCGGCAGCGGGGGAAGCGTCGGTATGTGGTCGAGGCCGGCTTGGACTTCTGGCGGGATGGGGATGGACGTGGGCACCCGCGGGGGCTCGGGCAGTTCCAGCTTGGGCCTGGGCCGCTGCGGTGGGGCCGGACGGGGTGCGGGCGCCGGGGCGGGGAGGG
>NZ_KV805221.1:25108-53990 GCF_001811565.1 Corynebacterium sp. HMSC078A10 | reverse complement strand
GACGGTTTCTACTTCGATGCGTGGCGCGGGGGCCTCGACGGTCGTGGGTGCGGGCGCGGGCGCCTCGGTTTCAGATTCCGGTTCGGCCGGGGCGGGCGAGATAGAGGTGGTGTCGCCAAAGCGGTTGACCGGCTGGGGCAGGGCATTCGGCTGCCAGGACGTTGGTTGGGCCGAGGTGGTAGGGCTGGGTTCGGTTCGCGGAGCGGTTTCTGCCTGAGTGGCAGCGCAGGCAGACAGTGGAAGGCAGGCAAGAATGACAAGAAAACGGCGCGATGCCATGGGAATCCCCCTTAAGTAGTGCCTCTCCACAGCGCACCCCAGCGCTTAAATAAGGAAAGGCAGAATCAACAGTGTGCTGCCAGCATAGCGCCACAGTAGCGGGCGCGCAGCGCGAGCGATTGCTGCCGCTTAGGAGGCAGTGGAGGGAGGACGGAAGGACACAAGGGGACTCAAACTTTTGTATAGGGCTAAAACCGATACAATGTGGGCTATGCCTAACTCCAGCCAGCGAAATCAGCAGAATACGTCCCAGTCCGCCGAGTGGTTCGAGCGCGCCACGAAGGTCACCCCGGGTGGCGTGAATTCCCCGGTCCGCGCCTTCGGATCCGTGGGCGGCCAAGCCCGCGTCATCGCCCGTGGCGAGCGCTCCCGCCTCTGGGACGTCGACGGCAACGAGTACGTCGACCTGGTCAGCTCTTATGGCCCGATGATCCACGGCAACGCCCACCCGGCCATCGTGGAGGCAGTCCAGAAGGCGGCTGCCGACGGCCTCTCCTTCGGCGCACCCACCGAGGGCGAGACGCTGCTGGCGGAGCACATCGTCAAGCGCACCGCCGTGGAGCAAGTGCGCCTGGTCAACTCCGGTACCGAGGCCACCATGTCCGCCGTGCGCCTGGCCCGCGGTTTCACCGGCCGCGCCAAGGTCCTGAAGTTTGAGGGCTGCTACCACGGCCACGTGGATGCGCTGTTGGCGTCGGCTGGCTCCGGCGTGGCCACCTTCGCACTGCCGGATTCCCCGGGCGTCACGGGTGCCTCGGCCGCGGACACCATCGTCGTCCCGTACAACGATCTCGACGCCGTCCGCGAGGCCTTCGCCGCGCACCCGGGAGAGATCGCCTGCATCATCGCCGAAGCCGCGGCGGGCAACATGGGCACCGTGGCCCCGGAGGAGGGCTTCAACGCGGCACTCAAGGAGATCGCGCATGCCGACGGCGCCCTGCTCATCCTCGACGAGGTCATGACCGGTTTCCGCACCTCCTACAAGGGCTGGTTCGGCGTCGATGGGGTAGCGGGTGACCTGGTGACCTTCGGCAAGGTGGTCTCCGGTGGCCTGCCGGCAGCTGCCTTCGGCGGCCGCGCCGACGTCATGGCTTCCCTCGCCCCCGCCGGCCCTGTCTACCAGGCGGGCACGCTGTCCGGTAACCCGGTGGCGATGGCCTCCGGTCTGGCCTCTCTGGAGCTGGCCAACGAAGAGTTGTACCCGCGCCTGCAGGCCAACGCGGACTGCCTGACCAGCCTGATAACGGCGGCACTTGATGCCGCCGGAGTGGCACACCACATCCAGCGCGCGGAGACGATGTTCTCCATCCGCTTCGCCGAGGGCCAGGGCCGCAACTTCGCCGATATGCAGGCGGCCGATACCTGGCGCTTCGCACCCTTCTTCCACGCACTGCTGGAGGGCGGCGTGTACGTTCCGCCGTCAGCCTTCGAGACCTGGTTTGTGTCTGATGCGCTCACGGACAATGATTTTGAGGTAATCGAGGCAGCTCTCAAGCCTGCCGCCCAGGCCGCTGCCAGCGCGCAGCGCCCGCAGTAAACCAACCATTTGAGGGGATAGACACAGGTATATGTCCACCACCATCGTCCACTTCGTCCGCCACGGCGAGGTTTATAACCCGGATAAGATCCTCTACGGGCGCATCCCGGGCTATCACTTGTCCTCACGTGGGCACTCGATGGCCGCCCGCACAGCGAAAGCCTTCGAAGGCCATGACGTGACCTACCTGGCGGCCTCGCCGCTGCAGCGCGCGCAGGAAACCGCGCTGCCGATTGCGCAGGTGACGGACTTGGAGGTGGATGTCGACAAGGGCGTCATCGAGTCCGGCAACCGCTTCGAGGGCCTGCGCACCAAGGGCTGGAACTCGCAGCTGTGGAACCCGCAGCGCTGGCCGCTCATGGTCAACCCGCTTGAGCCCTCGTGGGGCGAGCCTTTCGAGGAGATCGCCGCGCGCATGATGGACGCCGCCGAGCGCGCCCGCTCCAAGGCCGAGGGACACGAGGCCATCGTGGTTTCCCACCAGCTACCCATCGTCATGGTGCAGCGCACCGTGTTGGGCAAGCGCCTGGCTCACGCGCCGTGGGACCGCACGTGCGCGCTGGCTTCGGTGACTTCGCTGGTCTACCGTGACCGCGAGATCATAGATATCTTCTACTCCGAACCGGCGCAGGATATCTAATGGGACGCAGAACTATCCGCGCCGCCGCGGCCGGTGTCCTTGCTGTGTTTGCCTTGGCAGGCTGCTCGCAAAGCGAAGAAAACGCGCAGAACGCCGTGGCTTCCGGCGGCACCTTCGAGTTCATCTCGCCTGGCGGGCAGACCACCATCCGCTATGCGGAGGAGGACCGCAAGCCGCTCAAGGATTTCTCCGGCGAGGACTTGCGGGATGAGTCCACGACGATCAAGCTTTCGGATTTCAAGGATCAGATCGTCGTCCTCAACTCCTGGGGTCAGTGGTGCGCGCCGTGCCGCTCCGAATCGGATGACCTCCAGGCCATCCACGCGGAGCTGCAAAAGCGCAAGGTCGGCACCGTACTGGGCATTAACGTCAAGGACTTCAACCCGGAGATTTCCCTGGACTTCCTCACCGATAACGGCCTGGAGTACCCGTCCATCTACGACCCGCCGTTTAAGACGGCCGCAGCGCTCGGCGGCGTGCCCACCTCCGTGGTGCCCACCACCATCGTGTTGGACAAGCAGCACCGCCCGGCCGCGGTCTTCCTCACGGAGATCACGGAGCAGGACGTCCTCGACGTCGTGGACGAGCTGGAGAAAGAACAGTGATCCTAGCCGCTGACGGAATCGGGCAGAGCTTTGCCGACGCCGCCGCGGCCGGCCCGCTGCTGCTAGGAATCCTCGCCGCAGCCGCCGCCGGGCTGGTATCTTTCGCCTCACCCTGCGTGGTGCCGCTGGTGCCCGGCTACATCTCCTACCTGGCCTCCGTGGTCGGCGGTGAGGTCACCCACGACGAGGAGCTCGGGGTCGGCGTGGGCAAGCGTCGGCAGTGGGCCGTCGTCGGCGCCGCAGCACTCTTCGTGCTGGGCTTTACCGTCATCTTCGTGCTGGCCACGGTTTCGGTCTTCGGCGCCATCTCGGCGCTGCGGCTCAACGCGGACACCCTTATGCGCGTCGGCGGTATCATCACCATCCTCATGGGCGTGGTCTTTATGGGTGTGGTGCCGGTGCTGCAGAAGGACACGCGCATGGCGCCGAGGCGCTGGACCACGTGGCTGGGCGCGCCGCTGCTCGGCGGCGTGTTTGCCCTGGGCTGGACGCCGTGCCTGGGGCCCACGCTGGCCGCCATCTTGTCCGTCTCCGCCGGCACCGCGGGCATGACTGCGGTGCGCGGCACGCTGCTCATCGTCGGCTACTGCCTGGGGCTGGGCCTGCCCTTCCTGCTCGTGGCACTGGGCTCTGTTAAGGCCATGCGCACCATTTCGTGGATGCGCACGCACTCCCGCGCCATCCAGATTGCCGGGGGCATCGCCATGATCCTCGTCGGCCTGGCGCTGCTGACCGGGCTGTGGGGAGATTTCATCAACGCCATCCGCCAGTGGACCGTGTCCTATGGCGCGACGCTGCTGTAAAGGAGATTTTTCGTGAGATATATCCGCAAGGCCTGGCACTGGCTGACCAGCATGCGCACCGCGCTGGCGCTGCTCTTCCTGCTGGCCATCGCCGCCATTCCGGGTTCGCTTCTGCCGCAGCGCTCGCTCAATGAATCCAACGTCAATGACTTCATTGAGACCAACGGCAAGGTTGCGGAAATCTACGACAAGCTGCAGCTTTTCGACGTCTTCTCCTCCGTCTGGTTCCAGGCCATCTACGTCCTGCTCATGATTTCTCTGGTGGGCTGCATCATCCCGCGCTCCTGGGATCACTACAAGGCCTACCGCACACCGCCGACGCGCGCGCCGAAGTATCTGGAAAAGATGCCGCTCAATGCCACCGGGCATTCGGAAAAGTCCCCGGAGGAGATCGCCGCGGCAACCAAGACCATGCTGAAGAAGTGGCGCGTAAGCGAGGTTTCCCCGGAGAAGGACCGCGCGGGTGCCCAGTCCTTCTCGGCGGAGCGCGGCTATGCCCGTGAGCTGTGCAACCTCATCTTCCACATCGCGCTCGTGGCCATCCTGCTCACCATGGCAGCCGGGCGCTTGGTGCATTATGAGGGCCAGGTCATCGTGGTGACGGAGAAGAACTCCCAGGGTCAGACCCAAGAGCAGCCGCAGTCCACGGAGTTCTGTAATACCTCAACCTCCGTCTATGACTCCTTCCGCGCAGGCCCGCTTTTCGACGGCACGGGTCTCCACCCCTTCTGTTTTAAGGCCCACGACTTCACCGCGGACTACCTGCCTAATGGCCAGGCGGAGATGTTCACCTCCGATGTGTCCTATGCCGCCGGCGATGATATCTTCACGGACCCGGAGACCTGGGAGGACTACCAGCTGCAGGTCAACCACCCGCTGCGCATTGATAACAACCGCGTCTACCTGCAGGGCCATGGTTTTGCGCCGACGATGACGGTGGAGTGGCCCAACGGCGAAAAGCGCACGCAGACCATCCAGTTCCAGCCCAATGACACCACGTTCTTCCTCTCCTCGGGCGTGATGCGTTTCGATCCGCCGTCGGGCATGTACCCGGACCTGTTTGAGCGCCGCCAGAACCAGATCGCTATCCAGGGCCTGTTTGCGCCGACCGCCGAGTGGTCCGGTGAGAACGGTAAGCTGCTGCAATCTTCCTACCCGGCGATGCTGGATCCGGCGGTGGCTATCGATATCTACCGCGGCGATGCCGGCCTGGACACGGGCAAGCCGCAGTCCTTCTTCTCCCTCGATTCCAGCCTGGTCCACTCGGGCCAGCTGCAAAAGATCGACCGCGTCAACCTGACCCAGGGTGAATCGGTCACGCTGGACGACGGCACCAAGGTCACCTTCGACGGTGCCTCCGAGTTTGCGAACTACCAGGTGTCCTATGACCCCTTCCAGGGTTGGGTGCTGGTATCTGCTCTCGTGATGTTGGTTTCGCTCGTCGGCTCCCTGGTGATCAAGCGACGCCGCGTCTGGGTGCGCATCCGCCCGGGTGCCAACGGCGGTACCGATATCGAGATGGGCGGGCTTGCCCGCACCGACCGCGCGGGCTGGTCTGAGGAGTTCCATAAGCTGCACCGCGAGCTTTTGGAATTGCCGGATCCCGATGACGTGGAGGAGGACGAACTCTACTCCGCCGACTAAAGGCGCGGACCGTATCCTTCAAAAGTTGGATACAGCTGGGAAAAGGGGGTAGCCTTATGGGCACCATAAATCTCTCCGTTCATGCAGCCTCGTGCGTGGCGCACGGGGTAGGCACGATTGTGAAGGCAAGGTTTCCCACTCATGCAGGTTGATCAGAATCTGTCCAACTTCTCAGACATCGCGGTGCAAACCGCGTTCGTCGTATATGCGCTCGCCTTGGTGCTGTCCCTGGTGTACTACGGCCGGATGCAGAGCATCATTGAGGCCATGCGCGCCCGTACCGCAGCTGCACCGCAGCAGCGTGAGCTCGCCACCGTGGGCGCTTCGGCAGATGGCGCCGTGCTTGGCGACGTTCCCCCAACGGCCAGCACCGCAGACGATGATTTGGCGAAGAAGCAGGAGAACGCCGACAAGCTCGGCGGCATGACGCAGATGCTGCTGTGGCTGGGCATCGCCCTGCACTTGGCGGCCATCGTGCTGCGTGGTTTGGCTACCGGCCGCTTCCCATTTGGCAACCTCTACGAGTACATGCTCATGGTGACCGCCGGCGCGATGGTGGTGGCGACCATCGCCATGCAGCGCAAGGAGTGGCGCACCCTGTGGCCGTGGCTGCTCACGCCAATCCTGGCGCTGATGTTCTACGGCTCCACCAAGCTCTATGCGGAATCCGCTCCGGTGGTTCCGGCACTCCAGTCACACTGGCTGCCCATCCACGTCACCGTGGTTTCGCTGGGCGCATCCATCGGCGTGGTCTCCGGTATCGCTTCTTTGCTCAGCGTGCTGCGTGAGTTCCAGCCGAAGCGAGGCGAGTCCGGTTTCTTCGGCGCGCTTGCCCGCCCGCTTCCTTCAGCTAAGAAGCTGGACCGCCTGGCCTACCGCTTGGGCGTAGTGGCGCTGCCGACCTTGGGCCTGGGCATCGTGCTGGGTGCTATTTGGGCCGAGTCCGCGTGGGGCCGCTACTGGGGTTGGGACCCGAAGGAGACCGTGTCCTTCGCCACCTGGATCCTCTACGCTGCCTACCTGCACGCTCGCGCCACGCCGGCCTTCCGTAAGGCCGCGCCGTACATCAACATCGCGGCGATGCTGCTCATGGTGTTCAACCTGTTCTTCATCAACATGGTTGTCTCCGGCCTGCACTCCTACGCGGGGCTGAACTAAATGGCGGATATCCATAAGCCGCGGCACAAGCCCGGCAAACCGGCGGGCGATAACCCTCAGCTCATCGCCCTTGGTGAGGGCTTTGCGCAGCGCCGTCGCGAGCTGGGCATCCTGCAACAGGACCTGGCTGGGAAGGCCGGGATTTCGCGCTCCACGCTGCATACTATTGAGCACGGTGGCTCTGGCGTGCGCTGGGAAAAGGTCGTTGCGGTGGCCGAGGCCCTCGGCCTCGAGATGACCTTCGTGCCGAAGGACTAGGCTTCTTTCCCCTTAGAGTCTTTGCCTTCAATGTCCTTGTCCTCGGGGGCCTTGGGCTCCTGCTGCCCCTGTGAGCGCCGCCGGCGTTCTTCCTCTTTGCGCTGGGCCTCCCGCTCCTTGGCGCGGCGCTCCTTGAAGCGCTGCTTCTCTAGGTTCCACAGGAATTCCTCGTCATCATCGGGGCCCTTGATTGCCGGGCGCTGCGGCTGCTGCGCCTGCTGCACCTTCTTATTCCAACTCGACGGACCAAAAGCCTTCCAGACGAGGACTGCCGCGAGGACAAACAAGAGTAGTAGTATCAATCGACCCATGCGTTGTATTCTACGGAATGCCCGCGAAGCAAAAGTGAGAATTATGAGCCAGACAGAAAACACCACCAACGCCTCCCAGAACCCCGACCCGCCCCAGCCGGACCCCGCGCTCAAGCGCCGCTCCCGCGTCGCTTTGTGGAAGTATGGCGCGGCCCGTGTGGTGCTGTTTATCGTGTTGACTGTAGTGATTCAGCTACTGGCGATGGCGGTGCTCCAGACCTTTCCGCTGCTGGTTTCCGCGCTGCTGGCGTTGTTCGTGGCGCTGCCACTGTCCATGCTGCTCTTTTCCACGTGGCGCGTGGAAGCAACCCAATCCCTGGCGGAGTACTCCGCGCAGCGCAAGGCCCACAAGAAGTGGGTCCAGGAGGAGCTGGCTGGCCGCTAAATCAGAGGCTAAACCAGAGCCAGCGCTACTGCGTTGACAACCGCCCATACCAGCATCGCGCGGCCAGTCATACCGAGCACCGGGATGAGTTTGGGTCCGCGCGCACCGCGGTTGACGGTGCGGATAGCGCCCAGTGCGAGGGGGAAGTAGAGCAGGGAGGCCAGCGCTGCCCAGGAATCGAAGGCCAAGCCCACGGTGAGCAACACCGGGAGCAGCAACAGGGTCATGAATAGCGTGCGGGACTTCTTATCACCCAGGCGCACAGCCAGGGTGATCTTGCCGGTGGCCTCATCGGAGGGGATGTCCCGGATGTTATTGGCCAGGTTTACCGCCGCACTCATACCGCCGATACCCACGGCTAAGGCAAGGCCTGTCCACGTGATGCGGCCGGCCTGTGTGTACTCGGTACCTAGGACCGCGACGAGCCCGAAGAACACGAAAACGGCGATTTCTCCGAACCCGCGGTAGCCGTAGGGATTCTTGCCACCGGTGTAAAACCAGGCGCCGGCGATACACACAGCGCCGACGAGGATGAACCAAGCCGCGTTGGCAGCCAGGGAGAGCGAAATGCCCGCGATAGCCGCCACGCCGAAGCAAGCGAAAGCAGCGAACTTGACGTGCTGCGGCTTGGCCAGTCCGCCCCCGGTAAGCCGCTGGGGGCCGGTGCGGTCATCATCGGTGCCGCGGATGCCATCGGAGTAATCGTTGGCGTAATTCACGCCGATGATAAGCGCCCAGGCCACGATGAGCGCCAGCAACGCCCGGCCCCAGTGCAGGCCGTGGGCCGCGGCAGCGGCACCGGTACCAGCGATAACGGGAGCAAAGGCATTGGCCCAGGTGTGCGGGCGAGCACCCTGGAGCCAATCGGCAGGAGTGGCGGAATAGGCAGACATGCTCACTATTGTGCCACTGGTGTGGTGTGCTGCGGCAATGAGCTGGTGCGTTGGCGAAAGCGGTAGATGATGAGCACTGCAACGAAAATAACGGCATTGGTGACTGTCATTGCGGCAGAGGTAGCCGCGTCAAGGACATAGGCAACCCAAAATCCCACGACCGCGCTGATAGCGGCAACGCCACAGGCGGTCAACACCAGCGTGGGCACGCGCTGAGTAAGCAGCCGCGCGGTCATCGTCGGGAATACCATGAGAGCGATGACCAGCATGGCACCGGCAGCGTGAAAGGCGGCGGTGGCGGTGCAGGCAACCACGGTCATAAATATGATGTGAAGAACGCGCGTGGGCACCCCGCGTGCGGCACAAAAATCGGCGTCAAAAGTCGTGGCGGATAAACGCGGCAGTGTAAGGGCGAGGAAGAGAGCATTGATACCCAGCACTGCGGCCATGATGTAGCAATAGTTGGGATTGGAGAAGGCCGCGAGGTTGAGATCACCGACGAGAACGGCGTGGACATCAAGGTGCACGTGGCTCATGTGCGTAGAAATCAGGATGACTCCGGCGGCAAACAGGGCGGGAAAGACCAATCCGAGGGCGGAATCAGCAGTCACCAGCGGGCTGCGCTGTAGTGCGTCAGTTCCCAACGCCACCACCAAGGCGCCAGCGGCCGCGGTAACGAGCAAGATGGGTGAATCTAGATCTGCGGTAAAGAGGTAGCCGACGGCAATTCCGGGAAGGACGGCATGGCCGATGCCGTCGATAAGCATGGCCTGGCCTTTGAGGACAACAAAGGTGCCGGGGATAGCACAGGCCAAGGCCGTCAGAACGGCAAGGAGACAAGCGGTCGCGGCGAGGGTCATGAGGCTAGCTTTCTACTGGTGAGGCTGATAGTGACGAGCGCCGCCTGAGCCAGGACGATGACCGGACCGGTGGGCAGCGGGCCGTGCGCAATGGAGACATAGCAGCCGAGAGCAGCGGTGGCCGCGCCGAAGAACCCGGAGAGCGCGATGAAAGGTAGCAAGCGCGTGGTCCAGGGGCGGGCAGCGGCGGCAGGGCTGATGACCACGGCGACCATGAGCACTACGCCGACGACTTTGACGCCGAGCACCGTGATGGCGGTGAGGGCGAAGAAACTAGCCGCGTTGAGGAACGAGGTGCGGATGCCGGCTACCTGGGCAAAACTTGAATCAAAAGTGACTGCGGCCTGCCGGGTGTGAATGAGGAAAAGAAAAAGCAGCACGCAGCCACCGATGATGAGTGTGGACCGTACATCCGCGCGAGTGAGCGTGGAGGCATTTCCCAGCAAATAATCCTGGATTCCGGCCTTGCCAGGCAATGGTCGGCGGGAAATATACTGCATGAGCAGCATTCCCACCGAGAAAAATGTGGTTAGCGTGGCCGCCATCGCAGTGGTTTGCCCCAGGGGAGTTAACCGCGGGATGAGGTGAATGCACCCCACCGCGAGGGTTCCGGTGAGCAGGGCGCCGCAAGAAAGAAGCCAGACATTTCGCCCGTCCCAGCCAATGGCGGTGGCCACGAGGAAGGCGGTGAGCAGTCCAGGCAGGGAAGAATGCGAGATGGCATCGGCCAGCAGGCTGGTGCGGCGAACATATACCAGTGGGCCTAGCGCGCCAGCGCAGCCACCGATGAGCACGGTGCCCAGGAGTGCCTGGGTATAGGTGTAGTTCTGAAGAAGCTCGAGTGGGTTCATGATGGCAGGGAAAACATGTCGGCAATGGCGGACTCGGTAAGTACCTGCTCGGTGGGGCCAGCAGCAATGAGCCGGCCGTGGCCGACCATGAGGACCTCATCGCAAAAGTCGGCGACCTCCGCCAGGTTGTGATGCACCAGCAGGATGGTCACGCCGTTCTCGCGCAGTTCCTTGAGTACATCCATGATGGCGCGCTGACTCGCGGCATCGACACCAGCGAAGGGCTCGTCGAGGATGATGAATTCCGGCTCGCTAACGAGCGTGCGCGCCAACAACACGCGCTGGCGCTGACCACCAGACAGGGCGGAAATCGGCAGCTGCGCGTGTGCCTGCATTCCGGTGCGGGAAAGCGCGGCGTGAGCGGCGTCTTTGTCAGCGCGGCTGGGCCACTGCCACCAGCGCAGCCCGGCGGTGCGGCCCATCAGGGCGATGTCGAAGGCGGTGGCAGGGTAATTCCAGTCGATATCCGCATGTTGTGGCATATATCCGAGACGCTGCCGAAAATGTGCCAGATCGACGCCATCGAAGGTCATCGACCCGCAGGCTAGAGGCGGAAGGAGCCCTACCAGCGTGCGGACCAGAGTAGACTTTCCCGACCCGTTCGCACCCACCAGCCCGGTGATAGTCGCGGGGGTGAGGGTGAAGGAGGCGTCGTGAAGCACCGGCGTGCGGGGATAGCCGGCGGTGAGGTTTCCTACGCTGAGCATTAGCTTAGTGCTTTCGCCACGGCGCTAGCGTTATGTTCGAAGGCTCCGAGGTAGGTATCGGTTGGGGCTTCCGGGCCGAGGGTATCGGCAAAGAGCTCTTCATCCGAGATGGTGACTGTCCAGTTGCGGGTTTCTACGGCTTCCTTGAGAGAAGTGATGGCCTGTGGGTTCGCCTGGTTATCTTGGAAGATAACGGGGACCTTCTTCTCCGCGATCGTATCCGCGAGCTCGGAGATCTCAGTGGCGGACTTGGTGGCTTCGGTGGTCACGAAGTCGGTGGCTTGGACTTCAAAGTCGAAGGTCTTGCCGAAGTAGTTGAAGGCGTCATGGCCGGTGATGAGGACGCGCGGGGAGGCGTTTTCGAGTTCCTTAGCCGCTTTGTCATGCGCGGCTGCAATCTTGTCTTCATATTCATCGGCGGCCGCGGCATAGTCTTCGGCATTGTCAGAGTCGATTTCGCCGAGTTTGGTGCCGATGTGATCGACGACCTGGCTCCACAGCTCGGGGCTATTCCAGATGTGCGGGTCGTAGAGTTTTTCGCCCTTGTCACCTTGCTCGGGCCACGGCAGAAGGTCAGCAGTATCGAGC
This sequence comes from Corynebacterium sp. HMSC078A10, assembly GCF_001811565.1. Classification (NCBI taxonomy): domain Bacteria; kingdom Bacillati; phylum Actinomycetota; class Actinomycetes; order Mycobacteriales; family Corynebacteriaceae; genus Corynebacterium; species Corynebacterium sp. HMSC078A10. Next base: position 42,471 of record NZ_KV805221.1, on the reverse strand, counting down.
TGTTCGCCGACAGCTAGCTGCTTCTCACCGAGGGAGGAGAGCTGGTCCACCATTTGCGCCTCGAGGTGAAGGCCATTCCAGAGGACGAGGTCGGCGTCCTGCATCTTTTCAATATCGCGCGTGGTGGGCTGGTAGGTGTGCGGATCGCCGCCGGGACCGACCATGGTGGTGATGTCGGCGTCCGGGGCGATATTGGCGGCCGCATCAGCCAAGTAACCAGTCGTGGCGAAGATCGTCAGATTGTCGTCCTGGGCTTCGGCGGAGTCGCTGCTGGTGCAGGCAGTCAGCGCGGTGGCAGCCACGAGGGAAGCGAGGGGAAGCGCAATAAGTTTCTTCACGGGAAACCTCTCTTATTAAAAGTGAATGTCGATGTTCAATAGATTGAACTTGAAAGAGCATAAGTCCTGAAACCTTTGGAAGCAATAGGCTGAACTACGATGGGGGTATGCACATCAGTGAGCTGCCCGAACGCACCCAGGATTACCTCAAGATCCTCTGGACCTATGAGGAGAAAGAGGGCGCTAATACCGCGATGCCGCTGGGGGACCTAGCTAAAGCGGCGGGGCAGAAGCTGCCCACCACGTCGGAGGCGGTCAAGCGCCTGGCCGCGAAGGGGCTGGTGGAACACGAACGCTACTTCGGTGTTCGGCTTGTTGAGGAAGGCCGGCGGCTGGCTGTGGCAATGGTGCGCCGGCATCGGCTCCTGGAAACCTTCCTCGTGCGCACTCTGGGCTATACCTGGGATGAGGTGCACGATGAGGCAGAAATGCTAGAGCACGCGACGTCCGACAGGCTCGTTGAACGTCTTGATTCTTTCCTGGGCAACCCCGCCCGCGATCCGCATGGTGATCCCATACCTGCCCCGGATGGCACTGCCGAGCCGGTCTCGCGCATTACGCTTATCGACGTCCCCGCGCAGACCCCCGTCACCGTGGAGCAGGTCACTGACGCTGATGGCGAATTTTTGCGCTACCTGGATAAATATGGAGTGCGGCCGGGAGTAGAATTGACCGTCGTTGCCCCTTCGGTTGCGGGTGTGCTCGAGGTTGCCGTCGATGAAGGTTCACACTTCCCCCTCGGGGAATCCGCTGCGCGCGGCATTGCCGTACGCAGCTTTGGCGAAGCGGAGGCTTAGCTGTCCCACATGCGGGCGACGGCGAGGCGGTCTACCTTGCCTGGGCCGGTGGTGGGGAGCTGGGCCAGGCGCTTGAAGTCCTTGGGGATTTGCCACCGGGGAAGGCCACTATCGTCGAGAGCCACAAGGATATCGCCGACATCCGCCCATCCGGTATAGGCAGCGACGATCATCTGTCCTAAGCGTGGGTGGGGGATGCCGGCCACGCACACGCTCTCCACTCCCGGCACGCGCAGGATGTGCTGCTCGAGCTGTTCTGGATGGAGCTTGAGCCCGCCGGTGTTCAGGATGTTGTCGAGGCGCCCGGTGACGGTGAGGTGGCCGTCGTGAAGCGCGCCGGCGTCGGAGGTAGCAAACCACGAGGTGCCGGACTCATCGACCACGAAGGCATCTGAGTCCACGTTTCGGTAGCCCTGCGCAATCATGGGCCCGCCGAGGTAAATGCGCCCCTCGTCGCCGATGCGAACAAGAGCGCGATCGAGGGGACGGCCGTTGTAGACGCAGCCGCCGGAAGTCTCTGAGGAACCGTAGGTGGTGACGATGTTGATGCGCAGCTTTTTCGCAGAGTCCAACAACTGTGGGTGGGTGGCAGCACCTCCGACGAGGATGGCATCAAAAGTGCGCAGGGCCTCGATTCCCACTAGCGAATCCATGGCCTTGGCCAGCTGCATGGGGGTCAGTCCCGTGTATGAGCGATCCCCGGTGGCGGCCAGCTCGTGCGCGGCGCGGGCGAAATGAGGGACGGAGAACCCTTCTGAGAGATCAAGGCACAGCGGCTCCACTCCCGCGACGAGGGAGCGCACCAATACTTGGATGCCCGCGATATGGGAGGCAGGCATGGCTAGCAGCCACTGGCCGGTGCCGCCGAGAGCGCGGTGCGTGGCATCGGCGCTGGAGACCAAGTTGGCGGCCGTGAGTTGCGCGCCTTTCGGCGTGCCCGTGGACCCGGAGGTGGCCACGACCAGCGCGATGGAGGAATCAATAGGTTCTCCTGCGCGCATGTGGTTGCGCAGGAGCTGCGCGCGGGTGCGGTCCTCTGCAGGGGCGGGCAGGAAGGTGGCTTGTCCTGCGATGGCCGCTTCCAGATCAGGGAGGATGGCGGCGGGGTCATGTGGATTGACAGGCAGAGGGGAGAGGATGGTCACGGTTAGCTAGGTTACCGCCCGCGGTGTTCGTAAGGGTTGATGAGCTCATCCTCCTGATCGAAGGGGCGCTCACCATCCTTTTGGGCCTGCTGGATGTGGCGCAGTATCCACACGCGGGAACCGATGACGGCAACGAGCGCGATGGCCGCGAGGGCAATGGAAAAATAAAGCACGTCAGGCTCTCCTTGGGGGAACTAGTAGTAGTACGGGAAGTCATCCCAGTTGGGCTCGCGCTTTTCCAGGAAGGATTCCTTGCCCTCGACGGCTTCGTCGGTCATATAAGCCAAGCGGGTGGCTTCGCCGGCGAAGACCTGCTGGCCCATGAGGCCATCATCGGTGAGGTTGAAGGCGAACTTGAGCATGCGCTGGGCGGTGGGGGACTTCATGTTGATCTCGCGTCCCATCTGGATGGCGGCGTCCTCCAGCTCGGCGTGGTTAACTACCTCGTTGACGGCACCCATCTCGTACATGCGCTGCGCGTCGTAGGTGCGTCCCAAGAAAAAGATCTCGCGGGCGTACTTCTGGCCCACCATCTTGGCCAGGTAGGCCGAGCCATAGCCGGCGTCGAAAGAGCCGACGTCGGCGTCGGTCTGCTTGAAGCGGGCTTCCTGGCGGGAGGCGATGGTCATATCGCACACCACGTGCAGGGAGTGCCCGCCGCCGGCGGCCCAGCCGTTGACCACGGCGATGACCACCTTCGGCATGGTGCGGATGAGGCGCTGAACCTCCAGGATGTGCAGGCGGCCGCCCTCAACTTTTTCGCGGGCGGTGTCGACAGTGGATTCGTCGGCAGTCGCGTCATCATGCGCGTGCTCGGTGGCATAGCGGTACCCGGAGCGGCCGCGAATGCGCTGATCACCGCCGGAGCAAAACGCCCAGCCGCCGTCCTTTTGGGAGGGCCCGTTGCCGGTCAGCAACACCGTGCCAACATCTGGCGTGCGGCGTGCGTGGTCCAGTGCGCGGTAGAGCTCATCCACCGTGTGCGGGCGAAACGCATTGCGCACCTCGGGGCGGTCGAAGGCGATGCGGACGATGCCGTCCTTACGTTGTGGCTTCGGACCGTCACTGATGAGCCGGTGATAGGTGATATCCGTCAGGTCCTCAAAGCCCTCGACGGGGCGCCAGAGTTCCGGCTTGAACGGATTATCGGTGCTGTAATTCTTCTGCTCGCTCATGGCACACCAGCTTAATTGGAAAGCAGTGTGCCGGAAGTATAGTCCCCATTCCCAAACCCTCACCCACACTCTCCGCCCAGCGCGGCGGTGATAAACAATAAACAATACTGCGGGGTATGCCCCGTCAATGTGCACGTGTACTCCGTACCAGCGCGGTACACCATACAGTGGGACGGAATCGAACCTCCCTGCCTTCTTGCGCTACGAAGGCGCCTGAGAAGCACTGGACTTTTCCCTGCCCAGTAAGGGTTGCGCTCGCTGCGAAGAGTGTGGGCTACCGTCGCGCGCATGAGGCGCGCGACGTGACTACATGTCGAACGACATGACTACGTGCCGCAAGAATGCGGCACAACTAGCGGCAGTCGCTATTTAATTATCAGTTCCGTATTCCAGTTCAGCTGCTGGATGCGGGTATCGAGCTCGCGGTACTGGCGGGCCAGATCATCGGCGCGCTCGCGCAGCTTCGGCACGGGCACGGTGGCCACGAACTTGATCTCCGAGCGGGAGTAGCGGTCGTGGCGCGCACCCGCGCGCTCTGCCAACCCCTGGTAGATGCGGCGCTTGCGCAGCAGTCCATCACGAAGTGCGAGTGCCTCCATCAGCGTGATCTCATCGTCGAACGCGGTAGCCGTGTTCGTGGCGTTGATCGCGATGACGAGCTCATCGATGCGCTTGGTTACGCCCTCCAGCTCACGGAGGAGATCCGTCGGGTTCTCATCCGGTTCATCGCCTTCCTGGATGCGGACGGTTGCCGCGAGTCGGTCACTCAGCGAGTTGAGGCGCTCCTGCGCCTGGGCGCGTTCGGCCAAGGCTTCAGCAAGTAGCATGGTTCCTCCTTTAACCCTTAATGGGATTGATTGTCTGTGCAATTGTACGGCAGGCAGGAGGCTTCGCATTGGCGGCGTGACACTTCTAACAAATAGCGGCCGAAAACTTCGATGATCTGGGGCCTTATTTGATCGTTGTGTACGTCATGTTTGGTTGCTCGCTACGGCTGGCCTTCGGTAGACAGCCGGTTAGTCCACGTCTGGCGATTGGCCTCTTCAAAGCTGGCGTAGACAGAATTGTCGCCGTCGATGCCGCAGTAGAAAGTTCGAGTGTCAGAGCCCATGGCGCAATACAGGTCGTAGGTTTGTTTGGTCGCCGGGCTCATGGCTGTAATGCGGGTGTTGTAGGAGCCATTCACGGTAGAACTGCGCTGCGACCAGGTGAAGGTGTGCTTGATGGCCTCATCAAACATAGCGGCGGCGAACTCACAGGAGGTGTTTTCCCGCGTGGATCTTGTCTCCTTGATTGGTATAGCCGCATGCACCGCCGACTTGCCCGACGTTGATGTTGTGGCCGCCCGGGTTGGGGTTGGCGTTGTCGTCCGCGGCGGGAGTGCCGCTCGGGGCATCGTTAAGAGTCGGCGCGGGGCCGCTGTCCTCGGGGGCCTCGGAAGTGGAGGCAGTCACTGAGGCCGCAACGGAGGTTAATTGGCTGTCGGCAGAAGCCTCACTAGCAGGTGCGGAAGCGTCAGGATTATCGCCGCAGGCGCTCAATGCAATTCCGGCGGCGATGAGAAAAGAGAGAGTAGAGAGTTTTCGCATGACTTGTAGCCTAGCGCCCCGCATGGTGGTTTGAGGGGGGCGCTGAGGCCACAGCCGGGGAGTGCTACCCAATAAACATGAACGCAAACAGCGTGTTAAGCACTGTCGCCACAATCATGGGCACGGAGGTGCGCTTGACCAATTGGATGGGATTGACCTTGATGGCGCCGGCAACAATGAGCACCGCGGCGTTGACCGGGGAGACCTGGCGCATGAGGTTGGACGTTCCCCAAATGGCGGTGAGCATCTGCGGGGCGTGGATGGAGGTCTGCGAGGCCAGGTTGGGCACTACCTCAGAGAAGGCGAAGTAAGGCGCGGTACCGGAACCGGTGAGTGCGGCCATCGCGGCGGTGGCGGCGACGAAGATGAGGACGATGAGGACGGCGGCGCCGGAGGAGCCCTCGGCGGCGTCGATGAGCATGTCGATGACACCCATCTGCGTAATACCCTCCACCAGGACAGCAGCAGCCACCAGCAGGGCCACGACGCCCGCAGCGCCCTCGCCCATGCCCTTGAAGAAGCTGGAGATGGAATCCACCGCACCCGTGACGGTGCGCTTGCGGATGGACTCGATGACCATCGCGATGAACAGGGAGACCACGGTCACTGGGAGGATGCCGCCCTCAAAGGGGATGACACCCAAACGGTTAAGAATGGCGGAGATAATGATGAGCAGCAACGGCATGAGCGGGAGCACGGCGTAGTAACCCGGCAGGGAGGCTGCGCGGGCGATGGCTTCCTCGGTAGCGTCATCGTGCATCGAATCGGCGCTGACCTCACCGGAGCTTTCGGCCTTGCGGGCATCCACCTTATCGCAGTGGCGCTGCCACCACATGTGGACGAAGGCGGTGATGAGCAGCGTGGGAACCGTGGCGTGGGCGACGGCACCGTAGACGAATTCCGTTGGCGTCATGTTGGTCAGATCAGCGCCCTGGATGAGGCCGGCCTCTAGCGGGGTGGGCACGATGGTGGAGGAAGTCACGACGATGGCGCCCACAGTCAGCGGTGTCAGGCCCGCAGCGATGAGCGCTGGCAGGAGTGTGGCCACGAGCAATAGGGAAAGCGCTGCGGCCGAGGGGATCACCAGTGAGAGCAGCGTGCCCAGGATGAAGCCCACTGGGACCAGCCAGTAGGAGCCTTTGAAGCGCTTGAGCGGTGAGGAGAGCACCACGACCGTCTTGGCATCCGCGCCGATGTGGCGCATATAGGACACAAAGCCGAAGAGCACCATAATCGCCATACCGATGCCGGAGAAGCGCGACTTGAACAGCGCGTCCACGACGAGCAGCTGGTCGTAGAAGGCATTGCCGGTCGCTTCAATTTCTGTGGTTCGGAAGTCCGCGCGCCCAGTGAGAGCGGCGAGCATGAGCAGGATTACGCCAACGGCAAAGATGGAGGCCGCGGCGTGGACTTTCTTATAGATGAGGTAGACAACTGCGGCGATGGCCAGTAGCGCGATGAGAAGGTAGAGCATGTAAAGATCCTTCTTCTGGTTATATCCACTTACTGTTTAAAGGTAACACCGGCTATGACAGGTGTCGCGCTCAACCCCCCCCACACGTACGATGAACGTCATGCACATTGATGACGTCCTTGACCGCGCCCACGTGGTCTCCCTTCCACTCGCCGTGAAGTTCCGTGGCATTACGACCCGGGAAGCATTGCTTATCGATGGCCCCGCGGGCTGGGGTGAGTTCGCCCCCTTCCTGGAGTACGGGGCGGAGGAATCCGCCCGCTGGCTCGCCGCCGGGCTGGAAGCGGCCTACGAAGGCTTTCCGGAACCCGTGCGCGAGTGGGTAGAAGTCAACGGCACCGTCCCTGCGGTTCCTGCCGAGCAGGTGCCGGAGGTCATGGAGCGCTATCCCGGCTGCCGCACCTTCAAAATCAAGGTGGCGGAGAAGGGGCAGACCCTAGAGGACGATATCGCGCGCGTTCACGCTGTCCGCGCCTACATCGAGGCACAGGGTCGCGTGCCGGTTTTGCGCGTCGACGCCAACTGCGGCTGGAGCGTTGAGGAAGCCGTCACCGCGGCCAAGGAGCTCATGCCGCTGGATTACATGGAGCAGCCGTGCAAGACCGTTGAGGAACTCAAGGAGGTGCGCACCCAGCTCATGCGCGCCGGGATTTTCGTGCGGGTGGCGGCGGATGAATCTATCCGCAAGGCCAGCGACCCTTATCGGGTGGCGGAATTGCAAGCGGCTGATGTCGCCGTGGTTAAGCCCGCGCCGCTGGGCGGGGTGCGCAAAGTACTCGAGGTAGCCTCCCACCTGCGCGAGCGCCACATGGACATCACGGTGGCCTCTGCCCTGGATACCTCGGTGGGAATCTCCATGGGACTTGCCGCAGTGGCCGCCTTGCCGCAAATCTATGACGACGAAGACATCGACGTCACCCCGGCCGCTGCGGGCCTGGCCACCGGGTCGCTGTTCCTGGAGGATGTGACAGCACCACGCGAGCTTGTCGACGGTCACCTGCGCGCCGAAGCCCTCACCCCCGACCCGGATCGCCTGAGCACACTCGCCGCGCCGGGCGAGCGCCGCGAGTGGTGGTTCGAGCGCGTGCGCGAGTGCTGGCCGCACCTTTAAAAACACAGCTCACGGTACATGTCCGGAGGGCAGCGTAGGCTGGCGGGCATGACCATTTCCGTGAAAGACGCGCACCTGCACAACCTTCGCAACGTGGACGTGGATTTGCCGCGCGGCCAGCTCGTGGCCGTAACCGGGGTGTCCGGCTCCGGAAAGTCCTCGCTGGCTTTCGGCACCATCCACGGTGAAGGTCAGCGCCGCTATTTGGAATCCGTCGCGCCTTTCGCCCGCCGGCTCATTGCCTCGGCGGTGGACCCGCAGGTAGGCCGCATCGAAGGCCTGCCGCCGACGGTGGCGCTGCAGCAGTCGGCGTCGGCAAGCAGCGCGCGCTCCACGGTGGGGACCATCTCCGCCATGTCTAACTCCGTGCGCTTGCTGTACTCGCGCTGCGGTGACAATCCGGAGGGCTTGTACTCCGATTCCTTTTCCCCAAATACCCCGGAGGGCATGTGCCCGGAGTGCCAGGGCACCGGCGTGGTCCACGAACCCACGGAGGCCTCCATGGTGCCGGATCCCTCCTTAAGCATCGAGGAAGGCGCGATTGCTGCGTGGCCAGGGGCCTGGGCGGGCAAGAATTTCCACGACATCCTGCAAGAACTGGGCTATGACCTGGATTCGCCGTGGGAGCAGCTTTCTAAAAAAGACCGCGAGTGGATCCTCTTCACCGAGGAACGCCCGGTGGTGACCGTCAAGCCGCGCCGCGGAGCGGATCAGATTCAGCGCAATTACGAGGGCACGTGGCGTTCCGTGGCCAGCTACCTGACCAAGACCTATGCGGAGACGAAGTCGGACACACTCCGCGCCCGCGTCTTGAGCTTCATGGAAACCCGCCAGTGCGATACCTGTCAGGGGCGCCGGCTGACGGCGAAGGCCCTCAAGGTTACTTACGCCGGGCTGCCTATCGACGAATTCAATGCCCTCCCGCTGAGCGAAGTCTTCGAGCTCCTCAAAGCCCAAAAGCCGCAACCGAATGACGCTGAAGACCTGCTGCTTAAAGCGCTTCTCCCCGCCTTTGAATCGGCCCTGGAACTCGGCCTTGGGCACCTTAGCTTGGATAGGCCGACGGAGACACTCTCGGGCGGTGAGGTCCAACGCCTGCGCCTGGCCGCGCAGCTGCGCTCCGGGCTCTATGGCGTGACCTATGTTCTGGATGAGCCCTCTGCGGGCCTGCACCCGGTGGAACGAGGTGCGGTGCTGGATATGTGCCGTCGCTTCATTGCGGAGGGGAACTCGGTGCTGCTGGTGGAGCACGACATGGAACTGGTCAAGCAGGCCGATTGGATCGTGGATGTCGGCCCGCTCGCCGGTGAGCGCGGCGGCCAGGTGGTGTACTCGGGTCCCGTTGCCGATTACATTGCGGCCGCGGACTCCGCCGATACCCCCACCGCGCGTGCCTTGGCCCGCCCGCGCCCCACGCCCAAGGCCGATGCGCGCCCGGCACACGGGGATATCGCGCTGCGCCAGGTGCGCTCGCACACCATCGACGGCCTTGATGTGGACTTCGGGCTGGGCCAGTTCACGGCCATTACTGGGCTGTCGGGTTCCGGCAAATCCACACTGCTGGCCGCGCTCCAGGACACGCTCACTGGCCCGGAGTGCCCGGAGCAGGTCAAGCGCGTGGTCTCCATTACCCAAAAGCCAATTGGCCGAACCCCGCGCTCCACGGTGGCGACGTACACCAACCTCTTCGACAACGTGCGCAAGCTCTTCGCCGCCACCCCGGAGGCCAAGAAGAAAAAATGGACGGTCTCGCGCTTTTCCTACAACGTCAAGCAAGGCCAGTGCCATACCTGCGGTGGTGCCGGCCAGATCGAGGTCGAGCTGGTCTTCCTGCCCGGCTCCTATACCCAGTGCCCGGACTGCCAGGGGCAGCGCTATAACGATGACACCTTGTCCATCCGCTGGCAGGGCCGGACCATCGCGGACATCCTCGACCTCACGGTGGAAGAAGCCCTGGAAGTCTTTGCGGATGAAGCACCGATTCTCCACGCGCTCCAAACACTGGAAGCGGTGGGGCTGGGTTACCTGCGCTTAGGCCAGGGCGCCCCGGAGCTTTCCGGCGGTGAAGCCCAGCGCATCAAGCTCGCCACGGAGCTGCAGCGCTCCCGCAATTCGCGCCGGGGCCATACCGTCTACCTGTTGGATGAGCCGACCGTCGGTTTGCACCCGGCCGATATCGACCTACTTATTTCTGAGCTGCACTCGCTGGTGGATGCCTCCCACACCGTCGTGGTGGCAGACCACGACCGACACCTCATCGCCGGCACGGACCGAGTCATTGAGATGGGCCCGGGCTCTGGCACGGAGGGCGGAAAGATCGTGGCGGATGGCACGCCGGGCGAGGTCGCCGCGGGACTAACCCCCACCGGCCGGGTGCTAAGTGGTAAGGGTGCACGATAAGGTAAATCCCATGACCCACAACAACGGTGACAACGAGACGCGGCAGTTCGGCCGCGTCACCGGTGAGAACGAAACCCGCCAGTTCGGCGCGCCGCAGCAGCAGCCGCCGCAGCGTCCCCAACAACACTTCCCGGAGCCCGGATCCCAAAACACGCAGGCCTATGGTCAGCCCTATCAGCAGGGCTATGACCAGAACTATCAGCAGCCGCAATATGACCCGGTCCCGTCCAGCTACCAGGTGGAGCAGCCGAAGAAGGGCGGGGGAGCCCTGTCCTATGTCTTCGCGGCCATCGCTGCTATCGCCGTCGTTTTCGCCGGCGTGCTGTTCTTCCTGTGGCGCGGTGCGGCAGCGGATGCTGACAAACCCGCCCCGGAGCCGGTTACCGAGACCGTGACCACCGAGGTTCCCACCACGGTGACCACCACCAAGAATTCGCCGCGGGATAACCTTCCCACCGACATCCCCACGGAGATCGCACCGGAGATTCCAACTGATCTGCCGCCGGAGATCCAGGATCAACTGGACCAGGGAGAATCCGATCTGGATGGATTGCTCAATGATCTCTTCGAGCAACTAGATTCGGGCAACGGCGAACCCGGTGCGGGCGGTGCAGACAATGCCTAATACCGAGCCGCATGCTGAGAACTCGGCAGCCTCACAACCGGAGTCGATGCAGCTGGCCGAAGCTCTGGCAGCCCAGCTTTCGCGTCACCTGACTGACGTCGTCCTCTGCCCAGGCTCGCGCAATGCGCCGTTGTCTTTGGCCCTGCTTGCGCGCAGCGATATTCGCGTGCATACCCGCATTGATGAGCGCTCGGCCGCATTCGCCGCCTTAGGTTTGGCCCGCGTCCAGCGCAGGCACGTCGGCATCGTCATGACCTCCGGCACCGCGGTGGCCAATACGCTGCCCGCGATGGTGGAGGCGCACTATTCGCACACCCCGCTGGCGGTGATCAGCGCGGACCGCCCGGCCCGCTTGGTGGGCACGGGCGCGTCCCAGACCATCGAGCAGCCAGGCATCTTCGGGGTTTACGCAGAGACCACCCAGGTGGAGAGCACTAGTGATGTTCCGCTTATTGCCGAGCGCTTCCTGAATGATCGCCAGGTGCACATCAACGTGGCCTTCGATGTCCCACTCGTGGGCGAGGAGCTGCCCAGCACCCCGACGGATTACACGCAGCGCCGCGCGCGCACCCCGCGCTGGTCCAATCACGGCGAGGTGGCCGTCGATCTCAGCCGCAACACGCTCGTCATCGCGGGCGATGAGGCCTGGGAGGTCGAGGGGCTGGAGGATGTTCCCACCATCGCCGAACCCACCGCACCCGCCCCCTATCACCCGGTGCACCCGGCCGCGGCGCACCTCTTCCGCCGCGCCCAAGTCTCCGCCAATGACTACGTGGTCAACACCAAGGTGGACCAGGTCATCGTCGTGGGTCATCCCACCCTGCACCGCGGCGTCCTGGCGTTGCTCAGTGATCCCGATATCGACCTCATCTGCCTGTCCCGCACGGAGGACTTCACCAACCCGCGCGGTGCGGCTGCACAGCTGGGCACCACCGTCAAGATCAGCGGCGAGCCCACGCGCGAGTGGATGAAGATCTGCGAAGGCGCCGCACAGATGGCGGCCGAGGGCGTGCGCGAGGTCCTCGCGGAGGCCACAGGCGAGGACGCCACGAAGCCCGAGATCGGCTTTACCGGCCTCCACGTCGCCGCCGCGGTGGGGGACACCCTCGCCGTCGGCGACACCCTCGTCCTGGGTGCCTCCAACGCGGTGCGGGATGCCTCCTTCATCGGTCTGCCTTTCGACGGCGTGGAAACCTACTCGCCGCGCGGGGCCGCCGGCATCGACGGCACCATCGCGCAGGCCATCGGCATCGCGCTGGCCACTCAGTCCCGCGAGGCCGACGCGCCCCGCGCCCCGCGCACCGTCGCCCTCATGGGGGATGTCACCTTCCTCCACGACGCCACCGCCCTCATCCTCCCCGAGGACAACCCGCGCCCGGAGAACCTCACCATCGTCGTCTCAAACGACGACGGCGGCGGCATCTTCGAGGTGCTTGAACAAGGCCGTGAGCCCCTGCGCCCCTCCTTCGAGAGGGCCTTTGGGACGCCGCATGGGGTGGGCGTCGCCAAGCTGGCGGAAGCCTGCGGCGCTGAGCACCGCGAGGTGAGCTCGGCGCAGGAGCTTCTCGACGTTTTGGCGGAACTCAAGGAATACTCCACCGGCATCACCGTGGTGGAGGCGCACACCACCCGGTCCTCGCGCCGCGCGCTGCAGGAGGCTCTGAACGCCAAGGTGGGTCAGTAAATGCCGCGGCGCCGGGTGCGCCAGCTGATCCTGGTGCTCTATGCCGCTGCGCTAGTGGGCATGGCGGGTATGGTGATCGGCCCCTTCTTCAATGACCGCACCATCGGCGCCAACCCCGGGCGCGCCCTGGCCACGGTGACGGATGTCGGCACCTTGCGTACCTTCGTGGACTTCCAGGATTCCGAAGGGATCTACCACACCCCGCCCACCGGCCTGCTCTATCCCACTGGGTTGGGAGAAGGTCAGCAGGTGTGGGTGCTCTACGCCAAGAGCAACCCGGACCTGGTTAAGGTAGAGGGCCGGGAATGGACGCTATCGATCATCCCGGCGCTGTCCTCCGCGGCCGTGGCTACCCTGATTGCCGGCGCGTGCTGGTGGGGGAGCGGGAAAATTAACCGGAATTTAGTACGTGCGTTACCAACCGAGCACTCAGAAAAGGAATGATGGGGCGCATGCGTGTAGCCATCGTCGCGGAATCCTTCTTGCCTAATGTCAACGGAGTGACCAACTCCGTGCTGCGTGTCCTCGAACACCTCCACGAGCACGGCCACGAGGCCATTGTCATCGCCCCCGGTGCCCGGGACGGGCAGGAGGAGATCCCCGATTATCTCGGGTTCACCATCGTGCGCGTGCCCACCGTGCGTGTGCCGCTGGTGGATTCGCTCCCGGTCGGCGTTCCTACGTCCGCGGTGGATGAGGCGCTGCGGGAGTTCAAACCGGACATCATCCACCTGGCCAGCCCCTTCGTCCTGGGAGCGGCGGGAGCATTTTCTGCACGTCAGCTACGCATTCCGGCCGTGGCGCTGTACCAGACCGATGTGGCCGGTTTCGCCACCAAGTACCACGCTTCCGCGCTGGCCTATGGGGTGTGGGAGTGGCTGCGCACCATCCATAACGCCTGCCAGATGACTCTCGCGCCGTCCTCGCTCACCATCTCCGATTTGGAGAAGCACCACATCAAGAACGTGCGCCACTGGGGCCGCGGCGTGGACTCGGAGCGTTTCCACCCCTCGAAGCGCTCGGCGGCGCTGCGCCGGAGCTGGGATCCCACGGGGAAGAAGAAGATCGTCGGCTTCGTCGGCCGCCTGGCCGCGGAGAAGGGAGTGCACCGCCTGTCCGCGCTTAACGGACGCGAGGACATCCAGCTCGTCATCGTTGGTGATGGCCCAGAGCGCCCGCTGCTGGAGGCCCAACTGCCGGACGCGGTATTCACAGGCGCGCTGGGCGGCGAGGAGCTCGCCGCGGCCTATGCCTCCCTGGACATCTTCGTCCACGCCGGCGAGTTTGAGACCTTCTGCCAGGCCATCCAGGAGGCGCAGGCCTCGGGCGTGCCCACCATCGGCCCGCGCGCGGGCGGCCCGGTGGATCTCATTGAGGAAGGTTACAACGGGCTGCTTCTCGACGTCCCCACGTTCGTCGAGGACCTCCCCAACGCCGTCGATGCGCTGCTCAACCCGGAGATCCACGAGGAGCTGCGGGAGAACGCTAGGCAGTCGATTGCTTCCAAGACGTGGCCGGCCCTGTGCGAGCAGCTGCTGGGCTATTACGAGGAAGTTTTGGAGAATGTCCGCGAGGTGCCGCTGACCATTTTGGGCCAGCGCCCGGAGCTGCCGCGCTGGGCCGCTCGCGCCCTGGGGGCGCGCGTGGCCTAGACTAGGCGCTTGTGTCTAAGGCAGATCTGGATAAGAAGCCCTTCGATGTTGCGCGCATGTTTGACGCGGTGGGCAAGAAGTACGACATCACCAACACGGTGCTGTCCTTTGGTCAGGACGCGCGCTGGCGCCGTCTGACGCGCGAGCGGCTCAACCTGAAGCCGGGGGAGAAGGTCCTCGACCTGGCCGCCGGAACGGCTGTTTCCACGGAGGAGCTGTCCAAGTCCGGCGCGTGGTGCGTGGCCTGTGATTTTTCACTCGGCATGCTCGCGGCTGGCGCGGGGCGCGATGTGCCCAAGGTGGCTGGCGATGGAATGCGCCTGCCTTTTGCGGACAACACCTTCGATGCGGTGACCATCTCCTATGGTCTGCGCAATATCCACGACTTCGAGCTGGGCCTGCGGGAGATGGCGCGCGTGACCAAGCCCGGTGGGCGGCTGGCTGTGGCGGAGTTTTCCAAGCCAGTCATCCCGGTCTTCGGCACCGTCTACAAGGAGTACTTGACCCGCCTGCTGCCGCCGATTGCCAAGGTGGTCTCCTCCAACCCGGAGGCCTATATCTACCTCGCAGAATCCATCCGCGCGTGGCCGGAGCAGCACGAGCTAGCCGCCGCCATCAACCGCAATGGCTGGGAGCAAGCAGGCTGGCGCAACCTCACGTGCGGCATCGTGGCGCTGCACTCCGCGGTAAAGCCGGCCTAGGGGCCTAAGCCCAATGGGCTTAGGCCGAAAGGTAAAACCCAAAGGGCTTAGGCCCAAAGAGGAGTATCGCGGCGCAGCGTGGAGACCGCCCCGCCCGCCAGCCGCCAGGCGCGGGCAAGCAGGTCCTTGTCCTCGTCGGTGATGAGGTTGCCCATGAGGCGTGCGGCGGCCGGCATGAGCATGCGGCCGATGGGGCCGCGCATGGCCACAGGTCCGGCCAGCGGCAGGAACTGCGGATAGGTCAGCAGGCGCGCGGCCGTGCGGGCGAGCAGGAAGGCCTCGCCATACTCGGCGCGCAGGCGTTCCGGCCACGCTAAGGTCAGGTCCTTGGTGCCGAGCATCTCCACGGCGAGTGCCGCCGTTTCCAGGCCATAGTCGATGCCCTCGCCGTTGAGCGGATTGACGCAGGCGGCAGCGTCACCAATGAGCATCCAGTTCGCGCCGGCCACCCCGGACACCGCGCCACCCATGGGCAGCATCGCCGAGGTGACATTGCGCAGCTCGCCCAAGCCCCACTCCGAACGCTGCTGCTCAGCGTAGAAATCAAGCGCCTTCTTGGTGTTGAGACGAGCCGGGCGGGCGGCGGTGGAGAGCGCACCCAAACCGATGTTGACCCCCTGTCCCAGCGGAAAGATCCAGCCATAGCCAGGTTGTACGACCCCCTCGGGGTCCTTGAGCTCCACGTGGGAGTGCATCCACTCCTCGCCGTCGTGGGGCGAATCGGCGTAGGCGCGCGCGGCGATGCCGTAGACCTCCTCGCGGTGCCAGGTGCGGCCCAGCTGCTTGCCAAAGGTCGAGCGCACGCCATCGGCCACGATGACCCACCGCGCGCGCACGCGGCGCTTGCCCACGGAGAACTCCACCAGCCGGTTGCCCTCGAGCTGCGGGGCCGTTGCCGAGCCGGTGAGAAGCTGCGCGCCGGCTTCTTGAGCGGCCTCAACGAGCAGCGCATCGAATTCATAGCGCGGCAGAGCCGTTCCCACCTGCGAGGGGTACGTCGACGGCCACGGGGCGGTCACGGTGCCGCCGAAGCCGTGCAGCTTGAGCCCGCGGTTGCGATAGGAGGCGTTGACCTCGATGCCGAGGAGCTCCAACTGGTGCATGGCGCGAGGGGTCAGCCCATCGCCGCAGGTCTTGTCGCGGGGGAAGGGGGAGGCGTCGACAAGCAGCGTGTCATGGCCGGCGCGCGCGGCGTGGATAGCGGCGGCAGCGCCGGCGGGCCCGGCACCGACGATGGCGACGTCAACAAGGGTGGAATCGATCTGCTCCGACATGGGGACTATCATTGCACGGGATAGTGGCCACAAGTGTGTTGAGGGCCGTGCCATGGGCTACGGTAGGTAAACACTAGGATTTTTGAGCTTAAAGGAACACGTTTAATGTCACACGGCCAAACTCACGCCAAGCACGTGGACTTGGGGGATGCGCAGCTCACCGAGCGTATCAACGCCGGGATGGCTGCTGTAGAGGACCTGCTGAATACGGAGCTCGACCGCGGGCAGGACTTCATCAAAGACAAGGTGCGCCACCTCTCCCTGGCTGGGGGCAAGCGTTTCCGCCCGATGATGGCGTTGCTGGCTTCCGAGTTTGGTGAACGCTCGCAATCGCCCGAGGTGATTAAGGCGGCAACCGTGGTGGAAATGGTCCACGTGGCCACGCTCTATCACGACGATGTCATGGATGAAGCGGAGCGCCGCCGCGGCGTGGATTCTGCGAATTTCCGCTGGACCAACTCGGTGGCTATTTTGGCGGGCGATGCCCTCTTGGCGCACGCTTCGCGGCTGATGAGCCAGCTGGATACCCACACGGTGGAGCACTTCGCGGAGACCTTCGAGGAGCTCGTCACCGGCCAGATGCGCGAAACCATCGGTGCCGGCGAAGCTAACGCCGTGGAGCATTACACGGCGGTCATCCGGGAAAAGACCGCGGTGCTCATCGCCTCCGCCGGCTATCTGGGTGCTTACCACGCTGGCGCCGGCCCGGAGCAGTGCGAGGCGCTGCGACAGATCGGTGCGGCCGTGGGCATGATTTTCCAGATCGTCGACGATGTCATCGATATCTTCTCCGATTCCGAAGAATCCGGGAAGACCCCGGGTACGGACCTGCGCGAGGGCGTGTTCACCCTGCCCGTGCTCTATGCCCTGGAGGAAGAAGGCGAGGTCGGCGATGAGCTGCGTGCGCTGCTGACGGGCCCGCTTGAGGACGACGCCTCCGTGAAGCGCGCCATCGACCTGCTGTGGAAGTCCGGCGGCCGGGACAAGGCGCTTGCCGACGTCAACGCGTACCTGCGCGTGGTCGAAGACCAGCTGTCACTTCTGCCCGAATGCACGGCCAGTGAAGCCCTGCGCCAGTTGGCGGACTACACGGTCCAGCGCGTGGGCTAATAGGTGCTCCTGCCAGGCGATTTGCATGTCGGGCGGGACTTCGTAGTAAAGTACATAACCGCACTCAAGAGTGCATGCCAGGTTGCCCGAGCGGCCAAAGGGAGCGGACTGTAAATCCGCCGGCATTGCCTTCAGAAGTTCGAATCTTCTACCTGGCACAAAACAAATCCCGCAGACACAGAAAATGGGTCTGCGGGATTTTTTGATCACCGGGCGGCCCAGCCCGGCATAGGGCGGGGCTAAGCGCGGCTAATCTAGGCGGAACAGATCTCGCTGGAAGGCCGTAGC
>NZ_KV805221.1:2821-25008 GCF_001811565.1 Corynebacterium sp. HMSC078A10 | reverse complement strand
TCTCGCTGGAAGGCCGTAGCATTTTTCAGCCGCTCGGCCTTAGGCAGGGCACTGGGCGGGGTTACGTCTTCGGCGAAGGGAGCGCCCGGCAGATGGTCGCGGCCGTGGGGCTGTGCCAAGCCACTAAGGTCGGGACCAGCCGGTACCACTTGGGTGGGATTAATCTCGCGGTGGACGATGTAGTAGTGCTGCTTGATCTCGGTGAAGTCGGTGGTATCGCCGAAGCCGGGGAGCTGGAATAGCTCGCGTAAGTAGCCATAAACGTTGGGCATCTCGCTGATTTTGTTCCGGTTGCTCTTGAAATGGCCGTGGTAGACAGCGTCAAAGCGGATCAGGGTGGTGTATGCCCGGATATCGGTTTCCGTGATGTGCTCGCCCATGATGAAGCGGCGGTGGGCTAGCCGCTCCTCCAGCCAGTCGAGGGCCTCGAAGACTTCCGCATAAGCCTCCTAATAAGCCTCCTGGGATGCGGAGAATCCCGCGCGGTACACGCCGTTGTTGAGCTTTCTGAAGATGAAGTCGTTGATCTCCTCCATCTCCTCCTGCTGCTCGGGCGGCGGCAGCAGGTTGGGTGCGCCTTCTCGCTGGAACTCGGTCCACTCCGTTTGAAAGTCCCGAACCATGGAGTTGAAATCATTGCTCACGACTTTGCCAGTGGACTCTTCCACCAGTGCTGGCACGGTGATTCCCCGTGGGTAGTCCGGGAAGCGTGTGAAATACGCATCCTGCAGGCGGGGGATCTGCAACACGGGATCGACGCCGCCTGGGTCGAGGTCAAATGTCCAGGAGCGCTTGTCGTGGGTCGGGCCCGCCAAACCTAAGGAGATGACATCCTCCAACCCCAACAAGCGCCGAACGATGACTGCGCGGTGTGCCCACGGGCAGGCGCGCGCTGCGATGAGGCGATACCGGTGGGGGCGCACCGACCAGTGCAAGGTTTCTCCGCTTCCGTCGTTGGCGGGCTGTGGCTCGTTGCTGGTGATGGAGGCGAGAATGCGGTCACCGATGTAGTTGGTATCCCGCTTGAATTCACCCTCCGTCGAGGCGTTCTGGGCGTCCCCGGCCCAGTCCTTCGACTGATCATTCTGGATGCCAGTAGTCATGCTTGCTCCCTGTGGCCGACAAAGTATTTGATACGTCAACAATAGCTGGATTCGGCATGTGGGTGGCAAAAGGTGAACTGCCGCGAGTGCGACAAAGGGGTTGTTGGGTATGGAGTTTGTGCGTCTAAAAAGCGCTTAAAAACCGATGGTGTGCTGGCGATTTGTGTTGTTTAAGCGTTTCGGGTTAATCTTTTCAAGGCTTCAACGAGAGCACAGCGGAGAAACTCCGTGACTCTAAGAGGCTGTGCCCCCTTAGCTCAGTCGGCAGAGCGTTTCCATGGTAAGGAAAAGGTCGACAGTTCGATTCTGTCAGGGGGCTCCATTCATGTTTCTGGAGGCTTTCAGAAAGTGAATATGGCGGTGTAGCTCAGTGGTAGAGCAAGCGACTCATAATCGCTGTGTCGCGAGTTCAATTCTCGCCATCGCTACCGGGAAAGAAAAGCGCCCGCGCACGGGCGCTTTTTCATTACCGACTCCCAGCCTTATACGGCACGTGGTTTTCATGGGGAATCACCGTTCTGGTAGGGTTGTGCGTTGTCCCAAAAGGGCACGCAAAGGGGCGTGGCGCAATTGGTAGCGCAACGGTCTCCAAAACCGTAGGTTGCAGGTTCGAGTCCTGTCGCCCCTGCCACATCACTTCCAAGGAGGGAATCGCCGTGAGCGATGAAAAGCAGCCGAGCACCGGGGCCCCGCGCCCAACCGGCAAGCGTCAGCTCTCTGGCGCAGCGACCACCTCTACCGATTCCTACACCGACAAGCGCGTTGTGCGCGTCGAGGATAAGAAGGAAGATTCTTTCGGCGGATCTGTCGGCTCCTTCCCGGGTGAAGTTGCTTCCGAGCTGAAGAAGGTTGTCTGGCCTACCGGCAAGGAAATGCTGCAGTATGTTCTGGTGACCTTCGCGTTCCTTATTGTCCTTACCGCCCTAGTGTGGGGCGTGGACACGCTGACTGGCCTCGGAGTTGAAGCAATCCTCGCGCCTTAGTACACTAATCTCATACTTTCATCCCGCCGCCTTCCCGCTAGCTCGACTAGGGGAAACGGCGGGATACTTTTTGCCCTAGTCCCGCCGGGTAACCTGGTTGGGGACTAGAAGAATGAACACCAATTTGGAGTAGCAGACAATGAGCGAAGAAAACACTGGCACCTCCCTCGAGCAGGCCATGATCGATAACGTCCAGGAACAGGCCGCGGAAGCGGTCGAGGCTACTGAGGAAACCCAGCAGCCGCAGGAGGAACTGTCCGCCGAGGAGAAGGAAGCCGCCGAGAAGGAAGCTGCTACCAAGGCCGCGGAGGCCGCCCTCGGCGGCGGCTCGGACGAGGCTGAGGCTGAGGGAGCGGGGGAGACGTCGCCAAGCGCTGAAGCAGATGCCGCTGCCGCCGACGCTGAGTACAAGACCCGCCTGCGCGCATTCACCCGCGAACTGAAGAAGCAGCCGGGCAAGTGGTACATCATCCAGTGCTACTCCGGCTACGAGAACAAGGTGAAGACCAACCTGGACATGCGCGCCCAGACCCTTGAGGTGGAGGATTCCATCTTTGAGGTCGTCGTGCCGGTCGAGCAGGTTCTGGAGAAGAAGGACGGCAAGAAGAAGGTTGTTAAGCGCAAGCTGCTTCCGGGCTACGTGCTGGTGCGCATGGAGCTTAACGACGCTGCCTGGTCCGTCGTCCGTGATACCCCGGGTGTGACCTCCTTCGTGGGCAACGAGGGCAACGCCACCCCGGTGAAGATCCGCGACGTGGCTAAGTTCCTCATGCCGAATGACACGACGGTCTCCCCGGAGGCTTCCGCCGCCGACTCCGAGGGCGAACAGGTTGTTGCCATGCCGGAGAAGGAGGCCGCGAAGGCTTATGCTCACGACTTCGAGGTGGGCGAGGCCGTCACCATCCTGTCCGGCCCGCTGGCTTCCGTATCTGCCACCATCTCCGAAATCGATCCGGAGACCGGCAAGATGCAGGGCCTGGTGTCCATCTTCGGCCGCGAGACCCCGGTGGAGCTGTCCCCGACGGAGATCGAGCGCATCTCCTAAAAAGCGATTTTGAGCTGGGCGCACGGTGTTCTAAACTTGAACGCCGTGCGCTTTTGCGCATGTTCAAACGTTCATCCTCCGGTGGCCCACAACGCGTGAGCATCCGGACGGGGCGCTGTTATTCATCGTGGCGGCACTCCGGTACCACAGGAAAGAGGTAATTCGATGGCTCCCAAGAAGAAGGTCACTGGCCTGATCAAGCTCCAGATCGAAGCAGGCGCTGCTAACCCGGCTCCGCCGGTCGGCCCGGCACTCGGTGCCCACGGCGTCAACATCATGGAGTTCTGCAAGGCTTATAACGCTGCGACCGAGTCACAGCGCGGCAACGTCGTGCCGGTGGAAATCACCGTCTACGAGGACCGCTCCTTCGACTTCAAGCTGAAGACCCCGCCGGCAGCTAAGCTCCTGCTCAAGGCCGCTGGCATCAAGAAGGGCTCCGGCGTCCCGCACACCGACAAGGTTGGCTCCGTGACCTGGGATCAGTGCAAGGAGATTGCACAGACCAAGTTCGAGGACCTCAACGCTCGTGACATCGAGAACGGCGCCCGCATCATTGCTGGTACCGCTCGCTCCATGGGCATCACCGTTGACGGCATCCCGGCTAAGTAATAATTCAATTTAATGCGCGATACGTTCTGTATCGCGCGTGGCAGGGCCAGCTTCGGCCCGCTATCACCACATCAATCCAAGAAAAGGAATTGCACTTATGAGCACCAAGTCCAAGGCATACAAGGCTGCCGCTGAGCTGGTAGACCGCTCCCGTCAGTACCGTCCGATCGAGGCTGCCAAGCTGGCCAAGGAGACCTCCTCCAAGAACTTCGACGCTACTGTCGACGTTGTCTTCCGCCTCGGCGTTGACCCGCGCAAGGCTGATCAGCTGGTTCGCGGCACCGTTTCCCTGCCGCACGGCACCGGTAAGGACGTCCGCGTGGCCGTCTTCGCCGAGGGCGACAAGGCTGAGGCCGCTAAGGCTGCTGGCGCCGACATCGTGGGCACCGAAGAGCTGATCGCTGCCATCAACGAGGGCAACATCGACTTCGACGTTGCTATCGCCACCCCGGATCAGATGGCCAAGGTTGGCCGCGTTGCCCGCGTCCTGGGCCCGCGTGGTCTCATGCCGAACCCGAAGACCGGCACCGTGACCGCTGACGTGACCAAGGCTGTGGCCGACGTCAAGGGCGGTAAGATTTCCTTCCGCGTTGACAAGGCTTCCAACCTGCACGCCATCATCGGCAAGGCTTCCTTCGACGCTGAGAAGCTGGCCGAGAACTACGGCGCGCTGTACGACGAGATCCTGCGTCTGAAGCCGTCCTCCGCTAAGGGCATCTACGCCAAGAAGATCACCATCTCCACCACCTCCGGCCCGGGCATCCCGGTCGATGCTTCCGTGGAGAAGAATTACACCGACTAATTGATGTCTGTGTTAACGGCGTAAAGGCCTCGGCTCATTCGTGAGCCGGGGCCTTTTCCTATGCTTCACCTGCGCTTGGCTGCAGAGCACTACGCGCATCTTCGCGAAACGGATTACATTCTTTGTTCTTCTTGTAACTCGCAACGTCTGCGTGCCTCCATCGACGTGCTAGAGGCATCGGACAAATGGTGTCTGATAAAAGGCATCAGTCATAAGGCGTTTTCACGGCGGAAAACGCCTTTTACTCATTGCAGATGGCGTTTTAGACCCAAAGACGCCTTTTACCAGATGCCTGTAGTCAGATGCCTTTTGTAGGACGCCCTCCTGACTTAGGTCAATTCAGTACGGAAGTATCCCATCTCACCGCCGAATAACACTAGGTAGCAGCGGTAGGAGTGGCGTTGTTCATCCGCCCATGGCCTCAATCGGAAAGCCTTCGTATATGCAGGTTAAGCGACTGGGTTTCACTGACAGGTAATTGGCAGTAAAGTGCGATGGCCTTATAAGGAAAGTGCTGCATACTAATTCTTGTGCGTTTGAGAGAGGCGCATGAGAGATAGAGAGAACACCCTGAGTCTTGCAGGGCGGGCGGCGTGAGAAACCGTCTGATAGACAAGACCCCTTACAACGCGGGTTCCGGATTTCACCGGGACCCGCGTTGTGCTGTGTGTCCCAAGTCAGGTGCTCCACGCCGTGGACTTAAGCGGAGATACATCAGGCCTAGGGCAAACGCGGACGCTGGATGTAGATGGTTCTAGTCAAAAGGTTTTCTTGGGGGCAAACAAACCATCTGGGGTAGCGAGGAAGGTTCGTTTGGGGGCAAGTGAACCTTCTGACTGAAACCTCTTGACGGGAACCTTCTGGTGGGAACCATGTGGAAGCGCACCGAGTTATACACCGGCTATCCACTGCCGGTTAAAAGGATTAGATGCATGCGAAGTCCGCTTTAAGGCCGCGGCTTGCCTTTCATCCAGTACACGGACCAGATGACATCCTCGCGCGGTACACCCCAGTCATGCACGGCTATCGAGCGCACTGCTTTCGCCAGGTCCCCTTCGCCGGACACCCACACCGAATCCGGCGCTGTATCCGCGGAGAAACGGGAACTAAGAAGCTGAACGGCGCGTGCGCTGTGTTCGTCGTGTGGAGCGACAATCATGGTGAGCGAGCGAACCTTTCCGCGCCACGTCTTTTCAAAGCCGTCTTCAATTTCATCGTCGTCCGCAATCATGGCAACGACGTCGACGCTGTCCAAGGTTTCCGGTGAAGAGGCTTCGTAGTGCTCCAGGATGTGCCACAGTGCTGGAAGAGCGGAGGCGTCCGCGAGTAGCAACTGTGACTTCTTAGGGGCCTGCCACCGTGCTTGCCCGGTATAAAGTCCAGCGGTATCCCCGGGTTGGGCCTTAAGGATCCACCGCGAGCCCGGGCCATTATCGCCATGGGTCACCACATCGACATCGATGGTGCAGGTTTTATGGTTGAGCCTGCGAATTGTGTACCACCGCAATGCCGGGCGGACGTCGTCGGGCAATCCAGTGGCGGCGGCGCGCACATTGGCATCCTCTACTGGGAAGGGGAAAAACTCCTGCCCGTCCTGGGGCATGAGGAGGCCAAAATACTCATCAGGCCCGGCTAGGGGGTAGGAGCCGAAGGCGGGCGAGTGAAAAGTAAGGCGGTGCAGCCGCGGCTTGAGGCGGGTGTTCCCCGTGAGGGTGACGGGTAATAAGCGGTGATTCGTCAAAGGAATTGTTCCTAGGTATAAGGGAAATTTGAATCCATGATAAAGCAGAGGTTAGGCTAGCCTCAAATAGGTTAGGGGTGCGAACGCTTGTCCGCTCGTTCCCATTGAAGGAAAGGTTTATTCCATGGTTGCTATCCATCGGCGCGCGAAAGCCGTGCTCGCGATTGTCTCGGCGGCAGCGATTGCTCTGACGGGGTGCTCGCGCGGAAGCGGCGAGGACAACGGCGCTGCAGGCAGTGCTGAGGAGGTGCGGGTTGCCAGCCTGGGGCTGGGTGACGCCGATACCGTACTCGCACTCGGAATCACTCCCGTTGCTGTGGCGCCGTGGGGTTCGCAAGGCGACGGCGATGGCTCCGGAGTTGGCCCGTGGGCGAAGGAGCTTTTGGGAGATGCACAGCCCGAGGTCATCTATAACACCGCTTCCGGTTTCACGGCCGAGGTTCTTGAACAGGTCACTGCCTCGGATCCCACGCAGATCATCGCCGTGAACCAGGCAGTGGACCAGGAGGCAAAGAAATCCCTCGAGGATATCGCCCCGCTGACCGTGAAGCCAGAAGGTTTCGAGGACTGGCAGATCCCCTGGGAGGAGCAGGTCAAGACCATCGCCGCTGCTGTGGATAAGGAAGAGGAGGGCGAGAAGCTCATTGACCAAGCGGAGGACGCCTTTGAGCAGTTCAGGGACTCCCACCCGGAGCTGGAGGGCAAGCGAGCAGCCATCGTCATGCCCTATGACGGGAAGCTGGGTCTCTACACGGCAGAAGACGGCCGCGGCCAGTTCATTGAGAACCTGGGCTTTGAGATCCCACAGGAACTGCAGGGCGATGGTTCCAGCTTCTTCGTGGACTACGCACCAGAAAACTACTCCCAGCTCAACGACGTGGACTACCTGTTCGTCTTGGACTACAACGGCGCGGCCGATGAGCTGAAGAAGGATTCCACGTTCCAAGGCCTAGACGTTGTTAAGGATGGTCGCGTTCGCTACCTGGACACGGACACCGGTAATGCGATGAGCATGCCGAACCCGCTGACTATTCCGTGGGCCGTCGACAAGTTCGAAGAGAAGCTCTAAGTGCTCGCGCTACCGAGGAAGGCTGACGCTATCCACGGTGCTGCGGGTGCGCGCCACGGTGGCACGGCAGTCGCGCTGGATTCGAGGGGGAGAAGCCGTGCACTGCTCACCATGGCCCTAGTGGTGTCGACCCTCCTCCTTCTACTGTGCTCATTGGCGGTGGGCTCGAGGGCTATCCCGTTGCCTGATCTGTTTTCTGCCCTCCTCCGCGGAGGCGAAGCAGATATCGAGAATATCGTGTGGGATTTGCGTATCCCCCGCACGTTCGTGGCCTACTTCGCGGGAGCAGCAATCGCGGTATCGGGTGTTATCGCTCAGTCTTGGACTAGAAATCCCCTGGCCGATCCGGGCTTCATTGGTATTACTGCGGGAGCTTCGTTCCTGGTTGCCCTCGGCACGGCGCTAGGTATCGCCACCTCAACCGGTATGCGGACCGCGCTCGCCCTCGTAGGCGCCGGCCTGGCCACAGCATTAGTGCTGGGTGTATCCCGGCGGTTTCAGGATCCCCTGACGCTGGTCCTAGTGGGCGCAGGAGTTGCTGCTGCCTTGAGTTCTGGCGCCATGCTGATCGGCCTGTACTCCACGGATGTCCTCGACAGCATGCGCCGGTGGACCATCGGCTCTACGTTTGGGCGGGGACCAGAGGATGTCGCCATCGCAGGTGCCGGATTGCTCATCGGGTTTATCATCGCCGCACGCGTGGCGCGACCGCTCGATCTTCTGGCAATGGGGGAGGAATCCTCGGTTGCTCTAGGCGGTTCTCCCACGCTGGCGCGGCGCGGCGCTGCCTTGAGCATCGTTGTTCTAGCAGGATGCGCAACTGCGGCAACAGGTCCCATTGCCTTCGTCGGGTTTGCCATCCCCCATCTGCTGCGCCGGTTTACGGGGCCAGAAGTTACCGCGATGATTGCTCCTGCCGCGTTGCTCGGTGGTTGCTCCGTGCTCGCTGCGGATATTCTGGGCCGCCTCATCGCGGGCCCCTCTGAGCTGGAGATGTCCATCGTCTTGGCCTTTGTGGGCGCACCATTTCTCATTTGGGCCGTACACCGTGGGGAGCACAAGCTATGAATGGGCGGGTGAAGGGGGACGTCGCCAAGCATCTGCGTTCCCAAGAGCGGCAGCGCCGGGCATGGATGTGGGGAGCCACCTGTTTCTTTGTTGTGGTCGCGGCAAGCTCCTATGTCCTCCTGCTGGGACAGGGCCCTGTGGCCTTGAGCCCGGGGCAGGTTCTCGAGATTCTCAACGGCGGGGGAAGCCGAAGCGAGATTCGGGTTGTCTGGGACCTGCGCATGCCCGTAGCGCTAGCGACCCTCATCGTGGGTGCCGCGCTCGGACTAGCGGGGTCATGGACGCAATCAATGTCGCGCAATCCGTTGGCCTCGCCTGACATTCTTGGCGTGACTGGCGGCGCGTCCGTCATGGTGGTCCTCGGAACGGTGTTCTCTCGGCCGCTGCTTGCCGACGGGCTCTCCATGTTCTGGTGGCGGGCCGGACTCGCGCTGCTGGGAGCCGTGCTGGCAGCCATCCTGCTGGTGGCGCTTGGGGGAATCGGCACGAGCAACCGCATCGTCATCGTCGGAATCGCGCTCTCCTTGTTGTTCCAAGCGCTGGTGGCGTATCTCTTGCGCGCAGCCGAGCTCCTCCGCGCGGCGCAATCCCAGCTGTGGCTGGCGGGAACCACGGGCTTTGTGCGGATGGAGGTCATTCTCCCTTTGCTTGTGGGGTTGACTCCTTTCGTGGTGCTTGGCCTGTGGTGCGCTCGGGAGTTGCCGCTCCTTGCACACGATGATCTTTCGGCCCTTTCCCTCGGGGTCAACATCACGCGAACACGCGCGCTGCTGCTGGTGGCAGCTACGGGTATCTGCGCGGTGACCGTGTCCGTGGCCGGTCCCATTGGTTTCATCGCGCTTCTGGCCCCGCATGTAGGGCGCATTGTTGCTCGGACGCCCACGCCTGTGCCGCTGGTTTCGTGTGCCGCTGGCGCTGCCTTGTTGAGCGCATGCGCTGTCATTGCTGGGGCGTTGCCGATGGACGCTCCGGTGGGTGCCGTCTCCTCCATCATCGGAGGGTGCGCCCTGGTCATCTTGGTGTGGAATGCCGCGCGGCGGAGAGGATAAAAGCTAGTGAAAGACAGAGTAATTACGGCCGCCGGTATTCATGCCGGCTATAAGGACGGGGAAGACATCCTGTCGGGCGTTGACTTGGTGGCCCGTCCGGGCGAAATCACCACGCTCATTGGGCCGAATGGCTGCGGCAAGTCCACGTTGCTGAAGACCTTGTCTAAGATTCTTCGCCCGCGCCAGGGGAGCGTGCACATCGGCGAGTTGGACGTGCACGCCATGAGCTCGAAAGAAGCAGCAGCCCACGTGGCGCTCCTTCCGCAGCAGCCGACGGCGCCGGATGGGCTGCGAGTGGGAGAGCTCGTCGCACGGGGCCGATACCCGCACCTGGGCCGCGGTCGGGGCCTATCCGCGAAGGACCGCGACATCATCGCGCAGGCCTGCGTGGAGACTGGCATTACGGACTTCATCGACCGTGATATCGCGGCGCTCTCGGGCGGCCAGCGCCAGCGGGTCTGGCTCGCGCTGGCCTTGGCGCAGGACACGCCAGTGCTGCTTCTCGACGAACCCACAACCTTCCTTGATCCAGCCCATGCCATCAGCGTTTTGCAGCTCGTGCGCAAGCAAGCCGACGCCGGGAAAACGGTCGTCGTCGTGCTGCATGATCTTATGTTGGCCGGCCAGTACTCCGACACCATGGTGGTCATGAACAACGGCGAGGTTCTCGCGCAGGGGAGTCCTCGCCAGGCGTTGCGGAAAGAGGTGCTGGCAGCCGCCTATGGCATCGACGTCGAGATCTGGGAGGACCCGCGCAGCGACGCCCCCGTCATCGTTCCGCGTGGGGTGCTCAGTGACTAGAAGTGACTAGAAATGCTCATACACGAGGCTGAGTAGGACACTCCCAGTGGAGCGATTTGGAGTTGTGGCAGGTCGGGTTGTAAAGTACCTAGCGAAGTTTGAACGGCCCCTGAGGCCGAGTCAAAGTTCACCGAAGACCGTCGGTCATCCGGACACCCGGATCGAAGGTTCCTCATCCTAGAGGGCGGCCCACGCAGGAGACACTTTGCGAATAAGCGCGGATTTCCGCGCGCGCCCTGTGCTCTTGCACGGGGCTTTTGTTATTTCGGTTGTCCATCGGGCAAGCGGAGTAGGGAAGGCCCCGGCGGAAAACACAAGAGATGTTTCGAAAGGAGGCGAAGTAGAAAATGGCAAACCCGAAGAACACCGCAGACCTGGCGGCACTGAAGGAAAAGCTCGAGGGTGCAAACTCCATCGTGCTTACCGAGTACCGTGGCCTGACCGTGGGTCAGCTCCAGGAGCTGCGTAACAACCTCGGCTTTGACGTTGAGTACTCCGTCGCCAAGAACACCCTTTTCAAGATCGCTGCCAACGAAGCTGGCATCGAGGGTCTTGACGAGCAGCTGACTGGCCCGACCGCTATTGCGTTCATCAAGGGCGAGGCAGTGGATGCTGCGAAGGTCATCACCAAGTTCGCTGATGACAACAAGGCACTCGTTATCAAGGGTGGCTACATGGACGGCAACGCTCTGTCTGCCGACCAGGTTGAGGCCATCGCCAAGCTGGACAACCGCGAGACCACCCTCGCAAAGCTGGCTGGCGCCATGAAGGGTTCTATGGCAAAGGCTGCCGCCGTATTCAACGCTCCTGCAACCAAGATGGTCCGCACCGCTGCGGCCCTGCAGGACAAGAAGGCTGCGGAAGCTTAAGACGCCAACTACAGGCGCACAACTTAAACACACACACTTATCTGGCTGCCTAGCGCGGCCAGGAACAATGAGAAAGGATGCCAATCATGGCTAAGCTCACCAAGGACGAGCTCATTGAAGCTTTCAAGGAAATGACCCTCATCGAGCTCTCCGAGTTCGTTAAGGAGTTCGAGGAGGTCTTCGACGTTGAGGCCGCTGCTCCGGTTGCTGCTGTTGCTGCTGGTGCCCCGGCTGCCGGCGGTGCCGCTGAGGAAGAGAAGACCGAGTTCGACGTCGTTCTGACCGACGCTGGCGCTAAGAAGATCGGCGTTATTAAGGCTGTCCGCGAGATCGTCTCCGGCCTGGGCCTGAAGGAAGCTAAGGAGCTCGTTGAGGGTGCTCCGAAGGCTATCCTCGAGGGTGCTTCCAAGGATGACGCTGAGGCTGCTAAGGCTAAGCTCGAAGAGGCTGGCGCTTCCGTCGAGCTCAAGTAATTCACCTGAATTACTCAGCTTTCCCGCACAGCACACTCGCTGCGCACCAACAACCCCGTTCCGCTTTCTTGCGGTGCGGGGTTGTTCCCGTTTTGTTGGGTCCGGCCCCGGATTCTAAGGATTGCGTGTCAGGTCTTGACACTAGGGTCAAAGAGAGACACTATTGGCGTGGGGTTGAGAGCTACTACTCAATTCGCGTCAACTCGCAGTGGCGCATCATATTCAAGTGGACACCCGAAGGAGCTGTTGACGTTGACTTTATCGACTACCACTGACGCGCATACTCATGTTGATGTTGTTCCCGTTCCGCACCCCGGAGAAATCCTTCTCCTAGAATTCCTCAAACCCTGCGGAATTACCCAGTATCGCCTGGCCAACGACATTGGCACTACTCGCTCTCAAGTCTCTAAAATTACTCGCGGTACGCTCGGTATCAGTGCCGATATGGCTTTGCGTTTGTCGGCCTATTTTGGAAACTCTGCGGAGTTCTGGCTCGGACTCCAAGAGGAATACGATCTGTGGAAAGCTCGCCAGACCACCGATGTCAGCGACATCGTTCCGTGGAATCACAAAAAAGACGCTGACTCTCGTTCGTAGAATTCGCTTATTCGAGCTCAATGCGAGGTGGGAGCCGCCCCTCAAAGCAGTCCCATAAATCTGAAACGCACCCTCCAGGGAAATGTGTTTTGAACAAACGAATCGGTAGGATAAGCCACCATGCTGCCCAAGTCCCGCATCTTCTCCGTCCTCCTGCTCGGCCTCGGCGTTGCGCTGATAGCAGCCGGCCTGGCGGCGTCGAGCTTCTTGAGCTTTAGCCCGCGCCTACCGCTGGATATTGAGAACACCACGTGGACGATGCAGGATGAGAACGCCACCGCGCAGGCGCTGTCCGCGGAGGGTGTTACGCAGTACGAGGGGCCGATGACCTATCAG
Source organism: Corynebacterium sp. HMSC078A10 (assembly GCF_001811565.1). Classification (NCBI taxonomy): domain Bacteria; kingdom Bacillati; phylum Actinomycetota; class Actinomycetes; order Mycobacteriales; family Corynebacteriaceae; genus Corynebacterium; species Corynebacterium sp. HMSC078A10. Next base: position 12,463 of record NZ_KV805221.1, on the reverse strand, counting down.
CTCAACATGGACATCCAGGATCCGGCGGATAAGGACACCGCAACGCTGCGGGTGGGGGAGTCCGCCATCCGCGGCGGCACGGGCAACGTAGAGGACTTAAGCTTTGCCCGCGTGTGGAACTATCCCGTCGATCGCCTCAGTGGTGAGGCCACGGGTCCGGCAGCACTCTCCCACACCATGGGCTCGCCCACGGCGGAGGTGCCGGTCGAAGGCTACTGGCTGAAGCTGCCCGCCGATGCCGAGCAAACCACCTATCCGGTCTTCGACCCGGTCCTGCGCAAGGCGGCCGACGCCGTCTTCGAAGAATCCCTCGACATCGACGGCCGCACGGTCTACCGCTACCGCCAGGAGATTGAGCCCACCAACGTGGCTACCCTCTACGCCGGTACCACGACCACCACGCTGAGCAATGAGGATGGCTCCACCGAGCAGGGCTACCTCTTCCACGCTGCAACGCGGGACCTCTTTGTAGATCAGGCCACCGGGCTCGTCGTGGGCCTGGACATTGACGTGCGGGACTACTGGGCTGACCGTGAGGGCAACGAGCGCGAGGTGCAGTTCGCGTTTCAAGGTGCTACCGACGAAGAATCCCGCGCGGAGTTGCTCCAGCAAGCTGAGCGCTTCCCGCGCAGTGCTGTGGGGCAGTGGGTGCGCTGGGGCGGCGTCGGAATCGGCGCACTTCTGGTGTTGCTCGGGGCGCTGGGCGCTTTCCGCCGCCCCGCCAGCCGTCACGCCCGCTAGCCGCGCGTGCTAGAGGCCCGCGCGTGCAGATCTCCGGAGCGACACGCCAATAGCGAGTTTCGCCTTTACAAGGCTGCCGTTATGCTATAGGCTATTTCGTTGCGCTGGAATCTGGATCTTTGGTGCACATTTAGCCTTTCGAGCGGTGATGGTAAAACCGACTTGACAAGGTGATTTTGTGCATTCTAAACCCAGTCATTCCACAGCAGACCGAATGCTAAATCTACCAGCGGTTTTGTACCTCACCGGCCAGGGTGGGGCCGCAATCCGCCAGAGGTACTGGAAGGACCCATCTTGGCAGTCTCCCGCCAGACCAAGTCAGTGGCCAACATCCCTGGAGCCCCGAAGCGATACTCCTTCGCTAAAATCAGCGAGCCTATCGCCGTCCCGGGCCTCCTCGATCTACAACTCGATTCTTACGCGTGGCTCATCGGCACCCCCGAGTGGCGCGAGCGCGAGCAGGCAGAGCGCGGCGAAGACGCACGCGTGACGAGCGGCCTTGAGGATATCCTCGAGGAGCTTTCTCCGATCCAGGATTACTCGGGCAACATGTCCCTGTCCCTGTCGGAGCCTCGCTTCGAGCCGGTGAAGAACACCGTGGACGAGTGCAAAGAGAAGGACATCAACTACTCGGCGCCACTGTACGTCACCGCAGAATTCATCAATAACGACACCCAGGAGATTAAGTCCCAGACCGTCTTCATCGGCGATTTCCCGATGATGACCGAGAAGGGCACCTTCATCGTCAACGGCACCGAGCGCGTTATTGTCTCGCAGCTCGTGCGTTCCCCGGGTGTCTACTTCGACCAGACCATCGACAAGTCCACCGAGCGCCCTCTACACTCCGTGAAGGTCATTCCTTCCCGCGGTGCATGGTTGGAGTTTGACGTCGACAAGCGCGACACCGTCGGCGTTCGTATCGACCGCAAGCGCCGCCAGCCGGTGACCGTGCTGCTCAAGGCCCTGGGTTGGACCGAGGAGCAGATTAAGGAGCGCTTCGGTTTCTCCGAGCTCATGATGTCCACCCTCGAGTCCGATGGCGTGGCCAACACCGATGAGGCTCTGCTGGAGATCTACCGCAAGCAGCGCCCGGGCGAGCAGCCCACGCGTGACCTCGCGCAGGCACTGCTGGATAACTCCTTCTTCCGCGCCAAGCGCTATGACCTGGCCAAGGTGGGCCGCTACAAGGTCAACCGCAAGCTCGGCCTGGGCGGAGACCACGACGGTCTGATGACCCTGACCGAGGAAGACATCGCCGTCACCCTCGAGTACCTCGTGCGCCTGCACGCCGGCGAGCGTGAGATGAAGGCCCCGAACGGTGAGATGATTTCCATCCACACCGACGACATTGACCACTTTGGTAACCGTCGTCTGCGCACCGTCGGCGAGCTCATTCAGAACCAGGTCCGCGTGGGCCTGTCCCGCATGGAACGCGTCGTCCGCGAGCGCATGACTACCCAGGATGCAGAGTCGATTACCCCGACCTCCCTGATTAACGTTCGCCCGGTTTCTGCTGCCATCCGCGAGTTCTTCGGTACCTCCCAGCTCTCGCAGTTCATGGACCAGAACAACTCCCTGTCCGGCCTGACCCACAAGCGCCGCCTGTCTGCGCTGGGCCCGGGCGGTCTGTCCCGTGAGCGCGCCGGCATTGAGGTGCGAGACGTTCACGCTTCGCACTACGGCCGCATGTGCCCGATTGAGACCCCGGAAGGCCCGAACATTGGCCTGATCGGCTCGCTGGCTTCCTACGCTCGCGTGAACGCTTTCGGCTTCATCGAGACCCCGTACCGCAAGGTTGTGGACGGCAAGGTCACCGACCAGGTGGAGTACCTCACCGCCGATGAAGAGGATCGCTTCGCCATTGCGCAGGCTGAGGTTGAGAAGGATGCCGATGGCACCCTGACCGGCGACCGCATCGAGGTCCGCCTCAAGGACGGCGATATCGGCGTGACCGATGCCGCCGGCGTTGACTACGTTGACGTTTCCCCGCGCCAGATGGTCTCCGTGGCTACCGCCATGATTCCGTTCCTCGAGCACGACGATGCTAACCGTGCCCTCATGGGCGCGAACATGCAGCGCCAGGCCGTGCCGCTGGTGCGCTCCGAGGCCCCGTACGTGGGCACCGGTATGGAGCAGCGCGCTGCCTACGATGCTGGTGACCTCATCATCACCCCGAAGGCGGGCGTGGTGGAGAACGTCACCGCGGACCTCATCACCATCATGGATGACGAGGGCCAGCGCGATACCTACATGCTGCGCAAGTTCGAGCGCACCAACCAGAACACCAACTACAACCAGACCCCGCTGGTGTCCCTGGGCGAGCGCGTCGAGGCGGGCCAGGTGCTTGCAGACGGCCCCGGTACCCACAACGGTGAGATGTCCCTCGGCCGCAACCTGCTGGTTGCCTTCATGCCGTGGGAAGGCCACAACTACGAGGACGCCATCATCCTCAACCAGCGCATCGTGGAGGAGGACATCCTCACCTCGATCCACATCGAGGAGCACGAGATCGATGCTCGCGATACCAAGCTGGGCCCGGAGGAGATCACCCGCGAGATCCCGAACGTCTCCGATGACGTTCTGCGTGACCTCGACGAGCGCGGCATCGTCCGCATCGGTGCCGACGTCCGCGCGGGCGACATCCTCGTCGGTAAGGTAACCCCGAAGGGTGAGACCGAGCTGACCCCGGAGGAGCGCCTGCTGCGCGCCATCTTCGGTGAGAAGGCCCGCGAGGTGCGCGATACCTCCATGAAGGTGCCGCACGGTGAGACCGGTAAGGTCATCGGCGTTTCCCGCTTCTCCCGCGAAGATGACGACGATCTGGCCCCGGGCGTCAACGAAATGATCCGCGTCTACGTGGCTCAGAAGCGCAAGATCCAGGATGGCGATAAGCTCGCCGGTCGCCACGGCAACAAGGGCGTTGTGGGCAAGATTCTCCCGCCGGAGGATATGCCGTTCATGGAGGATGGCACCCCGGTGGACATCATCCTGAACACCCACGGTGTGCCGCGTCGTATGAACATCGGCCAGGTTCTCGAGGTTCACCTCGGCTGGCTGGCACACGCCGGTTGGAAGATCGACACCGAGGACCCGGCCAACGCCGAGCTGCTCAAGACCCTGCCGGAAGAGCTTTACGACGTCCCGCCAGAGTCTCTCACCGCAACCCCGGTCTTCGACGGTGCCACCAACGAGGAGATCTCTCGCCTGTTGGCCTCCTCCAAGCCGAACCGCGATGGTGACGTCATGGTGGATGAGCACGGCAAGGCCCGCCTCTTCGACGGCCGCTCCGGTGAGCCGTACATGTACCCGGTTTCTGTCGGCTACATGTACATGCTCAAGCTGCACCACCTCGTCGACGAGAAGATTCACGCCCGCTCCACCGGTCCGTACTCCATGATTACCCAGCAGCCGCTGGGTGGTAAGGCGCAGTTCGGTGGCCAGCGCTTCGGTGAGATGGAGGTGTGGGCAATGCAGGCATACGGCGCCGCCTACACCCTGCAGGAGCTGTTGACCATCAAGTCCGATGACGTGGTCGGCCGCGTCAAGGTCTACGAGGCCATTGTCAAGGGTGACAACATCCCGGATCCGGGCATCCCGGAGTCCTTCAAGGTCCTCCTCAAGGAGTTGCAGTCCCTCTGCCTGAACGTGGAGGTTCTCTCCACCGACGGCACCCCGATGGAACTGTCCGGCTCCGACGATGATGACATGGACGGCGCTCCGTCCCTGGGCATTAACCTGTCCCGCGACGAGCGCTCCGACGCAGACATCGCCTAGCTTCTTGGTCCGCCGCCTCAGCTGCGGCGGGCATAACGAAACACCACCTACATACAAAGCCATCAACTTCCCCCTGACGGGGGATGAAAGGGAGACATTACGTGTTTGACGTAAATCTCTTCGACGAGCTCCGCATCGGGCTGGCCACCGCAGAGGACATCCGTCGCTGGTCCAAGGGCGAGGTCAAGAAACCCGAAACCATTAACTACCGCACCCTGAAGCCGGAGAAGGACGGCCTCTTCTGTGAGCGCATCTTCGGCCCGACCCGTGACTGGGAGTGCGCCTGCGGTAAGTACAAGCGCGTGCGCTACAAGGGCATCATCTGTGAGCGCTGTGGCGTCGAGGTGACCAAGTCCAAGGTGCGCCGTGAGCGCATGGGCCACATCGAGCTGGCCGCGCCGGTTACCCACATCTGGTACTTCAAGGGCGTTCCTTCCCGCCTGGGCTACCTGCTGGACCTAGCTCCGAAGGACCTTGAGCGCATCATTTACTTCGCCGCCAACATCATCACCTCCGTGGACGAGGAAGCTCGCCACAATGACCAGTCCACTCTGGAAGCAGAAATGCTGCTGGAGAAGAAGGACGTGGAGGATGACGTCGAGGCAGAGATCGCTGAGCGCGCTGCCAAGCTCGAGCAGGATCTGGCCGAGCTGGAGGCCGCCGGCGCTAAGGCCGACGCCCGCCGCAAGGTCCAGAACGCTGCCGACAAGGAGATGCAGCACATCCGCGAGCGCGGTGAGCGTGAGGTCGCTCGCCTCGATGAAATCTGGAACACCTTCATCAAGCTGGCTCCGAAGCAGATGATCATCGATGAGACCATCTACGAAGAGCTGGTTGACCGCTACGAGGATTACTTCACCGGCGGCATGGGTGCAGAGGCTATCCAGACCCTCATCCGCAACTTCGACCTCGAGGCTGAGGCCGAGGAGCTCAAGGAGATCATCAACAACGGCAAGGGCCAGAAGAAGATGCGTGCCCTCAAGCGCCTGAAGGTTGTTGCAGCCTTCCTGCGCTCGGGCAACGACCCGGCCGGCATGGTCCTGGATGCTATCCCGGTGATCCCGCCGGAGCTGCGCCCGATGGTGCAGCTGGACGGCGGCCGCTTCGCCACCTCCGACCTCAACGACCTCTACCGTCGCGTGATCAACCGCAACAACCGCCTCAAGCGCATGATCGACCTCGGCGCTCCCGAGATCATCGTGAACAACGAGAAGCGCATGCTGCAGGAGTCCGTTGACGCGCTCTTCGACAACGGCCGCCGCGGCCGTCCGGTCACCGGCCCGGGTAACCGCCCGCTGAAGTCCCTGTCTGACCTGCTCAAGGGTAAGCAGGGCCGCTTCCGCCAGAACCTGCTGGGTAAGCGCGTGGACTACTCCGGCCGTTCCGTGATTATCGTTGGTCCGCAGCTCAAGCTGCACGAGTGTGGTCTGCCGAAGCTCATGGCTCTGGAGCTGTTCAAGCCCTTCGTCATGAAGCGCCTGGTAGAGAACGACTACGCGCAGAACATCAAGTCCGCTAAGCGCATGGTAGAGCGCCAGCGCCCTGAGGTGTGGGACGTCCTCGAAGAGGCCATTTCCGAGCACCCGGTGATGCTGAACCGTGCACCTACCCTGCACCGCCTGGGTATCCAGGCCTTCGAGCCGAAGCTCGTCGAAGGTAAGGCCATCCAGCTGCATCCGCTGGCTTGTGAGGCTTTCAACGCTGACTTCGACGGTGACCAGATGGCAGTCCACCTGCCGCTGTCCGCCGAGGCACAGGCTGAGGCCCGCGTGCTGATGCTGGCTTCCAACAACATTCTGTCTCCGGCCTCCGGTAAGCCGCTGGCTATGCCGCGCCTGGATATGGTTACCGGCCTGTACTACCTCACCATGGATAAGGGTGAGGACGAGATCGGTGGCGAGGGCCGTTACCAGCCCGCCACCGAGGACCGCCCGGAGCAGGGCGTGTACTCCTCTTACGCGGAGGCCATCATGGCCCGTGACCGCGGCGTTCTGGGCCTGCAGGCCCCGATCAAGGTGCGCATCTCTCACCTGCGTCCGCCGTCAGACATCGAGGCAGAGCAGTTCCCGGATGGTTGGCAGAAGGGCCAGGCTTGGCTCGCTGAGACCACCCTGGGCCGCATCATGTTCAACGACCTGCTGCCGTGGAACTACCCGTACCTTGAGGGCGTCATGGTCCGTAAAGGCGGCGCTGGCAACAAGATGCTGCTGGGTGACGTCATTAATGACCTCGCTGCCAAGTACCCGATGATCACCGTTGCCCAGGTTCTGGACAAGATGAAGGACGCGGGCTTCTACTGGGCCACCCGTTCCGGCGTGACCATCACCATGCACGACGTTCTGGTTCTGCCGAACAAGACCGAGGTTCTCGAGTCTTATGAGAAGGAAGCAGAGCGCATCGAGCGCAAGTACTGGGAGCAGGGTGCCCTGACCGAACGCGAGCGCTACGACCGCCTGGTGGAGCTGTGGAAGGACGCCACGGACACCGTGGGTAACGCCGTCGAGGAGCTGTACCCCGACGACAACCCGATTCCAATGATCGTGAAGTCCGGTGCTGCCGGTAACATGCGTCAGATCTGGACCCTGGCCGGTATGAAGGGCATGGTTGTGAACTCCAAGGGTGACTACATCACCCGTCCGATTAAGACCTCCTTCCGCGAGGGCCTGTCGGTTCTGGAGTACTTCAACAACTCGCACGGTTCCCGTAAGGGTCTGGCGGATACCGCTCTGCGTACCGCTGACTCCGGCTACCTCACCCGTCGTCTGGTGGACGTGGCGCAGGACGTCATCGTCCGCGAAGAGGACTGTGGCACCCGCCAGGGCGTGCGCGTCCCGCTCGGTGTCGAGGTGGCCGAAGGCTCCTACGACCTGCACGAGCTGTGGGAGACCTCCGCATCCGGCCGCGTCGTGGCTAATGACGTCAAGGATGAAAACGGTGAGGTTATCGCCGAGGCCGGCGCTGACCTGACCGAGGAGCTCAGCCGCAAGATCGTCAACGCTGGTGTTCTGGAGATCAAGGTCCGCTCCGTGCTGACCTGCCAGACCCCGGCCGGTGTATGTGCCAAGTGCTACGGCAAGTCCATGGCCTCCGGCAAGCTCGTCGATATCGGCGAGGCAGTCGGCATCGTGGCCGCACAGTCCATTGGTGAGCCGGGTACCCAGCTGACCATGCGTACCTTCCACCAGGGTGGTGTCGGTGGCGATATTACCGGCGGTCTGCCGCGTGTTCAGGAGCTCTTCGAGGCCCGTAACCCGAAGAACCGCGCTCCTATCGCCTCCGTCGACGGCACCGTGTCCCTGTCCGATGAGGGCAACTTCTGGACGCTGACCATCACCCCGGATGACGGTTCCGACAACGTGGTCTACGAGAAGCTGTCGAAGCGTCAGGGCCTGGCTCAGGTCCGCCGCCCGATGGAGTCCAACCCGGACGCCATGATCGAGCGCTCGCTGCGCGACGGCGACCACGTCACCACCGGTGACCGCCTCATGCGCGGTGCGGCTGACCCGCACGACGTGCTTGAGGTCCTCGGCCGCCGCGGTGTGGAGAAGCACCTCATCGACGAGGTTCAGGCCGTCTACCGTGCACAGGGTGTGGCTATCCACGACAAGCACATCGAGATCATCATCCGCCAGATGCTGCGTCGCGGTACCGTCATCGACGCCGGTACCACCGACCTGCTCCCGGGCAACCTCATTGACCTCTCTGAGGCCAAGCAGGTTAACGCCACTCAGGTTGCTGAGGGCGGCCAGCCGGCTCAGCTGCGCAGTGAGATCATGGGTATCACCAAGGCCTCCCTGGCTACCGAGTCCTGGCTTTCCGCGGCCTCCTTCCAGGAGACCACGCGCGTGCTTACCGACGCCGCCATCAACAAGCGCTCGGATCAGCTCATTGGTCTGAAGGAGAACGTCATCATCGGTAAGCTGATCCCGGCCGGTACGGGTATTTCCCGCTACCGCAACATCAGCGTCAAGCCGACTGAGGCCGCACGCAATGCTGCGTACTCCATCCCGACCTACGGTGATTCCATCTACGGCGACGATGGCTTCGGTGAGTTCACCGGCGCTTCCGTCCCGCTGGAGGAGGACTACACCTTCTAGGACCTAGTCCTTAGCCCCTTAACGGCAAAGGGAAACCAAGACCCGCACTTCACCCCGCCACACGCTGGTGGGGAAGAGGTGCGGGTCTTTTTGGACTGCGGGATTATTTGGCTTTGCTTAGAATAGTGCCAACGACACAGTAGATCACCAGCACTCCTGTCAAGAAGGGCCCTAACCTATGACCCACGCCAACAAGAGCTCCAAGGATACGAATTCATCCACGGCTGTGACTGCCGAAAAAACTAAGACGTGGACAGGCATTGACGCCGTTGTGGTCATGGCTTTCTCCCTCATGGGCGCACTTCTGCTGTGGGGAAAAGCCGCCGTTTTTCAGCGAGCGGCGACGGGGGAGGGCATTCCCCTCGGTTGGGACAACCTTATGGCTCTGCTCTCTGCGTTATGGGTGCTGCAGTTTATGGGTGCCCTGTGCGCGGCCTTGACCACACGCAAGCCGGGTGCGGCGTTCGTGGGGTATGTCATGACCGTCATTTTGTGCCGTGCGCTGGTTGGGAGCTTTGAGCAGCTGAGCTGGCCAACAATCCTCCTTACCGCCCTGGCAATGGAGGCAGCCTTCCTCGCCTTCAAATACAAGCGCTTCACCATTCTTACCGGCGCACTGTCCGGCGCTGCCGCGGTGGTCGTTACCGGAATCGCAACCTTCACCACCCACGACCTCGCTCCAGGGACTGCCGCGCTCCAATTCCGCGCCGAAGTCATTCAGCTACTCGTCACCGTTGTGACCGTGGCACCGGTGTCCTACCTTCTTGCCATGGCGGTGCGGTCGGCGTTCTATAAAACTTCTTAGATTCAACCTCAGGTTGATACCCCCGTCAAGCCCCCTCCATGGGAGCCTTGATGGGGGTAACTTATGTGCGGCCCAAATTACGAACCTAAATAAACCTGTGAACGTTATGAACATGGGAGCCGACTGTGGCCTGCAGCTTTACAGAGTTCTACCTACGGAAACTCCGTGACATGCATGGACACCGTTAACTGCCGGCGAAATTAGCTCTTGCGGAGAGTGGCGGGG
>NZ_KV805221.1:0-2721 GCF_001811565.1 Corynebacterium sp. HMSC078A10 | reverse complement strand
GGGGGGGGGGGGGGGGGGGGGGGGTAACGTCTCAGCTTGAGTCCAGTCTGCCTTCAGGAACGCTTAAGAGGCTTCGAAATCTGACCTAGGGCAGCAGTTGACCCATTCCCTAATTGTTCTCATGAAAGGATTCTTCATGAACTTGAAGAGTTTCAACGGTTCCGCTCGTCGTCGCGGTACCACCATTGCTGCCGCCGCTTTGTCGGTGGCTATGGTTGGTCCGTTCGTTCATGCTGTGGCAGCTCCGGCTCCGTTTGCTGCTGTTGCGCAGGCTCAGGAGGCGGGCACTGCCCAGGATGCAACCGAAGCTGCGGACCCATACGGCGCCATCTACTCTCCCGGCATTTACGAGGGCAAACAGACCATCAGCGGTTCTGTGCTGTTCTACGACCAGTACCCGGGTGATTCTAACGGTAACACTGCTTCGAATGGTGGCGTGGCTGCTGGCTACGGCAAGGCGCTGCCGGCCGCGAACTTGACTGCAGGTGAGAACTTCAAGGGTGCCACCGTGTATGCGCAGTGGTTTGAAAAGCCCAACAAGTCCACCACGGGTGGCGATCCGAGTGTGGCCTCTCCGGTGTACAAGACCACGGTGAATGAGGATGGCACGTTCTCCATTAACATGCGGCCGTACCTGGATTCCAAGGGTAGCTACCGCGAGTTCAAGGCAAACTACAACGTTGCTGCTGGTGGCCGCGGTCAAAAGGTGAAGATTTGGGTCGACGGCTACGACCGTGACCAGTATGAGATGGTTCGTGGCTACGGCGAGCGAATCATGCCGGACGGTAGCGTAACGGACTCTACGGGTGGTGCCGGCTGGAGTTCTGCCAAGGGCACGGTGGCCGGTGCGCACCAGCTGTTTGTGCGTCGCGCTGACGCTAAGGAGATGCTCGGTGACGAGTCCGGTTGGCGCAAGGTCACCGACGAAGAACTCGCCATGAAGTCGAGTAATGGTGGCGCCGTCTACGGCCAGGCGTATTGGAACCTGAACCAAGGCCTGGGCAAGCTTGGACAGAAAGAAATCGCCGGTCCTTCCGGCGATCGCAAGGTTAAGGGCGTTAAGGTTGTTGGCGCCTATCTGTCCGACAAGGCTGTTGTCGAGATTGAGAAGTACGCTAAGGAGAACAAGGGATCTGAGTTCCAGGACCACTCGCTGCGTGGCGCTCGCTGGGACGTACAGGACGAGTTGAAGCTGCAGGCGTGGATCAACCAGCAGATCAAGTCCAACCCGGACTGGATTGCGGAGAAGGTCGTCACCGAAACCAATGGCAATGGTGAGTACCGTCTGCAGTTCAACGGCACCTATGGTACCCGTCCTGGGAACGGCGGTAAGGTTCCTGCAGACAAGGTTGGTACCGTTGCTCCTACTTCTTCTGAGGGTTACTTCAGCGATAACCGTGCTAGTTTGCGTGGTGATCAGAAGCATGTGAACTGGGACTGGATGTTCATTGACACCCCCGATCTGCCCACCGGCACGTCCAACATGGGTGCATGGCGCGGCAACGTCTGGCAGGGCCTGACTGCAGGTGCCTGGGGCGTGTCCAACATTGCCAACAATGTGGCTGCCAACCAGTTCGATATGCGTGGCATGCAGGCCGCGCTGCTGACTCCTAATTACAACGTGCAGCAGTGGGACATGGCCTTATTCCCGAACAAGATCAACTTCGGCGTTGAGAAGTACGACTCCCTGACCAACTTCGCTCGCCCGGGCGATAAGACCCACGCCTTTACCAAGAGCCTGCCGGCGGCGGACATGAATGCCCGCTACGAGGTTGAGTGGCGCGACGGTGACGGCAACGTCATCAATTCCTGCAAGGGTGTTGACCCGGCTGGCAACCTCCTTCCCTCTGGCGAAGGTAAGGGCATCCCCGCCAAGTCCGACGGTTCCCTGCCGAACTGCGAGATCCAGGTTCCAGAGAACCTCGAAAAGACGACGGTCTACACCGCCACCTTGTACGGCCTAGACGAGCGTGGCGCTCGTATCCCGCTGGCCTCCGACTCCTTCACCGCCGTCACCGGCACTGCGAGCGAGGTCACCCCGAAGTATGACGTCACTCAGGCCCAGGTCGGCAAGCCGGAGACGACCAAGCCTCCCAAATTTGTTGACCAGGAGACTGGCGAGCCGATTGCTTCTGATGACGAGCGCCTCAAGGGCGCCAAGTATGAGATCCTCGAGGAGGCTCTGCCGGAAGGCTGGAAGGCCTCCATCAACGAGAAGGGTGAAATCACCGTCACTCCGGGCAAAAACGGAAGCGACGGTAAGGAGCTCAAACCGGGCCAGATTGAAGACATCCTGGTGCGCGTGACCTACGCCGATGGCACCTCCAACGGTGCTAAGGCCCCGATCAAGGTCGGAGAGGACGCCAAGAAGCCGACCAAGGTTGATGATTCCGATGTGAAGACTGTTGATCCGACTGATGATCCGCAGGATTCTGGTATCAAGGTTGAGAACAAGGACGACGACACCAAGATTTCCGCTAAGGATGAGGATGGCAAGGACGTCCCGGTCAAGATTGACGAGGACGGCAAGGTCATCGTTACTCCGGGTAAGGATGTTGATGGTCCGATCACGGTGACCGTTGAGGATCCGGATCTGCCGGGTGGCAAGGTTGAGGTCGAGGTTCCGGTTAAGGATCACGCGAAGGATCGTGACGACAACGACTCCGAAAAGGCTCCGACCCCGACCACTGATGCTTCTGTTGTGACGGATAAGGTCACTGT
>NZ_KV805220.1:0-384 GCF_001811565.1 Corynebacterium sp. HMSC078A10 | reverse complement strand
GGTGATGTGTTGGGCGACTGTTTGCGCCCACCGTTTTTGCTTGGGTGCCAGGGGGCCTTCTGCTTCGTTGATGGTCCAGGTACCGTCGGCGAAAAGCCAGATAACATCCCCACTGTAGGGGTCCAGCAGGTATTTTAAGGTGCCATCGGTTTTCATGTTGTGGTGTCCTTGGCATAAGCATGCCAGGTTCTTCGGGTGTGTTGGCCCGCCTTCAGCCCAGTTGTGCCGGTGGTCAAGCTGGGTAAGAAAGGCTGGCTCTTCACACCCGCCGACCCGGCAGGTCCCGTCGCGGCCTTCGACGTGTTTGCGCATAATCAGGCCCGGTTGGTAGCCGTCTGCTTCGGCTACCTCGCCGGTTAAGTCCCGGGTTTTATCATGCGGCAT
>NZ_KV805219.1:1119-1472 GCF_001811565.1 Corynebacterium sp. HMSC078A10 | reverse complement strand
GATTCGACTGCCCCGAAGAATCCGATTAAGAAGTTTGACGAGGCCGATAAAATCGCAGTCGTCCACGCCAGACAACAGTTAATGGAGCAAGGCTTGGATTATGGGCCTTGGTCGATCTACTACTTTTTGTTCGACACTGTAGGCGCAGATTACACCCCATCGCGTTCTACAATCGCCTCGTGGCTGCATGAACTGGGATTTGTTGATGCCAATGCCCGCAAACGGCCACGCAGCTCCTATAAGCGCTTCGCCCGTGATCGCGTCGGTGAACTCTGGCAAATCGATGGACTAGTCTATCGCCTCTTTGACCATGCCCACACACATGTCACGATTTACCAGATTATCGATGATGC
>NZ_KV805219.1:591-1019 GCF_001811565.1 Corynebacterium sp. HMSC078A10 | reverse complement strand
AATGGCGATGCGTTCGCCACCTACCACCGTGGCTTTCTCTCTGCTACTGAAACCTGGCTCGCCAGCCAAGGTGTTCTTGCTATTGCTGGTTTCGCCCCGACAACCCAGGGAAAAGACGAGCGCTCTCACCGCACGTTGACCCAGTTCCTCGATGCACGCCACCCAGTCAGCCTTGCTGAGGTCAACACATATCTGGCTGAATACCGCCAGGTCTACAACGAACGACGACGGCACCAATCACTGCTTATCGGCAAAATGCACATCACCCCACGCCAAGCTTTCGATACCTTCCCCAAAGCACCATCACCTCAGCATCCACTCGATCCCGAGCAGGTCTGGGCCCGCATAGTCGCCTATAACCAAGCACACAACCCACAAGCAGTATCCGAAAAGCTCAACGGCCCCGCGGAAGCGGCAACTTCACACGA
>NZ_KV805219.1:0-331 GCF_001811565.1 Corynebacterium sp. HMSC078A10 | reverse complement strand
GCCACAGGCCACCAGGTGGCCAGATCAACATCAACCTCGTTGAAGGAATGAAACACCGCCAACCACCACGGATGAACCCGAAACTATCCAAACCCCGGCCCAAACGCAGGCAACAACCATAAACCGCTAGAAGTGTCCAAGACCTCCATGGATTCCGTGTCCAAAAAGACACCGGACTCCATGTCCAAAAACCCTATGGACATAACATTACATAGCTAGACCCTATACCTAGAAGAAGAAATGCGATATCGAACAAATGCCCGCTTCCCATAAAACCAGCTAGCCCTCTCAAGTAATCGCCCCATTACGTTGTTGGCAGTTCCGCTTGAAG
>NZ_KV805218.1:0-30960 GCF_001811565.1 Corynebacterium sp. HMSC078A10 | reverse complement strand
TGGTACTAATAGACCAAAACAAACACACACACTCATTCTTTAGGGTGTGTCAACAACAAAACACGATAAACAATAATCACTGCCGTGTTCGCGTCCACTACACAGTATCTGACACAACACCAGCAACCAGACGTTGCCCTAAGTGTTTGTCGGTGGCCTATAGCAGCAGGGAAACGCCCGGTACCCATTCCGAACCCGGAAGCTAAGCCTGCTAACGCTGATGGTACTGCAACCGGGAGGTTGTGGGAGAGTAAGAAACCGCCGACACCAAACAACAACAAACAACTCAATACAACAAGCCTGAAGGCCCTAGACGTCGTGTGATGTCTAGGGCCTTCGGGCGTTTTCCAAAACGCGAGCAGCAACTAGGTCGTATCGCCGCGGACTCCCATTACAAGGGCCATTCGTTATGGACTAAGCTCTTGCTGTTCAGCGGAGAGCCTACAAATGGGATAGCCTCACCGTTCCACTCGATTCTCAGTGCAAAGCCGTCCTCTTGACGGTATTTGAGGCGGATGACCGCTAGTTCGAATTCTTGCCCGTAGGACTGTTGCTCGATGAGCGCAACTGCACTGTTGTGGACCTCGCGGCGAGGGATAGGGGCGATGCGATAGCTGCCGTTATTCCAGCAGAAGATCGCATCAACTTGGCGGAGGGAGGTACCTCCCGTTGCCTTGCGCACGACAAAGTTCATGGCGAAACCGTCCCAGTCTCCACTGGTGGTCTGGTTGAAAAGCTGAATGGATGGTTTGACGTCGTTGATGAGTTGCTTGATTAATCCACCATCGTCGCCGTTGGTGCCATTCCCATAGGCTGCGGGTGGTATGGCGTAGTCCAAAGCCGGGTAGGAGAACTGGCCAGATTGTGCGTTCTTGTGGCTCTGGTCTTTCAAATCCTGTGCAATGGGAGAGAGCTCCTCGAGGTTACTCGGCGGAGTGTAGTGGTCGGGGTAGTCTTTCCGGTCATACGTAAAGCTATCCAGCTTGTAGTCATAGCGCACGACCAGCAACGTTGCCACGATGTTGCTGGCGTTGAAAGCCTCCTGTGCTTGCTGCAGGCCATGCAGTTCACCCGCAAAGTTGGGCGGAAAGAGGTCTAGCAACAGATTCTGGTGAATGCGTTCGTGCGCTTCGCTATAACGCAGAACCCTGTCAAAGGGCGGTGCACCCGTGATTTCAGCGACATTGACGTAGATAAAGCCGGCGTCCTTTTGCCAGACGGCGAAGAAGGTAATGGATTCGACGTTCTGCTCTTTGATGGTTGGGTCTGTGACGAATGAATGGCGTACCGCCAGCTCGAATCTCTCTGTGGGAGAGCCAAAGCCGTATTCATAATGTTGCTGTGACATGTGAGCCACAATACAGAGTTTGCCCCGTTCCGGTCGGGGATGCTGGTGATACAGCCCCGGAGAGCTTTTCTAGCAATTGTGCATCAGACGGCGCACCGCTTCGCGGATGATCTCCGGACGCTTGCAGAAGGCAAAGCGAACCTTGGACTTCCACGGCTCTGGGTTGTCCGTGAAGGCGGCCAGCGGGATGGCTGCCACGCCCTTTGTTGCGGGCAGCTGCATGCAGAAGTCCACGCCGGTCATTCCGGTGGGGGAGATATCGGCAACCACGTAGTAGGTGCCGCCGGTGTCGTGGACGTGGAAGCCCAACTGTTCTAGCCCTTCCACTAGGATGCCGCGGCACTCTGCAAGCTCAGACACCATGCCGTCCAGCCATTCTTGTTCATAACGCAGGGCATGCGCCACGGCGGGCTGGAAGGGCGTGGTGGAGACGAAGGTGGTGAACTGCTTGGCTTTGATGACACCGTCGAGAAGCTTAGGCTCCGCAATGGCCCAGCCGGTCTTCCACCCAGTGCAGTTGAAGGACTTGGCGGCAGAAGACACCGTGACGGTGCGCTCGGCCATCCCCGGCAGGGAGGCGATGCTGACGTGCTCGGCGGTGCCGAAGGTGAGGTTTTCGTAGACTTCATCGGCTAACACGAGGAGGTCTTTCTCCACGCAGAGCTCGGCAAGCTCGGTGAGTGCCTTGCGGGAGAAGACCGAACCGGTTGGGTTGTGCGGGGTATTGATGATGACCATGGCGGTCTTGTCCGTCACGGCAGCACGAACCGCAGCAACGTCGATGTCCCAGCTGTTGCCGGATTCCTTTAAAGGGACGGGGATGCGGGTGGCGTCGGCAAGCGCGATGGCGGCGATATAGGCGTCGTAAAAAGGCTCGAGGACGATGACCTCCTGGCCGGGCTCCACGAGGCCCAAAACTGTTGCGGTGATGGCCTCGGTAGCACCGGCGGTGACCACGACGTGATCCTGCGGCACGGAGTAGGTCTCTGCGATGGCGTCGACCAGTGCTGGGACCCCGCGCAGGGGAGCGTATTGGTTATTGCCGCCGGCGATATTCTCCTGGGCAATCTCCAGCATGCGCCGTGGGCCATCGCTATCGGGGAAACCCTGGCCCAAGTTCACCGCGTCATGCTCCACGGCAAGCGCGGTCATCGTGGCAAAGATGGTTTCGTCAAATTCTTGAAGCCTGTGAACAGTCATTTAAAGCACCAACAGATCGTATTTCGTAGCCTTCACATCAGAAAGACGCTTGCGTGCGCGCTCGAGGCGCTGCCACTGATCCTCCGGAATGGACTTGCGGGCAATCGTCACGGTTTCCGCATCCGGGGTGCCCCAGGCAATCGGCATCGGGGTGATCTGCTGCCAGTGGTCTTTATCGCTTGAGCTGCGCTGGCCGGAGACCGCGGCCACCGGGACCTTGGTGCCCACGGTGCGCTTGATGCCTGGAATGCTCGTGACCGTGCGCAGACATGCGCCCCACCGCGGCGGCGCCTTCGGGTCAACATTGGTGTTCACCAAGGCCATGAGGACCATGTCACGCTCGTTAACCTCCGCTACCACGGCCGGGGCTAGCGGATAAGAATCATAGAGCTTTTGTGCCGTGCCGACCTTGCGCGAGGCCATGATGCCAACAACGGCGCAAAAGATTCCGAAGAGCACCATGCCGACGGCCAGCGTGATGCGCCAGACGGCATCCATGCCGAAGTAAACGGCGAGGGCTCCGAGGATAAGAACCAAGCCCATGATGAGGCCGGAATTGCGTAGGCGCGAGGAATCCCGCAGGAGCTCGTTGTTCTTCTTAGCAAAGTCTTCGTTGACGTCAAACTTGAAAATCTTCATCAGCTCACAAGTCTACTTCGTCCACCAGCCGGTAGGCATAACCTTGCTCGGCCAAAAAACGCTGGCGGTGCATGGCGTATTCCGCGTCGATCGATTCGCGCGCCACCAACGTGTAAAAGGTTGCTTCCTGACCATCCTTCTTCGGGCGCAGCAGGCGGCCCAAGCGCTGGGCTTCCTCCTGGCGGGAGCCAAAGGTGCCGGAAACCTGGATGGCCAGGGCGGCTTCGGGGAGATCGATGGAGAAGTTCGCGACTTTGGAGACCACCAGGGTAGGAAGCTCGCCCTCGCGGAATTGCTGGAAGAGCTTTTCGCGTTTGGCGGTGGATGTCTTGCCGTCGATGACGGGCGCGTCGAGGTGCTCACCGAGCTCCTCCAGCTGGTCCACGTAGGCGCCGATGATGAGTGCTTGCTGACCTTCGTGCTTCTTCAGCAGTTTGTCGACGGCCCGCAGCTTAGCGCTTGCCGACGCCGCAATCCTGTACGTCTCCCGCGCCTGTGCCGTGGCATAGAGCAGGCGCTCCTCCTGCGTCATGTCCACGCGCACCTCGACGCAGTCCGCGGTGGCGATGTAGCCGGCGGATTCCAGCTCCTTCCACGGCGCGTCATAGCGCTTGGGACCGATGAGCGAAAAGACATCGCCTTCGCGGCCGTCCTCGCGGATGAGTGTGGCGGTCAGTCCTAAGCGGCGGCGCGATTGTAGGTCGGAGGTCATTCGGAAAACTGGGGCCGGCAGGAGGTGCACTTCGTCGTAGATGATGAGGCCCCAGTCGTGGGAATCGAAGAGCTCGAGTGCACGGTATTCGCCCTTGGTCTTGCGGGTGACCACCTGGTAGGTGGCGATGGTAATCGGCTTGATTTCCTTTTTCTCCCCCGAGTACTCACCGATCTCCTCTGGCGTGAGGCTGGTGCGGCGCAGCAGCTCATCGCGCCACTGGCGCCCGGCCACGGTGTTGGTCACGAGGATGAGCGTGGTGGCCTGTGCTTTGGCCATGGCGGCAGCACCCACGATGGTTTTGCCCGCGCCACAGGGCAGGACCACGATGCCGGAGCCACCGGACCAGAAGGAATCGGCGGCATACTGCTGATAGTCGCGAAGCTGCCAGTCCACTTCCTCGGTGCTCAGCGCGATGGGATGGGATTCGCCGTCGACATAGCCGGCGCGGTCATCGGCGGGCCAGCTGACTTTGAGCAGCTCTTGTTTGAGCCGCCCGCGTGCGGAAGGCGGCACGGCGATGGTGCTGTCATCGATGCGCGGGCCCAGAAGTTCGCTGACTTTTTTGGTGCGCGTGAGCTCTTCTAGGATGACGGGCTCGTCCGATTCGAGGATGAGACCGTGGGCTGGGTGGGCCAACAGGCGCACGCGGCCGTAGCGCGACATGGTCTCGGCGACGTCGATCAGCAGCGCCTGCGGCACCGGGAAGCGGGAGTAGTTCTCCAGAACGTCGACGACTTGCTCGGCATCGTGCCCGGCGGCGCGCGCATTCCACAGGGCTAGCGGGGTGATGCGATAGGTGTGGATGTGCTCGGGCGCGCGCTCCAGCTCAGCAAAAGGCGCGAGTGCTGCGCGAGCTTCGTTGGCTTGGGGGTGATCCACCTCGAGGAGGACGGTCTTGTCCGATTGGACGATGAGCGGTCCGGGCATGATGGGGCCTTTCTACTCTGTGCGTCAGGGAGGGACTTAATCCCTGTCGGCGAAGCGGACGGAGGAAATGCGGTGTACCGGGAAGCGCACGGGTTTGCCCGCTGCGCCTAGGGCATCAATGTAGCCGCCCTCAACGGAGAGTGGTGTCACGGTCACGGTGCGGATATCGCCGCTTTTATCGGCATAGGAAATCACGATATCGGCGTGGAAGCGCGCGGCGGCGCGGGCCAGAGTGAGCGGATCTGGCTCCTCCTCCTGGTGTTGGCTCGGATCCTGCCATGACTTCTGCAAAGCCTGAAGCGCCTGCTCCACCGAGGCGGGCTCGTGCTTGCGCGGCTTCGTGCGGGGCGTGGGCAAAAGGTAGGGCTCGGGGGCGACGGTAAGGGAAGCGCCGGATTCATCCTCCGGGGTGGGGGATAGGCCCTTTGCTCGCAGCTTCTCCAGCAACTCGCCCACGCGCAGTTGCGATACCGCGACGGTAGGCGCGAGCAGGCGCAGGTCGGGGACTGAGGCAACGGCGAGCTCTAGCAGCGCGGGGTCCTCGCTGCGAAGGTATGAGAGCGCCGGCCCGCTGCGGAGGGTGCCATGGCGCTTGGCGACGTCCCCGATGGCAAATTCCAACGCCTGCGGCACGCCCGTCGGGCAATGCTTTTCCAAAAAGTCGGTCATTTCCTGGGCGGTCAGACCCTGGTCCATGCCACGGCGAATGGTGGACTCGCTGATGCGGTACACGCTGGCCAAGCCTGGGGATTCGAGGTCAGCCATGGAGGCGAGGGTGCGGTGCGTGTCTGGCTCAAGGGGGCCGGGCACGAGGACGGTGAGATCTTGTTGGATGATGAATTCGCTGACGGTATCGGGGACGAGGCTGGCGGCCGCGGCGGAATCAGCCAGCACACTGGTAGCTTTGCCCAGCGCAATGGCACCGATCCATTCGGCTTCGGCGCGCAGATTCTCAATGGTCAGCGTGCGCGTGTGGCTGGCAAAGAGAGGGGAGCGAAAGCGCAGATCCTCCCAAAACTCTTCGGTGTTCAGCGCGACTGCGGAGTGAGCGTAGACACCCAGGACGAAGCTACGGAAGCGAGGTAGGCGGCGCACAAAGCTGTCGTCTGCGAGCACCCGAGTATCGCTCCACGTGGCCCAGGGGGAGGTACGCCAGGCGTCGAGAAGAATGCGCCACTTCTCCCCGAGATCGGCCTCGAGCCATTCCTGGGATCCGGTGGTGGGGGCGAGGAAGTGGCCCTCTAAGCCATCCGGTTCGCCACGGTGGAGAAGCCGGGCGTGGTGTCCTAGAGCAATAAGCCGCCCGACTTCTTCTTTATCCAAGGCGAGGTCCTTCGCCAACTGGTTGAGCGGGCGAACGCCCACCGAAGAATCCTTGAGCAGCGCGACCGGGTGGCTACCGAGCAACTCGATGAGCCTCTCCATGCCACGCACGGCCTCGAGACCAGCGGCGGCACCGGCGTCGTCTGCCTTTGAATCCGGTTCCGGGGTGCCGGCGCGGCCCGAGGGAGTAGTGGGAATGGGCGGGGTGGCGTCCCCAACCAGTGCACGGGCAAGTGCGCGCGGCAGGCGTACTGAGTGGGCGTTAATGCGCTCCAGGAAACCTTTGGCCAGCAGGCGCTTGGCGGGGTCGTCAGAGTTGATATCCGGCTCGGTGTCAGTGGTGTATCCCACGCCATCGCCCTTGGCCAATGCGTCGAGGATGTGGCGCTCTTCTGTAGTGAGCGCTTCGATGTCTTGTGCGTCGAACTCGACTTGATTGCGCAGCGACCAGCCGGTGGGAAGCGAGCCCATCACCGCGGTGACGATGCGTACCTGCGGGGCGTTGCCGAAGACGAGGCCGCGCTCCTTGAGCTGTTTCGTGATTGCAGGGTTGGTGTCTTCCACCATGTCGACCTCGCCGCCGCGTTGTGCGATGTCCTCCAAGGCAGCGAGCTGCTCGGCGTTGCTTGCCGCCAAAGCATCCGCGACGTGCATCGGAAGTGTCAGGCGCGAGGCCAGCGCGTCGAAGTCCTTCGGTGCGGGGGAGAGAACATCGCTGCGGTTGCTCAGCAGGGCGCGTAAGTCTTCAGCGGGTAGTTGGCTGAGCCATTCGCGGTAGCTCTCGGTGACGTGGGCGCGGTTTGAGGGGGAGGTCATGATGGCCATCAAGTTTAGTAGGCGGGGGAGGGATGGGGCCCTCGTTGGGTGATTAAGTTACTTTTCGGCGCAGGGTTTGGAATAATAAGGAGCATGTCGAATGAGAACAAAGGCTTCGTATCCCCGGCTTGGCCGAAGAACAGCCCCCGCGAGCACGTCATTACTGAGATCACTGCACCGTTTGCTGGCGCATCCAGCCCGTATGGTGACGATCTGATTCTGCCGATGCCGGCAGAGAAGCTGAACTACGTACACCCGTACACCCGCATCAACCGCTAAGTTGGCGCGCAGAAATCTGCGCTTCACTTAGCGAATGTGCTGAGCCTGACTGGCCTGCTTTCAGCCCCTCCGAGAATGTTCTCCTCGGTGGGGCTATACGTGTTTGTAATGTACTTGCGCCTCAACTAGTCGGCACGGGAACTAGTCGGCACGGGCTTGGGCTTTAAAGCCGTCGAGCAGCGTATCGATGAGCTGGGCTTGTATACCTGATAGGTAGTCGGTGCTCACTGGCGTTCTGGGCAGCGGGCGGGTGATGAGACCGATGCCGATGTGAAGTTCGAGTGGGGTGAGGGACTCGGGGCAGAGGCCTGCTTGCCGCGCGAGTTCGATCATCGGTTGGTAGATCGACTTCAGTTCTGCTGTGCGATGGGCAGCGATCTTCTGCGCGTCATCGTCTGAGAACGCAGCAGTGTTCATTTCGGCTGCCGCAGCTTGAACAACGGCGGCGAAGTTAAGGCCGGCGATGCGATGAATGATATCGCGCCAGGTGCCTTCGGGGTCCTCGTTGAAGCCTTGCAGGTGGCTGTCCACCTCTTCCTTGATGTTCGCTACCTCCGCGCTGGTGATGGCAACGATGAGGGAGAGCCGCTCGGGGAAGTGGCGTGAGACCGTGGCGACGCCCACGCCAGCTTTCTTGGCGATTGAGCGCATGGATACGCCCGGTCCCTCGGTGATGAGCAGCTGCCTGGCTGCTGCGACGATGGCTTGCTTGTTTTCTGCTGCATCTTGTCTCACGGCTTGCATCATATCAAACGGAACACTATGCTCCACTTTGTAAGTGAAACATCCTGTTCCGTTTGGAGGCTATGTAATGTCAGCGGTGAAAAGTCGGGAAAGAAAGCAGCCATCGGTTGCTGTGAAATCGATAGCTGCCATCGTGGGGATCCCCATCGTTATCGGTCTCATGCTGTGGGCATTCTTGGCGCCCACCTTTGCATCCGGGCCAGCCGGAGTGCCGATTGCGGTCTCTGTACCGGAGCCCATGCTCGATGGCATCTCGCAGAAGATTGAGAGCGCGGCTGGGGATGAGGCCCCGGAGATCGTCGTGAAGCACGGCGAGGCGGAGGTGCGAGACGCGGTGCTACAGCGTGAGGCTGTTGGCGGCCTCGCTATCTCTCCTCAGGGCGCGAATGCTTTCACGGCCGCGGGAAATGGTGCTCCCTACGTTGCGATGGTTGACGGTCTTGCGAGCCAGCTCGAGGCTCAGGGGATGACCGTGGAGAAGCGGGAGCTGGCACCGACGACGAAGGAGGACCCGCAGGCAAGCGGCATTGCATTGCTTGGCCTTCCGCTAGCTTTTGGTGGCATTATTTCCGCTGTCATTGCCACCTTTGCATTCCGTGGTAAGAAGTGGATCAAGATGGGAGTGCTCGTTGGTATCGCGCTGGTGGGTGCGCTTATTGCTACGTGGATGCTGCACTCGGTTTATGGAACCCTCGGTGGCAGCTTCGCTGCCGAGTGGATGGCCATCGCAGCGGGTATCCTTGCGACTTCTGCGGTAACCGCCGGCCTCGCGGGAGTGATGGGGGCCGCGGGCATCGGAATCGGTGCTGTGGCGACCATCTTCCTGGCGAACCCGCTGTCGGGTCTGGCGACGGGACCATGGCTGCTTCCTGCCGGGTGGTCGACGCTGGGGCAGTGGATGCCCATCGGCGCGACGGGCCACTTGGTCCGTTCACTGTCCTTCTTTGATGGCAATGGTGCCGTCCATGCGTGGTGGGCACTGGGGCTGTGGATCGTTGTCGGTCTAGTGTTGCTGGCCTTCGATAGGTCGCGCGCTAAGGAAGACGTTGCCGTTGAGGAAAAGGTTTAAGCAAAACCAAAAGAGACTGGATGGAGGACACCATCCAGTCTCTTTTTATGTAGTTAGAGTTTTGCCTCGATGTGCCGTGCTTGCACGGCGCTGCGCGCTGCTTAGCGTGCAGCCAGAACCTGTGCCAGCGGGTCGATGACGTGGCGGTTGGCGGAGTAGAAGGCGTTGAAGTCGTGGCGGTTTGCCTTGTACTGCTCGGTGAAGGATGCCGGGATCGTCAGGCCGTACTGGGTGGCGGTGTCCTGGATGAGGGAGTAGAGGGCGTCGGAAGCCAGCTCATCGGTGGGCTCCTCAGCGGCCTCCTGAACGGCCTGCGGGGCGTCAGCCGGAGCCTCCGGAGCGGTCTTCTCCTCGGCCGGGGCTGCGGCTGCGCTTGCATCACGCGGGGTCGGGGCGGAGTTCAGGCCCAGGCTTGCGGAGCAAGCCGGCCATGCGCCCCAACCCTGCTGTGCCAGGGTGCGCTCAGCAACAACGATCTGCTGCTCGCGGGTTGCCAGGTTAGCGGTCGGAGCGAACTCGCCGCCGCCGTAGGCCTGCCAGGTCTGAGCGTTGAACTGCAGGCCGCCGTGGTAACCGTTGCCGGTGTTGATGGCCCAGTTGCCGCCGGACTCGCACTGTGCGAGGCGGTCCCAATCGGAATCCGGTGCAGCGGCAGCGTTCGGTGCCATGATGGCTGCGGCGGCGCCCACGGCAACGGTGGAGGCGGCAAACTTGGTGGCGATGGACTTGTTCTTAGCGGAGTGGCGTCCCATTAAAGTATTCCTTCTCTAGGTTGTTCTTGCTTTCTCGCGCCCAGATGATGCCCAGTCCGGCATGGTTTCTTGCAGTTGATGTTCATAGTCATGCACATCATGTGCGGCCGCCTAGTGGAAGCCCGGACTGTGTCTGGGGCGAGACTTCCACGGCCGGTGGCCGAAGTGCCTGTGGGAAAGAGTAGCGGTTTATAACGAAACAGTCACGTTAAATGCTCCAAAACGGTAACAATCATGGCAATTTATCTATGTTTCCCCTGTTCGCGGCGGCAATGTTAGCTACATCACGCATGTTATGGGTGTGGTTGATGGGGTGAACCCTGGGGCAAGTTTCTCTGGCGGAGCGTGGGGAGGTTAAGATGTATCTCTTTATAAGTTCCACGGATAGTTCCTCCGCGCGGCCGCTTCAGTATTAATTACGCCGCGCCTCCTCGTCCCGGAATGCTTGCGGCCTATAGGCCTGGCGCATGGCAGCGCCTAAGCTTTCATAAGAGGAGAGACGGAAAGAAAGTGAGTGAAGAACCATGCCTATCGGCAAAGTGAAGTGGTATGACGCGGACAAGGGCTTCGGCTTTGTCAGCAACCCCGGCGATGAAGACGTCTACGTTAGCCGCAACGTGCTGCCCAAGGGCGTTGATGAGCTGTATCAAGGCCAGCGGATCGAGTTCGACTTCGCTGCTGGCCGTCGCGGCCCGCAGGCGCTGCGCGTGAAGGTCCTTGATTCCCCGCGCCGTCGTACCCCGGCCCGCAAGCCGGAGGAGCTGTCGAGCATGCTTTCCGACGTCATGACGCTGCTCGAAACCCAAGTGCAGCCCGTGCTGAGCCAGGGCCGCTACCCAGAGCGCAAGACCGGCCGTCAGGTGGCTGAGATTCTGCGCGCTATTGCCAAGGACTTGGATAGCTAAGGGGCGGCCTACATTCGTAGGCCGATGACTGAAAAGTGCCCTAGTTGCCAAAAGTTAGGCTGATTTTTGAATGATCAGCCCTAAGTTTGGCAGCTAGGGCACTTTGTCGATCGGTGGGGCGGGGCGCTACTTCTCAGCTGGTGCTTCGCCCGTGGCCTTGGACTCCTTGAGTTCTTCATCCGTCATGGTGGACAGGGACCACACCGTCTGCATCGGGGTTTCCTCGCCATTGGCATCGTGGCCAATCATGAGCGTGGAAATTTCCACCACCATCAGCTTGGGGCGCTCACCGGTGGAGGCCTCAATCGGCGGCACAGAGCCGGGGATGTCCAGCGAGGTGGTCTCGTTGGCGCCGTGAGAGGTGCTGTCATTGGCGGCCGCGTCATCATAGATGGACAGCACGGACCACTCGTGGTTAGAGATGGCCTCGGGGATCTCCAACTTCAGGGTGTCATCGGGGCCCACCGTGAGGTTGGGAACTTCGCCTTCCTTGCAGTCGGTGCCAGGCTCGCAGACGCTATAGGGTGCAACGTCAAGGGTGTCGGAGCCCACCGTGGCCGTGATGGTGACGTCCTGTGGCTCGGGGCCCGGGCGGTCATTCCTCCACTTTTGGAACAGCACCACCGCCACGACGATGACCGCCACGGCGATGATGAGCGCCAGAAACTGCAGCAGCGACTTCTTCCTTGCTTGCTTCACGGTAGCCATGGCTGAGAATCCTACTCGAAGCGCACCCGGTACAGCTCATCCCAGAGCTTGCCGGTGATCCAAAACTCGTCGGTGCCCGGGATTCGGGCAATGCCGTTGAGGACGGCGTTGGGATCCGTAGAAGGGGAATGGTTGAGGTTTGCGGTATCGATCACGGCGGTGACAGCGCCGGATTCCGGGTCGATGCGCAGGATATCCTCGCTCATCCAGACGTTGGCATAGACCGCACCGTCGACGCATTCAAGCTCGTTGAGGTTATCCACGGGGGCGCCGTCGAGGGTGACTTCGGTGCGCGGGCCGAGCTCTGCGAAGGTCTTCGGATCGAGGTGACGCAGCTTGGCGGAGCCGTCGGACATGATGAGTTCGGATCCCGCGTTGCACAGGCCCCAGCCCTCGCCGTCATAGCTAGCGCGGTCCAGTTCCTCAAAGGTGGCGGAATCCCGCAGGAAAGCTGCCCCGGATTTCCAGGTCAGCTGCCAGATGCCGGCGTCGGTCTGCGTGATTCCCTCGCCGAAGAATGAGCTTTCAAGTGAGGTTTCCTCTTGCGGGGCCTCTGCACCCGGGCTGAGGCGCAGCAGGCGGGACTTGCCGTTGAGCCCGGTGCCGATCAGCAGGTTGCCATCGGGGTTAACCTCCAGGCCCTGGGTAAAGGTACCGGGTGGCAGGGGTGCGGTGTCCAAGACGGTAACGCCCAAGCGCTCTGGGGAGCGTGCGCTTGGCGACGTCCCATCGTCCCCCATCGACGAGGAAGACGACGTCGAAGATGCAGACGACACCGAAGAGGCAGGCGACACCGCGTGATCGCCTGCGGGCTGCGAGGAGCACGACGTGAGCGGCGCGAGGAGAGCGCCGGCGGAGAGAGCTGCAGCGAGTGCGCGAGACGCGAGAGTGAGGTGTGGGAGGGCCATGACTGTCATTGTGCACTATGGCTTGGTGCGTGATTAATAATGGGAGGGTGACTCGCAAGAAAAAGATGCATTCCCCGCTTCTCGATTCGACCGCCGTCGACTTGGCGCGCCGGGCCGTGGAAGAGGTAGGTGAGGGGGACGTCGGCAAGCACCGCGGCGTTGCCGGAGTAGGCCGCAACGTGGCCACTCACCGTTTCGACGCCCACGTGCCGGGCTATCCGGGGTGGGAGTGGCATGCCGTCGTCGCCTGCGCGGAGGGCTCGCGTACACCGACCGTTAACGAGGTCGCGCTGGTTCCCGGTGGCCAGGCCCTGCAGGCGCCGGAATGGGTGCCCTATTCCGAGCGCCTGCGCCCAGGGGACCTTGGGCCGGGCGACCTCATGCCGCCCGCGCCCGATGATGAAAGGCTTGATGATGGGAAGCTTTCCGAGGCAGGCCTCAAGGAAGCTAAGGATCGCTGGCGCAAGAAGTATGGGCCGAATTCGGAGATGGCGGCGCAGGCGCAGCTGCAGTGCAAAACCTGTGCTTTCTATCTTGAGCTGATACCTAATTACGGCGTCTGTGCCAATGAATACTCGGCGGACGGGAAAGTGGTGCACGCCACCTACGGGTGCGGTGCGCATTCCGGCACGACCATCCGTGAGGAGGGATCGGAGCAGGAGCGTCCCTTTGATGATGAGAAGCCGATCTTTTAAGAGGCTCGCCTTTCTCCCCGCACGCAGCAACGACGCAGCGTGCGGGGTTTGCGTTTTAGTGCCTGGATGGAGCACCCTTAGCAGGTAAAACTTCACTTCTCTAGATAGAAGGGGCGCTCTCTCACGATGAACGCAGCTATCGATCGCTATTTCAAGATTTCCGAACGCGGATCCACCGTGGGAACCGAGGTCCGCGCCGGCGTGGTCTCGTTCTTCGCGATGGCCTACATCATCCTCCTCAACCCTCTTATCCTGGGCACGTCCGCTGACGCTGCCGGCACCACCCTGGGCATCCCGCAGGTCGCCGCCGCCACCGCACTGGTGGCCGGCGTCATGACCATCGCCTTCGGCATGATCGCCCGTTACCCATTCGCCATGGCTGCGGGCCTGGGTATGAACACCTTCGTCGCCGTGACGATGGTTTCCCTCAACGGCCTGGAATGGCGCGAGGCGATGGGCCTCGTCGTCATCGAAGGCATCATCATCGTCCTGCTGGCCATCTCTGGCTTCCGCCAGGCCGTCTTCGATGCCATCCCGGCCTCCATGAAGGCAGCGATGGGCGTGGGTATTGGTATGTTCATCGCGCTCATCGGTTTCGTGGATGGTCACTTTGTTACCCGCGTGCCGGATGCCGCGATGACCACTGTTCCGGTGAGCCTGGGCGTTAACGGTTCGATCGCTACGTGGCCGGCCTTCGTCTTTGTCGTGGGCCTGATTCTCTCCGCCTTCTTCGTCATCCGCCAGGTCCGCGGCGGACTGTTCATCGGCATCGTCATTACCACCATCATCGCCATGATCATTCAGGCGCTGACCGGTTCCGAGGACTGGGGCATGGCCACCCCGGAGGTACCCAGTTCTTTGGGTGGTCTGCCGGATCTCTCGATTGTGGGTCAGGTCGATCCGATTAGCGCCTTTACCAAACTCGGCGTGGTCTCCACGGTCTTGCTGATCTTCACCCTGCTGCTCACCAACTTCTTCGACGCCATGGGCACCATGAACGGCCTGGGCAAGCAAGCCAACCTCGTGGACGAGAAGGGCAACCTTCCGAACATGAAGACCGCCCTGGTGGTTGAGGGCTTTGGCGCCGTTGCCGGTGGCGCCGGTTCGGTCTCCTCCAACACAGTGTTTGCTGATTCGGCGGCCGGCATCGGTGACGGTGCCCGCACCGGCCTGGCCAACGTGGTGACCGGTGTGATCTTCTTGCTGGCCATGTTCCTCACCCCGCTCTACGAGATCGTGCCCATTGAGGCAGCGGCCCCCGTCCTCGTCGTCGTGGGCGTGATGATGGCGGCACAGCTCAAGGACATCGAGTGGAACCGCATGGAGGAGGCCATTCCGGCCTTTCTCACCATCGTGGTCATGCCCTTTACTTACTCCATTGCTAACGGTATTGGTGTGGGCTTCATCGCTTATGCCCTGATGGCTACCTTTGCCGGCAAGGCCAAGAAGGTGCACTGGATCATGTGGCTCGTGGCCGCCCTCTTCGTGGTCTACTTCGCCATGGAGCCCATCAGCTCGCTGCTGGCATAGCCCGCCTGGGGAGAACACGTGGCCCTGTGCCTAAACTAGGGGCCATGCGTTTTGTCATCGATGACCCCACAGACCCTCGCCTGGACGATATCCGCGATCTCAAGCACGCGGACAAGTCCGGCGAGGGTTTCGTTTTTGGTGAGGGCCCACTGTGCGTGGAGCGCCTGCTGGCCTCACGATTCCCGGTGCGCTGCATCATCGGCTTTGAAGGAAAGCTCGACACGTTCCTAGCGAACCACGATGTTGGCGATTTTCCCGTCTATCAGGTCACTCGAGCAACGTTGGGGGAGGTCACCGGTTTCGACATGCACCGTGGGCTGGTTGCCGCGGCTGACCGCGCAGAGGCCTGGACCGTGGATGAAGTCATTGAGGGCGCTCGCACCTTGGCCATCATGGAAGGTGTGGGTGATCATGAGAACATCGGCTCGCTCTTCCGCAACGCCGCGGGCATGGATGTCGACGGCATCCTCTTAGGCTCGGGAGCTGCGGATCCGCTCTACCGGCGCTCGGTGCGCGTTTCCATGGGGCACGTGCTGCGTTTGCCCTGGGCTCGGTTCGATGGCGGCTTTACCACCTGGCAGCGCGGGCTGGAGAAGCTGCGCGACCAGGGCTTCAGGCTGGTGTCGCTGACCCCGCATCCGGACGCCGTGCATATCGCCGACGCCCTGGAGGGTGCGGATAAGGTGGCGCTGCTGGTTGGCGCGGAGGGCCCAGGCCTGACCGAGCATGCCATGCGCGCGACCGATGTGAGGGCGCGTATCCCCATGGCGGAGGGCACGGATTCCCTCAACGTGGCGACGTCGGCGGCCATTGCCTTCTACGAGCGCCAGCGCTCCCAGAGGCTCCGTGACGTCGACACCGCATAGCGGCGCACGAGTCCGCCGAGGTGCTTGGCGGTGCGGACAATCTCTTCGCCGGTGGATTCCGGCTCGAGGTCGTGCTCTTCGTAGTCGTCATAATCGTTGAGCCCCAGCTTCGCCACTGAGGTTGTGGCCACCTCAGCCACGGTGCGGCGCGGTGGGGGAGTATCGACCTTGGGCTCGGGGCGGCCGTCGGTGGCATAGCCCACGACGTCCACGTCTGGGCCGTCCTCGCCCACTTCGATGCCCAGCCAGAATTCCTGGGCAGCTTCGGTGATAGTGAGCGGCTCAAAGGGCAGGGCAATCCCACCTGCGGGCTCGTCCATCTCCCCGGCCCAGTAAGGTGCCTCAAAGGTTTCGGGCAGGCCATGATCCTCGTAGAGGTTAAAGCGCGTTCCACACAGGGAGCGGCGCAGGCGGCTGCCCGTCCAGTGCGCAAAGCCGGCATAGCCAGTCTCTGGGTTAGAGGTGAAGGCGTAAATCTCCTCTGCCGGCACGGCCTCGCGCAGGGTGCGGGAGAGCTGCGAGAGGATCAGCTGGTCATCATGGATGATGGTTTGCACGACGGCCACACCGGGGTAGCCGCCGATGTAGAACTCGCTCGCGCCGGGTTCGGCGGAACGGTTTAGGGGGAACTGCCCGATAGGCGTTACCGGTAGGGAGGGGTTGAGTTGAGCGAGAAACTTGCGGCCGAAACCGCGGTCAGCCTTGGGCTCTCCGCGGAGAACCTCGGCGGGATCGGCGGCGGTGACGTACCAGAGAGTGAGAACGGCGCTTTGGGTATCCACGGCAGGCTACTCGTTAATCGCGGGGGCGCTTGGTAGAGGAACGAACGCCGAGCAGCACATCCTCCCAGTGCGGGGTGACGGCCTTGCGGCGGCGCTTGGCAGGCTTGGGTTCCGGATCTGGGTTCTGGAGGAAGTCCTCATCTACGCCCGTTTCCTTCTCCTCCGGCTGTGCCGCCGCGCCCTCGTCGCGGGCATCTGCGTTTTCATCGGCGCCGGTTTCGGCGGGGTGCTCCCCACCGCGCGGGGAGGGAAGCACGGAAGGCTCGGCAGTGACGTCGGCCTCCGCCTCAGTGTTCTCATTTGCGTTGCCGGTGTAGGAAGACAGTTCCGTTACGCCGGGGGCTCCAGCGCGCGCGTCCTCGTTGACCTCTCGGCCCTCGGCGTAGTCACGCCCATCGATGGCTTCGTCATAGCGCTCGCCACGGCCCACGGAGGTCAGCGAACGCACCGGCTGCACGAAGTCCGGGTCCGTCAGGTCTGCGGCCACGGAATTGCGTGCCTCCACCGTGGCCGGGGAGGACATCGTCTGCTTGAAGGTCCACTCCGCTTCGTTGGCGGAAAGCCCCGTCTTCCACGTGATGCGCAGGATCCACGGTTCACCTTGATGGCGGTAGGCGTCCCATGTTGCCTCCGACAGCGAGTGCCCACGTGCGGCGAATGCGGTGGCCAGGATCTCCCACAGGGTGAGCTTGGCCGGGCCATCCTCGCGGATGGGGTGCGCCTGCTTGGCGACGTCCGCAATGCGCGCCCGCTCCAAAAGCACCGGGTGCGCAAAAGGCTCGATGCGGGATTCCGGAACGTCGAGCTCCTCGGCGATCTCAGCGGCGCTGGCACCGGCGCGGATGCGGGCTTGAATCTCATTGGGGCGCAGGCGGATTTCTTGCGCCTGCTGCGTGTGCTGAGTCTGCGGAGAGGAAGGGGAGCCACCAGAAGATGGCATCACGGTGTGCAAACCAGCAGAGCGCGAAGCCTGTGCAGAAGTGGGGGAGGAATCGTCGGTGGCGTTCCCGGCCTCGTGCGTGGTGTGGTCGGATGCCTCTTTCGCGGAGTCGGAGTCGGAGTCGGAGTCGGCGGAGTCGGCGGGAGCGAAAAGCTCGCGAAGCTCGTCGGTGACCTCGAGGAAGAACTCCTCACCATCCTCGGCCCGGAGGACGAGCGAGGTGTCAGTTGAGTCGCTGGGTGCGAGGAAAATCTCGCGCATGATGGCGCTCCTTAGCCTGGTAGCGGACATGTGATGAAATCCACTTTACCCAGAACATGCCCCGAACTCTGGCAAGAGCGCGGGGCATGTTGTATGACTCAACAAATAGGTGCAAACAAAGTTGTTGCGTGGTGCAAGGAGTGGCGGGCGAAGGCTATCGGTTGTCCAAAACGTAATCGATAGCCTTGGTGAGCTTGGTGACGTCCGCGGAGTCGATCGCCGGGAACAAGCCCACTCGCAGCTGGTTGCGGCCCAGCTTGCGGTAAGGCTCGACGTCGAGAATGCCGTTGGCGCGCAGCGTCGCGGCAACCGCAGCTGCGTCGACGGAGTCCTCGAAGTCGATGGTGCCCACCACGAGGGAACGTGCGGCAGGCTCGGCCACGAAGGGGGTGGTCTCCGGGCGGGACTCTGCCCAGTTGTACAGGATGGAGGAGTTCTCCGTGGTGCGCTTGACCATGCCGTCGAGGCCGCCGTTGGCGTTCATCCACTGCACCTGATTCTCCAGCATGAGCAGCGTGGCCACAGCTGGGGTGTTGTAGGTCTGGTTCTTGCGGGAGTTGTCCACGGCGGTCTGCAGGTTGAGGAAGGGTGGGATGAAGCGATCGGAGGAGTTAATCTTCTCGATGCGCTCGAGGGCTGCCGGGGACATGGCCGCCAGCCACAGGCCGCCGTCGGAAGCGAAGCACTTCTGCGGGGAGAAGTAGTAGACGTCGGCATCCGACATATTCACGGGCAGGCCGCCGGCGCCGGACGTGGCGTCGACGACGACGAGCTGCTCCGCGTTTTCGGGGTTGGGGCGGGTCACCGGAACCATGGCTCCAGTCGAAGTTTCGTTGTGGGCCCACGCGATGATGTCGGCGCCTTCGGCATCAGCTGCCTTCGGATCAGGTGCGGTGCCGACCTCGGCTTCGGTGACGAGCGGGGCGTCGAGCCAGGGGGCGGCGGCTGCGGCTTTAGCAAACTTAGAGGAGAATTCGCCGAAGCTGAGGTGGGCGGATTTCTTCTCAATCAGGCCGAAGGTCGCCGCGTCCCAAAACGCGGTGGCACCGCCAAGGGAGAGGACAATTTCATAGCCTTCTGGCAGGGAAAACAACTCGGAAAGCCCTTCGCGGATGGAACCGACGAGGTTCTTGACGGCTGGCTTGCGGTGCGAGGTGCCAATGATGGTGCTGGCACCCGCGGTGATTGCCTCAATTTGGGAGGGGCGGACCTTCGAGGGCCCGCAGCCAAAGCGGCCGTCGGTGGGGAGGAGATCTGCTGGCAGGACGAGTTCTGAGTTGCTCATGTGGGCAGTGTAGCCTAATTTCGTTCGCGCATTAGATACTTTGCCAGGATTGCCAATGTTGGCAGAGTCACAGGTTTTGCTAGAGTGTGAAGAGGTTTAGATCTGTCGCGCCGGCTGCGGTCGGCGTTGAACATTGAGGAAAGGAATATACGTGGCTTCTGAAAAGAACAAGGTTGTACTGCAGTACCCCGGCGGCGAGTACGAGATGGACATTAAGCAGTCCACGGAGGGTGACTCCGGCTTCGATATTGGCAAGCTCCGTAACGAGACCGGCCTAGTCACCTTTGACCCGGGCTATGCGTCTACCGGCTCTACCGAATCCAAGATCACCTTTATTAATGGTGAGGAAGGCATCCTCCGCCACCGCGGCTACGACATCGCGGACTTGGCTGAGAACGCCACCTTCAACGAGGTGTCTTACCTGTTGATCAAGGGCCACCTGCCCACCGAGGATGAGCTGTCCAAGTTCAACAACGAGATCCGTCACCACACCCTGTTGGATGAGGACTTCAAGGCAGCCTTCAACATCTTCCCGCGCAACGCGCACCCGATGGCTGTTCTAGCCTCCTCCCTCAACATTCTTTCCGCCTACTACCAGGACCAGCTCAACCCGCTGGATGAGGAGCAGCTGGATAAGGCAACCGTCCGCCTGCTGGCTAAGGTGCCGATGTTGGCCGCTTATGCTTACCGCGCATCGCAGGGTAAGCCCTACATGTACCCGGATAACAAGCTCAACGCGCGCGAGAACTTCCTGCGCATGATGTTTGGTTACCCGACTGAAGATTATGAGGTCGACCCGATCGTGGCCAAGGCTCTGGATAAGCTCCTTATCCTGCACGCTGACCACGAGCAGAACTGCTCCACCTCCACCGTCCGCATGATCGGCTCCGCTCAGGCCAACCTGTTCGTTGCTATCGCCGGTGGTATCAACGCCCTGTCCGGCCCGCTGCACGGTGGTGCTAACCAGGCTGTTCTGGAGATGCTCGAGGATATCCAGAACAACCACGGTGGTGACGCAACCGACTTCATGAACCGCGTGAAGAACAAGGAAAAGGGCGTTCGCCTCATGGGCTTCGGCCACCGCGTGTACAAGAACTACGACCCGCGCGCGGCCATCGTCAAGGACACCGCTCACGAGATCATCGATCACCTCGGTGGCGATCCGATGCTGGACCTGGCTATGAAGCTTGAGGAGATTGCGCTGAACGACGACTACTTCGTCTCCCGCAAGCTCTACCCGAACGTCGACTTCTACACCGGCCTGATCTACCGCGCCATGGGCTTCCCGACGGACTTCTTCACCGTCCTCTTTGCCATCGGCCGCCTGCCGGGCTGGATTGCTCAGTACCGCGAGCAGCTTGAGCTCAACACCAAGATCAACCGTCCGCGCCAGATCTACACCGGCGAGACCCTGCGTAAGGTCACCCCGCGTAGCGAGCGCTAAACGGTAGCCTGAACGGTGGTCTTTAACAGGCCGCCGTGGCTTGACGTATAGCCCATACGCTGGGTTTCTAGGGCCGAGCCTCTCATCTCCGCTTATACTGGGGAACGTTGTGGCTCGGCCCACGCGTATGCGGCCAGCAAAGAAGAAAGTAATCCAAGGAGGATAATCCCCAATGGAAAAGCCCGTAATTGAGCCGGCAACGGAGCCTGCTCCCCAGGACCTTGTCATCGAAGACATCGTGGTGGGTGACGGTGCCGAAGCCCAGCCGGGCGGCTTCGTTGAGGTCCACTACGTTGGTGTTGACTACGAGACGAACCAGGAGTTCGACTCTTCATGGGGTCGTGGCCAGTCCATCGAGTTCCCGCTGACTGGCCTCATCGCCGGCTGGCAGGAAGGAATCCCGGGTATGAAGGTGGGCGGCCGCCGCAAGCTGGTCATCCCGCCGGAGAAGGCCTACGGCCCGGCCGGTGGCGCACACCCGCTGTCGGGTCGCACGCTGACCTTCGTCATCGATCTCATTCGCGCCTAAAGGAAAGGGCAAGGAAAGGGCTTAGCCCTTTCTGTTTCCCTCAATGACGCCCTGCCCGGCCGTGCGCTACTGCACGGCCGAGCAGGGCGTTTCGCGTGCGTAGGTTCGGATTAAAGCGCTGAGGAGCTATGCTTCGCCCCCACAGGGAGTTAAAGTGCGGCACAATGGGGGACATGAGTGTCCCACAAACCACGTTCAATGATGACCGCGAGATGCCGCTGATGGGTCTCGGAACCTACAAGCTGCGCGGAGAGGATCTCATCCGCTCCGTGCGTGAAGCCATCGATCTGGGCTACCGCCACTTCGATACTGCGACTCTGTACGAGAATGAAGAAGAACTTGGGCAGGCACTGAATGAGGCCATGAAGGCCGGTGACGTAACCCGGGATGAGCTGTTTATCACCAGCAAGGTCTGGCACGACCATCACGGTAAGGACAAGGTAGGCCAAGCCTTCCGTGAATCCTTGGACAAACTGCAGCTGGACTACCTTGACCTCTACCTCATCCACTGGCCGTGGCCGCAGGGTGGGCTCTATGTGGAGACGTTCGAGGAGATTGCCCGCATGCAGGGCATGGGTCAGATTGCGTCGATTGGCGTGGCCAACTTCTATGAGGAAACCTTGCAAACCCTGATTGATGAGACCGGTATCGTCCCGGTTCTCAACCAGGTGGAGCTGCACCCGGGCTTCACTCAGCCGGAGCTGCGCGAATTCCATGCCAAGCACGGCATCGTGACGGAGGCTTGGTCGCCGTTGGCGCGCGGCGTTGTGCTCAACAACCCGGTGGTTGAGTCCGTCGCCGAAAAGCATGGCATCACTGCCGGACAGGCGGTGTTGGCGTACCTGCTGAGCAAGGGGATTTCTGTTATCCCGAAGTCCAGCCGCCGGGAGCGCCTTGCAGAAAACTTCGCTGCCGCAGAGGTTGAGCTTACTTCCGAAGACGTAGCGGCTCTTGATGCGCTTGATGGCCAGGAAGGCTTTGGCCGTATGTTCAAGGACCCGCGAGAGTTCCCTGGCGCCTAAGCCGAAACACGTGGGGCGTAACCAAACGCCCGCGAGCGGTGGAGCCCGCCTTCAGCGCCTTGCTCTTTCTTTCTACATCGTTAGGGGAGAGGGGAGGACGCTGAAGGCGGGCTTTGTTGCGTACCCAGGGAAGTGGGAATCGTGAGGGGTGGGGGAGTGAAGATCTGTGAAAGACTCTGTGAAGTTTCGGTTTGCTAAATTAGATTCTTCCTTTGGAATCTCCTGTGGGGGTGCTAGCAGCGAGATAGAAATCCCTTGTAGTTGCAAGGGTAGGGGGTAGCGAAAGTGTATGTTATTAACTTTTCTTGGCAGGATTTACAACCTTGCAAGAGCGGTTAGGTAACTTACTGTGCAAGGCAAAACGTGATTGAAGACACTACCTCTTGTCTCTCACCGCGGTTTGTGGAGAAAAGACCCCTTGTAAGGAGAGCGACATGACTGACGCACCTGCTTCGATTAACTCGCGCCGCGAACCTACGCCGCAAGAGTTCATCGAGATGCGTGACAGCCCGCAGTTTGCCAAGCTGCGCAGCGCGTACCGCAAATTCACCTTCCCCATGACTGTGGCGTTCTTTGTGTGGTACGTCCTCTATGTGCTGGCTGCGGTCTTTGCCCCCAGCTTCATGGCCATAGAGCTTGGTGGCGGTTGGAACATTGGCCTTGTCTTTGGCCTCGCCCAGTTCTTGACAACCTTCATCATTACGTACATCTACGTCAACTACGCCAACAAAAACATCGAGCCGCAGGCAGCGGCCATTCGCCAGGAACTGGAGGGCTAAACAATGCAGACCATTACCTTGGCCGCAGCGGAATCCTCCGCCGGCAACCCGATTCTGAATATCTCAGTCTTCGCCGCCTTCCTTGTCGTCACCATGTACGTGGTGCTTCGTGCCGGCAAGTCCACGAAGGAAGCCTCTGACTTCTACACCGGCGGCGGTAGTTTCTCCGGCCGGCAGAACGGCCTTGCTATCTCCGGCGACTACCTGTCCGCCGCGTCCTTCCTGGGCATCGTCGGCGCCGTTGCGCTCAACGGCTACGATGGCTTCCTCTACTCGGTCGGCTTTTTCGTCGCCTGGCTCGTTGCGCTGATGCTCGTCGCGGAGCCGATGCGCAACGTTGGCCGCTTCACCATGGCGGACGTGTTGTCCTTCCGCCTTAAGCAGCGCCCGGTGCGCGTGGCAGCTGCGATTTCGACCCTGTTCGTGTCGCTGTTCTACCTCATCGCGCAGATGGCCGGCGCAGGCTCCCTCGTGGCCGTGCTCCTGAATATTCACGATTTCAAGTGGCAGGCCGTCGTCGTCGGCATCGTGGGCATCCTCATGATTGTCTACGTTCTTGTCGGTGGCATGAAGGGTACGACCTACGTGCAGATGATCAAGGCCGTGCTCCTGGTAACCGGCGTGGTCATCATGTGCATCCTCACCTTCGTCATGCTCAAGGGCGGCTTCAGCGCACTCTTTACCCAAGCCATTGATATGCACGCTAATTCCGAAGCTATCAAGGAAGGCGGCTACGAAGCCTCCCAGATCATGGAGCCGGGCCTGAAGTACGGAAAGAACCTCACCACCAAGCTTGACTTCATCTCCCTGGGTATTGCCCTCGTTCTCGGCGTTGGCGGCCTGCCGCACGTTCTCATGCGCTTCTACACGGTGCCGACCGCGACCGAGGCTCGCCGCTCCGTTACCTGGGCCATCGTCATCATCGGTGCCTTCTACCTCATGACCCTGGTCCTGGGCTACGGCGCTGCCGCCCTGGTTGGCCCGGACCGCATCCTCGCCGCACCGGGTGGTGCTAACTCCGCAGCACCGCTGCTGGCCCTGGAAATCGGTGGCTCCATCTTCATGGCGGTCATCTCCGCGGTGGCCTTCGCTACCGTTCTGGCTGTTGTCGCCGGCCTCGCCATCACCGCGTCAGCCTCCATCGCGCACGATATCTACCACTCTGTCATCCGCAACGGTGAATCCACTGAGGCTGAGCAGGTCCGCGTCTCCCAGATCACCGTGGTTGTCCTGGGCATCGTCGCCATCATTCTGGGCATCCTGGCCATGACCCAAAACGTTGCCTTCCTGGTGTCCCTGGCCTTCGCGGTCGCGGCATCCGCTAACCTGCCGACCATCCTGTACTCCCTGTACTGGCGTCGATTCAACACCGCGGGCGCTGTCGCATCGATGTACACCGGTGTTATCTCCTGCTTGGTACTCATCTTCCTGTCCCCGGCGGTATCCGGTTCCCCGACCTCGATGTTCCCGAACGCCGACTGGTCCATCTTCCCGCTGTCCTCCCCGGGCCTGGTCACCATCCCGCTGGCCTTCTTCGCGGGCTGGATCGTCTCCATCATGACCCCGCCGGACAACCTGGAAGAGCTGTCCGCAGAGATGGAGGTTCGTTCCCTGACCGGTGTGGGTGTTGAGGCTCCGGTGGACCACTAAAACACCTAAAACGCTACGTTTCGGACGGTAGAGAGTAGACTCAGGTTCTGTGTTTTACTCTCAGCCTTCTCACAGGGCGGTGTCAGCGCGAGCTGGTGCCGCCCTTCTGGCGTGCGTGCTCGGAGCAGCGAGTCTCGCTGCATGCTCACCAGCGCATGAAGAAGACTTCACGGCTGGCGGTTCAGCGCAGACCAGCGCAAGCAAGCCTGGTCCCATCACACATAGGAAAGGGCAGCTGCAGCTGGCAGCTGTCCCGGACTCAGTAGGTCAGTTCCTCAAGGGCGATGAGTCCAAGGCCATCACGTATTACCGCATTGAGACGGGCATGCACATGGGCTCGACCACTGAACACCAGCCGCGCTATGCGCTGAGCTTGATTAAGCTCTACATCGCAACCTACGTGCTGGAACGCGGGTCTTTCGAGGACAAGTACCTAGCGTTGGATATGGTTGCTGATTCCTCTGACGAGAGTGCCGCACAGCTCTTTGAGAAATATCCGCGATCCATCGATGCCATTGCTAAGGAATATGGCTTGGAGTCCACGTCCGCGGGGGAGGACTGGGGGCATTCCATGACCTCTACGTACGACGTTGTGAGGTTCATTGTTCAGCTCATGGAGGATGATCCGACCCATCCTGTGCTGGTAGCTATGTCCCACGCCGATGCTGTATCTGCCGACGGATATCAACAGAACTATGGCACCGCGAAGCTGAGCGACGTCGTGGGCTCTAAGTGGGGATGGTCGGACAGCAAGGATCGTCATTCCTCGGTGTCTTTTGGAGAGAACTTTGTCGTGGCTGCATCCATCGAAGGAAGCGCTCAGGAACTCACGTCTTATGTACGCAAGGAGATCACCGGTAAGAACCTGGTGAAGGGCAACAACCTGAACAAGGAGGCGCTGGCTAATCCTGGTGCTGTTGCCACGCGCTTGACGACGTCCAGCGCTGCGCCCACTGCGACCTCCACGACAGCGACGCCGGCTGCCGCGACATCTTCGGAGCCGTCTTCTTCTGCGCCGTCCTCTCAACCAACGTCTAGAACGTCGGCCTCGAAGACCTCTGCGGCACGGTAGGGGACTGCGCCGCAGCAGGGCATTTAGCCCATGGACTTGCGCACGGTGTTGAGGATATCCACCGCGCCGCGGACTTGGTCATTGCTGATGGAAGAACCAGCAATGGTGATGCCATCGCTGCTCACACTGGAGCCGCGACCAGTGGGATCCGGCAGGGTGATGTTGGGCAGCGGGATGTTGTCCGGCACGCTCGGGATGTCCTTGACCTTGGGCGGTGTCACCGCGCCTTGGCCCGGGGTCCACTGACCCCAGTCATTGGCGTAGACGGTGTTAATATCGCAGGTCACGCCGTCGATGGTGGCCTGGTTCTTGGCTTTTTGGTGGATGGTGGTGCGCGGGTGAATCTTGCCGCCCGAGCCCCAATCGTGCATCCAGTAGAACTGGCCAATGTGGTCGTTGACGCACCAGTCGATGACGTTGTAATTGCCGTACACGCCGGTTTGGTAGCCGGCCGCGCTCAGCGCCGTCGAGAAGGCCTTGAGGTAGGGGCGGATTTGGTTCTCATACTGGGCGCGGGTGGGGTTGTCATCGATCGCGATGTAGATTGGGCGGCCCGTCGGCCCGCCAGCGGCCTTGTGAATAGCGATGGCCTGCGGGGCGTGGACGGCGGCACCCGCCGCACCGTTGAGCCAGTCGGCGGTCTCGGCGCGGCCGAACTGGTAAATGGAGGCGGTCTTCAGGCCGACAGCGGCATTGGCCTTCGTTTCCGCCAGCGTGACGGGTTTGCCCTGCATCCAGTTAGCGCCGGGGCGGCGCTGGGAAACATAGCGAATGGCGCCGAGGTGGCCGGCGGCCTTGATGGCGCGCGCAGAAGGGACACCGGCGGAGAAGTCAATGATGGTGCCCACAGCTGGACCCACGGCGAGCGCAGCGGGTGCTTGGCTGCCGATGGCACCGGCGGTCAGCGCGAGGGCACTGGCTTTGATAAGGGAACGGCGGGACAAAGACATGATGGAGTTCTCCTAGCGAGGGTCAAGTGGGCTGACAAAGATGGGGCCGAAGAAAGTATCTGAAGTCACTTTAGCCACGATGGTCTAAAATTGCACCACAATTAGTATGGGTGGGTGCACAGGTGCGCCTCGCAGAGCCATAAACGTGCACGGAGCCCCATAAGACGGAGGAATAAGTATGGCTGAAGAGCTGAGAATGCGTTTCATTCAGGGCGACAGCGTGTTCCGGCTGAACCACCAGCAGTTCAGCGATGCTGAGGTGCAAGCGGTGCTTCAGGGTTACATCGAGAACTGCCGTCGGAACTCTCAGTGGATCCTCGATACCCGTGAAGAAGGAAACACCCTCGTGGTGGAGCATCTTTTCCCCGCGGAAGAATTCATCGAGGCGAATAATGGCCGCCTGCATATCGATGAGGCTTTCGTCGAATCACTGCCCCTGACGTACCCGATCGTGTTTGAGATCCGCTCGGGCTACCTGCGCATCCACAAGCCGCTAGCCAATAAGTACGGCGCTCTCCTGTCTGACTTCATTCGTGGCTTGTGGGAAGTGTTGCTGCAAGGTCAGATGCACTACCTGTGGGATCACGGCTTTGCGCAGTGTGGTGGTGTGGGAACGATACAACTCAACGCCTATGGGCTGCTGGAGCCGGACGAGCCGCTCATTGGGTTTTACCGGGTAGACGTCGATATGCAGCACGAGGCCTGGGTGTACATCACCCCGCAAGGGCTCATCCTGGTTTTCGACGATGGCGACGTCCTTGCCTTCGACAAGGTGGACATGCGCAATCCCTCGATTCCTTCAGGAGTCTTTTCTTTTAGCATGCTCAAGGCTGAGGTGGTTGGAACCGGCGGCGGCAAGACTATTAAAACCTCAATGAGTCCAAAGGATCTTGGGGAACTGGACCAGGCTCGGACGGATATCCGCACCATGTTGTCCTCGCCACACCAAGGGCAGCCGCGCCGTATGGTGGATCCGAACCCGCTTCCCTGGATCGTGGTGGACGGCGAAGAGCTGGGCTATATGGCACAGGCGGATCTGGAGCGCTACCGCCGCCAGCGCTCCGATGCCGGGCACAACCCATTCGGGGATGGCTCCCACACTATGCAGCAAGCCATGGACAACCCCTTCGTTGAATCGTGGGAGGAGAACCCTTCGCGCGACGATAACCCTTTCGCTTAAAGCGCTCTAAAGGCGCTTAAAGCGGAGTGGGCTTAGGGCTGGGTCGTGCGGAACGTGACGTTGGTGGGGTTTTCTACCGTGCGGGAGACGGTGCAGTCCTTCTCGTGGGAGATGCGCACGAGGCGCTCCACCATGGACTGGGCCTGACGGCCGGCATCGGTATCGGGGAAGCGGAGGGAGAATTCCACGTTGACGTCGCTAAGCCTTGAGGCGCCGTCCTCGTTGACGCGGGTGCCTTCTACGTGGACGTCGAAAAGCTCCGGCTCCGTGCGCCGGGAGGTGACCACGTCGACGTCCACGGCCGAGCAGCCCGCCACGGCAGCGAGCAACAGCTCGACCGGACTTAGCAGTCCGTCGCCCGTGCCGAATTCGAGGGTCGCGCCCGCAGTGTTCGTGGCGCGGTAGCGACCGGTATCAACGCGGGTGACGTCGACGTTGTATTTCTTAGTGATATTGCTCATGAGCGTTCATCCTAGCGGCGGGTAATCATTTAAACGTGCGTTCATGCGGTCGTTACGTGAGGGAAAGCTATGGAGAATACATTTCTTATGTCTCTTTTGGCTTTATTCACTGTGATTGGAAGAACTATGGCTTCTCGCCGCCTGCTCGGCACCGTGGTCACCGCCTCGGTGGCCGGTACGTTCCTTATTGTCCCTGCTTCTGCCGATGAGTCGGTGGAAGGCCTAGGTTCGCGCTTCAGCATCGGTGTGCTGCCGGATACTCAGTTCTATTCCCGTTACTCCACCCCGGAAACCGGCAACCTGGCGCAAGCGCGCTACGGTAGCGAGCCTTTTAAGGCGCAGACCGAGTGGCTGGTGAAGAACCAGCAGGCGCTCAACATGGACTTCGCTACCCACCTCGGTGACGTGGTGGACCAGGCGGACGTCGAGGGGGAGTGGAAGGTTGCTGATGAGGCGATGAAGGTCCTCGATGATTCCGACCTGAACTACTCCATCTTGCCGGGCAACCACGACATGATTGAGGATAAGTCAGCGCACCCGTACGACGTCTACTTCAGTGCCGAGCGCGCCAAGACCGCCAACCCGGAAACCTTCCAAGAGCGCCACACCGCGGTCAACAATGACTCCGAGTACCACATTTTTGAGGCCGAGGGCCAGAAGTACCTGGTCCTGGCGCTGGGCTGGCGCGCGGATGATGCGGCTCTGGAGTGGGCGCAAGGCGTTCTCGATGCGCACCCGGACCTGCCGGTCATCCTCACCAGCCACGAGGTGCTCAACCTCGATGGTGCTGGCGAGGTTTTCTACTCCGATGACTATGGCCAGGGCCTGTGGGACAAGTTCATTAAGAAGAACGACCAGATCTTCTTGACCATGGGCGGCCACCACCACGGCGCGGGCTACCGCGTGGACAAGAACGATGCAGGCCACGACGTCATCGGCATCCTGCAGGACTACCAGATGGCTTACCAGGGCGGTAACGGTCTGCTCGGCGTGCTCGAGTTCGACCTGAGCGGCAATGAGCTGGAGATGACCGCCCTGTCCCCGTGGGTCGCGCAGAAACCAGCGAAGGAGCTCACGCAGTTCGACAAGCTCATCCTCGACGGCACAGGCGATAGCTATCACGTGCCGCTCAACTTCAAGGAGCGTTTCGCTGACTTCGCCCCGGACTGGACCATTGGCGATGAAAACGACCCGGACCTCGGTCAGAAGGCCCGCGACATCGCTGAGGAAGGCTACACCCCGTACACCATCCCGAAGGACCAGCTGCCGGAGGGCCCGAATGACTTCGTGAAGTCCGACAAGACCGTCTTCCACTGGCGCCCGGGGCAGACCAAGAACACGGACGGCAAGCAGCTTGCCGACGGCGACGTGGCCACCGAAGGCGCAGTCATTCCGGATGTCTTCGGTGCTGATGGTGCCGGTGACCTCGTTCGCGAGGGTGGTCCTTCCAACACGGGTGAGCGCATCACCTACACCAAGGACCACCACCCGTTGTCCTCTGATTCTGGCTCCCTCTACTGGTCCGACCCAGCTGGCAAGCTCGCGATGGCAGAGTTTCGGTCCAAGGAAGGCGCGGAGATCAACAAGGTCGATACCTCCGAGGGCTACACCTTTGAGTCCTTCGTGAAGATTCCGAAGGACTTCAACGGCTCTGAGCACGGCTGGGGGAGTGCGCTCTCCCGCGACTCCAGCATCGCCGAGCTTGTCGACGGATCCGAGGACACCGACCCCACCGTCATGTTCGGCATTTCTAACCTCCGTGAGCTGCGCTGGTGGGCGGAACCGAAGGAAGGCGAAGGTTCGACTGTCTGGTCCCACGAGGTTCCCACCGAGGAGTGGATGCACATCGCCGTAGTCAACAAGCCGGATTCCGACACCGTAGAGATGTTCATCAACGGTGCACCCATCCTGCGCAACGCCAAGGGTGCTGAAGGCCTCCTCCCGCGCGACCTGCAGTGGGTTATGGGCGCTGGCTTTGATAGCCGCAAGCCGCAGGACCCGTGGTACGGCTGGATTGGTGAGACCCGCCTGACCCAGGGCGTTCTGGACTCCGACGAGTGGCTCACCGCGCGCCCGGCCGTGAAGGAGGAAGAGCCGTCGAGCTCCACTACGACGCCTACCGAGCCGACCAAGCCTTCTAAGCCGACCAACACGAAGGAGCCTTCTGCCGACGATATGGCTGCGGCCTTCTTCGCAGGCTCCAGCCGTGGCGCGAAGGTTATCCTCCCCATCATCGCCGTCATTGCAG
Organism: Corynebacterium sp. HMSC078A10; assembly: GCF_001811565.1. Taxonomy (NCBI): domain Bacteria; kingdom Bacillati; phylum Actinomycetota; class Actinomycetes; order Mycobacteriales; family Corynebacteriaceae; genus Corynebacterium; species Corynebacterium sp. HMSC078A10. The sequence goes on along the minus strand of NZ_KV805218.1, from coordinate 933 downwards.
TCGTCGGCGGTGCCGCCTACGGCCTCATCCCGACCATCAACCGCATCTTCGGTCTTAACATCCCGCAGCCGAAGCTGCCGCAGATCCCGGGTCTGAACTAGTTACCGTTCACCCTCCGTCCCCCGACTCACATTGAGGCGGGGGGTTTTCTATTGTGATGGCCCTGGGCGGATTTTAGCGGGTTAAGGGTCAAAATGTGTGTCTGGCTCGGCGTGTCGCTGGGGTTAGATTTGGCCTTTTTGGATGCCGATTGAGTGGGTGTACTCGGTGTCGATACCGTTGTCGTAGAGGGCTGGTCGTCCTGTTTCGTGGTCGGCTTGGTTCTCGGTGTGGGTCAGGATGGATACTTTGGCGAGTTGGTCCTGGCCCCAGTGGGACTGTCTGGCGATGCGTAGTGGATCGTCGGGCAGTTCTGTTTTTAGGTACAGCCACCAGTCCAGCATTTTGCGCTGGTGTTCATTTGTTCTGCCCCGGTGAGCACGCGCAATCTCTTTCAGGCGAGCGTTAATCCCGCCTTCAAGACTGTTGGTCGTAGATTTGATGCGGGCAGGTTCTAAGACGCCTTTAGGTTGATTGATGTAGACAAAGAGCATGCCTTGGCGCCATAGATGGTTCAGACTGTTGTAGGCCTTTCGCACGTTGGAATGTGTCCATACCCATGTCCAATTTCCTGTATCAGGGTCTTTAACCCTGGTCCTCTCGTCCATCCACCTGCGGTAGACAGTGTTGAAGTTATGGAGCAATACACCCCAGTCAGCTACCTCACGCGCAGGGATTTTTCGTTTTGGTTGATGCGCTTAGATAGCACCTGGGTGCCGTCGATATCTAAGACGCAAGCGTGGTGAAAGTATTTACCGACGTCCATGCCGATGACATAGTCGTAGGTCATGCCAGACCTCCTAGCGAATTGAATGAGTATGGGACTTATTTCAT
>NZ_KV805217.1:76715-132843 GCF_001811565.1 Corynebacterium sp. HMSC078A10 | reverse complement strand
GATATCCCCCATGAGCACAGAGACTAAAACAGCACCGTGGGCCCCGCAAGCGGAGCGAAGAAACACCCAGCTCAGGTGGTGTGGGAAAGGCCAACCCGAAAATGGAGGAATGAGCACCATGGGTGGGAAGGTGGCTGTGGGCGTGGAGTTGGCATGAGAAAAGCCCCTCAGGGAGGGGCTAGACGCGGTGTTAACCGCGGTCGACGGCGCGGTTGCGCAGGGCGCGGGCGAGGCGGTCACGCTGCTCGGTCACCGTGCGGCGCAGGCCACCGGCCAGGTCGCGAGAGAGGAATTCATCGGCGCGGTCGAGGGTCTCCTGGCTGACATCCCAGCGCGGGAACAACCCGGTCACCGTGGTCAGAGCAATCTCGTTGGACTGCGCGGACCAAATCTTTTCCGCCACGTCGAAGAACTCCGCACTCGGCAGGAGCTCGTCGGCGCCTACGAACGTCAGGCCCGCGAGCTTGGACTCCAAGTCGCGGTTGCCCAGTTCGCCGGCGACAATCTCGTCCCACACCGCGCGCTTGTTGTCCTCGGTATTAACCGCGGCCAACGCCTTAAGCGAGGCCTGGTAGCCTGTCGCGGTGTTATCGCGCTTGAGTTCCTCAGCCACCGCCGTCATGGCGGCGCCGGCGGCTTCGGGACCGGTGACGTCGGCAAGCGAGCCATCAGCGATGAGCGCGGTGAGCGCCTTCCAGCGCAGCCTCGCATCCGAGGAGGTCTTGAGGAGCTCCTGGAAGAAGGTGCGGGAGGCGTCGTGAAGCTTGATGCCAGCCAGCGCCTGGGTGAAGACGATGGAGCGCGCGGTGTTATCGGAGCGGGCGCCTTCAAGGAGGGCGTCGGCAAGCTGCGTATCCTCCTTTGCCCACTCTGGGTCGGCGTAAGTGGACTGGGCCATGGCAGCTTGGGAGAGGATGCGCTCCAGCACGGCGAGCTCGGTCTCCGCTGCCGCACCGCGGGCCACGAGCGCCACGAAATCGCGGGCGCGCATCGAGCCCGCGCGGGTCATCTCCCACGCGGTGGACCAGCACAAAGTGCGGGCCATGGGGTCCTCGAACTTCTCGATATTCTCCAACAGGAACTCAAGGGAACCCGCATCCAGCTCGATGAGGCAGTAGGTGAGGTCATCGTCGTTTGTCAGCACGAAGTCGATGTCCGCCTGCTTGCGGCCGATGAGTTCCGGAACCTCGGTGGAGGCGCCATCGATATCCATCTCGATGCGCTCGGTGCGCACCACCTTCTCACCCTGCAGCGCGTAGACGCCGACGGCGACGCGGTGCGTGCGCAGGGTATCGCCGCGCTGGGTGAGGAAGGCCTGGGTGATGGTGCCGGACTCGTCCGTCTCCAGCGCCACACCCAGCGTGTTGACTCCTGTAGTCTTCAACCACTGCTGCGCCCAGAAGGATAGGTCGCGCCCTGAGGCCTCCTCCAAGTGGCGCAGCAGATCCCCGAAGGTGGCGTTCGACCACTGGTGCTCCTGGAAGTGGCGGCGTACCCCGGCGAAGAAGTTCTCGCGGCCCACGTAGGCCTGCAGCTGCTTCAGCACCGACGCCCCCTTGGCGTAGGTGATGCCGTCGAAGTTCTGCTCCACGGTCTCAATATCAGAAGCATCCGTGGAAATCGGGTGCGTCGTGGGCAGCTGATCCTGCTGGTAGGCCCAGGCCTTCTCCACGTTGGCAAAGGTCACCCACGCGGTGTCGTACTGGGTCTCCTCCGCCTGGGAAATCGCCGCCGACCAGGTGGCGAAGGACTCGTTGAGCCACAGGTCATCCCACCACTGCATGGTCACCAAGTCACCGAACCACATGTGTGCCAGCTCGTGCAGGACGGTGTCCGCTCGGCGCTCATACTTGTAGTGCGAGGCTTGCGACGTAAAGACGTACTCATCGCGAATGGTCACGCAGCCCGCGTTCTCCATCGCGCCGGCGTTGAACTCCGGCACGAAAATCTGGTCGTACTTGCCAAAGGGGTAGGCGAAGCCGAAGTTGCGGTGGTAGAAATCGAAGCCCTGCTTGGTCTCCGTGAACAGGCGCTCGGCGTCGAGCGATTCCAGCAGGGAGGGGCGGCAGTAAATCCCCAGCGGCACCTCAACGGACTTAGCAGGTGAGCCCTCCGAGTGCTCCGCCAGCATGCCTGTCCACGTATCCTTCACGCCGGCGTACGGGCCCGCGCACAGCGCAATCAGGTAGGTCGACAGCGGGTAGTCCACCGCCGCGCGCACGGTATTGCCCGAACGCGTGATGGGGGAGTTCGTAATCACGGTCCAGTGCTCCGGAACCTCAAAAGCCAGCGAGTACGTCGCCTTCAAATCCGGCTGGTCAAAGCAAGCGAAGACGCGCTTGGCGTCGGCAGTCTCGAACTGGGTGTAGAGGTAAGCCTCGCCGTCGACCGGGTCAACGAAGCGGTGCAGTCCCTCGCCCGTGCGTGAATAGCGGATTTTCGCCACGACCTTCAGCTCATACTCCGCCACCTGTAAACCCGATAGCGGGATCCCGTACGTCGGGTCATAAGCGCTGGTGGGCAGGGGAGCGCCGTTGAGGCGGACCTCGAGAAGCTCGTCGCCGCGCAAGTCAATAAACGTAGAACCGGCCTTCTTAACTCGGAACTTCACCACCGTGGTGGAGGTGAAAAACTCCTCCCCGGTGAGGTCGAGGGCAACGTCATAGTGGCTTACCTCCACCATGTCGGAGCGCTGCTGGGCTTCCTCGCGGGTGAGGTTAATCGAGGTCATAAGGTGCATCTCCTCTTTCTCTGTACCTAAAGTCTCTGCACCAGCGTAGTCACACGCCTAGGGTGGGGTGCCAAAGACCACAGAAACAAAGGGGATTTACCGTGGCTCAACAAGTGACGTTCTGGTTCGACTGCTCATGCCCCTTCGCGTGGCTGACCTCGCGCTGGATTAAGGAGGTGGAGAAAGTCCGCGATATCGAGGTGACCTTCCAGCCGATGTCCCTCTCCGTTCTCAACAAGGGCCGTGACCTGGATCCGGAGTACATGAAGATGATGGAAGCCAACTGGGGTCCTGCCCGCGTGGCGGCCAAGATTGCCGTGGAGGCCCCGGACAAGGTCGATGCCTTCTACACCGCCATGGGCACCCGCATCCACACGGAGGGCCAGGGCGGCAAGAAGGGTTACGGAGCCTACGACGACATCATCAAGCAGGCGCTTGACGACGCCTCCCTCCCCGCCACCTTCGCCTCCGTGGCCAACACCGAAGAGATGGATGAGAAGCTTACCGAGTTCCACAACCGCGGCATCTCCGAGGTCGGCGATGAGGTCGGCACCCCGGTGGTGAAGTTCGGCGATACCGCCTTCTTCGGCCCGGTCATTACGCGCGTTCCCACCGGCGAGGAAGCTGGCGAGCTTTTCGACGCCTCCGTGCGCCTCGCCCAGTTCCCGTACTTCTTCGAGCTCAAGCGCTCCCGCACCGAAGAACCCCAGGTTTAACGCGTGCGGTTGCGCATTGCCGCCACGATGACGCAGACCAGGACGATAGGGGTGAGCACGAAAGCGGGAAGTCCCGCGATGTTAATGATGGGCAGATAGCTCTGCGCCTGGTATTCCTCCCACTCGGCGGCTAGCCACGTGGCCCACGAAGCGCCCGCAAGTATCGCTAGGACGCCGGCGGTGATTCCGCCGGCGGTGCGTGGCTTATGCAGGAGCCACCACAGACCCACGCCGAGGTGGGCCAGCGTCATCACTGCTGCCAAGAGAAGTGGCAGGATGAAGACGTTGTCGGTGAAGAAACCGGCGGCGAATAAACCTGCGCCGACAAGGATTGCGCCGACGTAAAGAAAGCAGACGCGTGTGGTCATGGGCATAGCGGGGTCCTTCCTAGGGGAGTAGACGTGCCCCACCATATCAATTTTGAGTTATTGCTAAAACGGGTCGGCGGGCGTGCCCGCTGACCGCTAAGATGTGGGCCATGCGCGTTTATTTAGGAGCAGACCACGCAGGGTTCGAGACGAAGAACGTCATCGCCGAACACCTGAAGAAACAGGGCCACGACGTCATTGACTGCGGTGCCCATGAGTACGACGCCGAGGATGATTACCCGGCTTTTTGCATTGAGGCCGCGCTGCGGACCGTCAACGATCCGGGCTCGCTCGGCATCGTGCTGGGTGGTTCCGGCAACGGCGAGCAGATCGCCGCTAACAAGGTGAAGGGCGCGCGCTGCGCCCTGGCGTGGTCCCCGGAGACCGCACGCCTGGCCCGCGAGCACAACAATGCCCAGCTCATCGGCATCGGTGGCCGCATGCACTCTGAGGAGGAGGCACTCGCCATCGTGGACGCTTTCCTTGATCAGGAATGGTCCCGTGCCGAGCGCCACCAGCGCCGCATCGACATTCTTGCCGAGTACGAGCGCACCAACATTCCGCCGGAGCTTCCGGAGGCTTAGTTCATGTCCTTGGGGTGAGTGCCGCCGCGGCCCTCTTCCCCAAGGTCGAGAACGGTGATGGCGGCCATCTCGGAATCATCAAGCTCAAAGCCGAATACATCGAAGTTCTGCGCGATGCGCTCCGGGTTTTCGGACTTCGGGAACACGATGACGCCATTTTGTAGGTGCCAGCGGATGATCACCTGAGCGGGGGAGACGCCGTATTTCTCGGCGGGCTCGGTGATTTCCGGCTGCTCGAAGAGATCCGTCTTGCCCTGGCCTAGTGGGCCCCAGGCTTCGATATGCACCTGGTGGGCGCGGAAGGCATCGAGCTCGCGCCAGCGCTGCAGGTAGGGGTGCAGCTCTACCTGGTTGACCACGGGGGTTTCATCAGTCTGGGTTTCCAGCTGGTCCAAGTGCTCAAGTTCGAAGTTGGAGACACCGATGGACTTTGCCTTGCCGGCCTTCTTCAGCTCGATGAGCTGCTTCCATGCCTCGACGTAGTGGCCGTTGTCCGGACAGGGCCAGTGGATGAGGTAGAGGTCAACGTAGTCGAGCCCCAGTTTCTCCAAAGATTCATCGAGGGCTGCGGCTGCGTCAGTTTGGCGGTCATTCCACAGCTTCGTGGTGATGAACAGCTCCTCGCGCGGGATGCCAGACTTGGCAATCGCGCGGCCCACGCCTTCCTCGTTGCCGTAGATGGCAGCGGTATCGATGTGGCGGTAGCCCACCTTGAGGGCCTCGAGGACCAGCTCTTCGGTCTTGTCGGGGTCAACCTTGAAGACGCCGAAGCCGAGCTGCGGGATGGAGTTTCCATCGTGCAATTTGATATTAGGTACAGTCATGCGGCCCACTCTACGCAGAGCTTGGTCATCCGTGCAGAAAACGATTAAAACCGCACCAACTACCTAAATTAGGTGGTTAGCGCGGCTTTTCCTTGGAGGGAATGACGGGAATCGAACCCGCGTCTTCAGCTTGGAAGGCTGAGGTATTAGCCACTATACGACATTCCCACAACCGGCAATCTTCAACTTTCAAGGTCTTGACTTTGAAAGTCTCAACGTTGAAAGCCGTTGAATCGGCGTGCCGACTACTTTAGCGCACGCGGGCGCTGAAAGGAAAATGGGAACTTAAGCGGGGTAAAGCGCGTTAGTTTGGGTAGGCGTACAAGCAAAACAACACATAGTTCGACACGCAATTCAACTCTGAGATGAAAGTGGTGCTTTCGTGAGCTCGTTATTGCTCCTTATCCTCGTCGTCGGTGGTGGCGCATGGTTACTCTCCTCGAGAAGCGGGAAAAAGCAGCAGGAGCTGCGAGAATCCCAACGTTTTGAGGACGCGATGGCGGATGCCCGCCGGTGGACCGAGCGCCTTGGCGGTCAGGTGATGAACTTGAGTGGCACGGATACTGCCTCCCAGCAGGCCATGGCGGATGCCTCCGAGCGTTTTACCGCCGCCAACTCGGCGATTTCCCGCGCCACAACCGCAAAGCAAGCGCACCTCGCGCGAGAGTCCGCGCTGGAGGGGCTGTACTATGTGGCGGCCGCGCGCGAGATTATGGGCATGGACCCAGGCCCCGAACTCCCGCCGCTGGAGGGTCAGCGCCAGGCCGGCAAGGTCACGGAAACCCGCACGGTGGAAGCAAACGGGGAGACGCTGACGGCGTCGCCAAGCGCATCTGCGCAAACCCCGAACTACTACCCGGGCGGTGTCGTGGCTGGGCGCCCAGTCCCGGCCGGTTGGTACTCGCGCCCGTGGTGGGCTGATGCGTTGACCACCGGCGTGTGGATGGTGGGTTACTCCATGATGTTCAACGCCATGTTCGCGGGCATGTCCGGCGTCGGCTACTCCGCCGCGGCGGCTGAAAGCGGCGACTGGGGTGGAGACCTCGGCGGCGCTGAAGGCATGGACGGCGGTGCCCTGGACGGAGCCGGTGATGTGGGCGCTGGCGATGTTGGGGGAGGCGACGATGGTGGCTTCTTCGATGGCCTCTTTGGCGGCGACGGAGGCGATGGCGGAATGTTTGATTTCGACTTCGACTTCTAAGCGGTTAAACATCCTCTGACATGCATAAATGAACCTAAAATGGGGCCGGTGTTGGGATAGTCAAGCGGCTATCGGTACACTAGCCCCAGTATGAAGCGCAGCTGCGTTCGGAGCTTCCGGGCGCAGAGGCTTTCCATACGGGGCGTGGCGCAGCTTGGTAGCGCACCTGCTTTGGGAGCAGGGGGTCGCAGGTTCAAATCCTGTCGCCCCGACGTATGGGGGCCTGGACACGCATCCAGGCCCCTTCATTACATTTTTAGACGATCACAATCAGGAGAGTTTCTCGTGAAGACCACCGTAGACAAGCTGAGCGATACCCGCGTCAAGCTCACCGTCAACGTTCCGTTCGCTGAGCTGGACAAGGAAATCGCTCAGGCCTACGCGGCGATCGCGCAGCAGGTTTCCATCCCGGGCTTCCGTAAGGGCAAGGCTCCGCGCCAGCTTATCGACGCCCGCTTTGGTCGTGGCCCCATCCTCGAGCAGGTAGTCAACGACATGCTGCCGTCCCGCTACGAGCAGGCCGTTACCGAAAACGATCTCAAGGTTATTGGTCAGCCGGAGATCGACATTGCCAAGCTGGAGGACAACGACTTCGTCGAGTTCACCGCTGAGGTAGATATCCGCCCCGAGTTCGAGGTACCGGACTTCTCCAAGATTTCCGTTAAGGTGCCGGCGCTGGAGACCTCCGAGGAGGACGTCGACAAGGCGCTCGAGGACTTGGCTTCCCGCTTCGGTGAGCTCAAGGACACCAAGCGCAAGATGAAGACTGGTGACTACGCCATCATCGACATCACCACCGAGGTTGACGGCACCAAGCTGGACGAGGCTTCCCACGAGGGTATGACCTACCGCATCGGCGACGACAACCTGATCAAGGGGCTCGACACCGCTCTGCGCGGCATGAAGACCGACGAGGACAACGAGTTCACCACCACTATCCAGTCCGGTGAGCACGAGGGCGACGAGGCCACCGTGAAGGTCCACGTCCAGCAGACCAAGGAGCGCAAGCTGCCGGATCTCGACGACGAGTTCGCACAGATGGCCTCCGAGTTCGACACCATTGACGAGCTGCGCGAGGACACCAAGACCCGCGTCGAGGAGTCCAAGAAGTCCGAGCAGGCTGCCGCTATCCGCGATGAGGTTCTCAAGGCCGCGCTTGCCGACGTTGACTTTGAGCTCCCCGCCTCCGTGGTGGACGAGCAGGTCCACGCTCAGCTGCACCAGGTCATGGGGCAGCTGGCTCACGACGAGAAGGCTCTGGCTCAGCTGCTTGAGGCGCAGGGCACCACTCGCGAGGAGTTTGACGCTGATGCGCGCAAGTCCGCTGAGGAATCCGTGCGCACCCAGCTCTTCCTGGACGCACTCGCCGAAGTCGAGGAGCCGGAGGTGTCCCAGCAGGAGCTGACCGACCACATCCTCTTCACCGCGCAGTCCTACGGCATGGACCCGAACCAGTTCATCCAGCAGCTGCAGTCCAGCAACCAGCTGGGCAACCTGTTCTCTGACGTTCGCCGCGGCAAGGCCCTGGCTATGGCTATCTGCCGTGCAGAGGTCACCGACGAGGCTGGCAACAAGGTTGATGTTGACCAGTACTTCGGCGAGATCGACGAGGACGAGGCTGAGGCTTCCGAGGAGAAGTAATCTCCCGCTTGTAATGTGCCGCTGCCACATGTGTGGTGGCGAGCGCGCGTGAAACCCCGGATTCAGGTAACTCAAGGATGAGCCTGAATCCGGGGTTTGTGTCAGTGTGAACGCCCTCTAGGAGTCTTTGAGTACTTCGTAGAGGGCGTGATGGGTGTTGGCTGGGGATACCGCTAGCCGTTTGTGGCTCTAAAGGCCTTGTCGGTTAGCTGCAGGAAGCGCATAACGTAATCCCTGACAAAGTCTGCGGTGCGTTCATTGAGATGTCCGGACTCTTCGAAAAGGGTGGGGGATTGACCCAGAAATACTTCGGGCTGACCCGGAAGCGGCATATCGAAGTAGGACAGGGCGAGGCGAAGGTTCTTCTGTGAACTGTAGCCGCCCATGCGGCCTACAGAGTGGCTAATGATACCTGCGGGAAGGTTCTTCCACGCCACAGCTGAGTTGGGCTTAGAGCCGATGTCCACTGCGTTTTTGAGGCAGGCGGGGATAGTGCGGTTGTTCTCTGGCGTAATGAAGAGGATCCCGCTCGAGTTCTTGATGGTCTCGCGAAAGGTGGTGTACTCAGCCGGAGTGGGCTTGTCCGTGACGGCGGGGTCATCGTAGTCGAAGTCATAGAGCGGCAAGTCACGGATTTCCACGATGTTTGCCTCGTAGTCTTCAGGGATCATCGTGAGCACCTCGTGTGCAATCTTGCGTGCAAATGACTCTCGGCGCAGGCTGCCGACGATAACGCTGATACGTGGGGTGGTCATGGTAAACCTTCTTTCTTAGTTGGGTGTAGGGAGACGTGGTCAAGGGAGAAAAGGCTTGCAGCCAAAGGCCGGTGGTGGGCCGGCAGCGTGGGCGGCGGTGAGGAAGCCATCTACTTTGTCTCCTTCTTCATGGCGGAAGTACAGTTCGATGAGCCCTAGAAGACCCCCGAGGACGGCCTCTCGTGCGGCGGATGTATTCAACAGCCGCATGGCTGCGGGTTGGTTTCCTTCGCGGATGGCTTCAAACAGCGCAATGGTCTCAAGCCAGCTTCCTTGGTCCGGTCGCGGAAAAGGTTTAGAAATCCCAGTCATCATCACTCGTTTCTTCAGCAGTACCAATGACATAGGAGGAACCAGATCCGGAGAAGAAGTCATGGTTCTCATCTGCTCCGGGGGCTAGGGCCGCGAGGATTTCTGGGTTCACTTCCGTTTCTTCGGGCGGGAAATAGTCCGGGTAGCCCAAATTCATGAGTGCCTTATTGGCGTTATAGCGAACGAACACGGCTACATCATCCATGAGTCCCAAAGGCTCATATAGCTCGCCGGAATAGTCCAGCTCTAGTGCATAAAGCTCTTCGAGCAAAGAAATGGTGAAATCATGCATTTCCTTCTGCCGTAGCGGGGTCGTGGATTCCAAACCGCGCTGATACTTGTAGCCCGAGTAGTAGCCGTGCACTGCCTTGTCACGCAGAATGAGGCGAATCATGTCTGCCGTATTTGTCAGGGTGGCGTGGACAGAAAAGTGCAAGGGAAGATAGAAACCCGCGTAGAGAAGCAGCGAGGAAAGCAGCGTCGATGACACCTTGCGTTTGAGTGGATCCGGCCCAAAATAGTGCGCGAGCACTTTCTTGGCGCGTGCCTGGAGAAGGTCATTATTCACCGCCCAGCGGTATGCTTCATCAATTTCCTTTGTACTGCTCAGGGTAGAAAACACTGAAGAGTAAGAACGGGCATGGACTGACTGCATGAAGGCGATGTTGGTATACACGGCCTCCTCGTGTTCGGTGCGGGCATCTTGAATCTGACAGATTTCACCCACGGTGGCCTGGACAGTATCCAGGGTGGTGAGTCCCGTGAACACCCGCATGGTGAGGTTGCGTTCCTCGGGTGTCATCCTCTGCCATGCCGGGAGATCATTAGAAAGCGGGACTTTCTCTGGCAACCAAAAGTTAGCGGTGAGACGGTTCCACACTTCAAGATCCTTGTCATCGCTCACCCGGTTCCAATTGATGGCGCGGATGCGGGCTGAAGGATCATGCCGGTAGCTCGGCGGTGTAACTGAAATGCTGGTTAGTTCAGCACTGTTCGATGTTGAAGACATAGCTTCCTTCTTTCTGAGTGAATGGTTGTAGACAAGGGGAGGACCGTGTTCCTACAGAGCACAGGAAACGCAGCCTTCGACCTCGGTTCCCTGGAGTGCAGGTTGGCGTAAACGGATGTAGTACAAGGTCTTGATTCCGGCTTTCCAGGCATAGATTTGTGCCTTGTTGATGTCCCGCGTGGTGGTATCAGCGGTGAAGAACAAAGTCAGGGAAAGCCCTTGGTCCACGTGTTGGGTGGCCATAGCGTAGGTGTCGATGATTTTTTCGTACCCCACGGTGTAGGAGTCATCGAAATACTCCAAGTTGTCGTTGGTCATTTCCGGTGCGGGGTAGTACACGCGCCCCAAGCGGCCTTCCTTGCGTATTTCAATCTTGGAGGCAATCGGGTGTATGGACGCGGTGGAGTCATTGATGTAGGAAATTGATCCAGTGGGTGGAACTGCCTGCAAGTAGGCGTTGTAGATGCCGTCTTGCATCACTTGGTTCTTGAGGCGTAGCCAATCCTCGCGTTGAGGAATCTGCACGCCAGCCTCATGGAATAGCTGTTTTACGTGGTCAGTGGCCGGCACCCAGTCTTGGTCGATGTACTTGTCGAAGTAGGCGCCAGTGGCATAGGTGGATTCTTCAAAGCCAGTGAATCGTTGACCTTTCTCAACCGCGAGTGCATGGGATGCACGGAGCGCATGATAGGTCACGGTCAGGAAATAGATATTTGTAAAGTCCAGTGCTTCGGCGCAGCCATAAGGAATACGCTTGGAAGCCAGGAAACCGTGGAGATTCATTTGACCCAACCCGATGGCATGCATGGATGCATTACCGTGAGCGATGGAAGGAACAGCTTCGATATTTGTTAGGTCTGAGACCTTCGTGAGAGCGCGCACCGCGGTTTCAACAGTTTCCCCAAAGTCCGGTGATTCAAAAGCTTTAGCGATGTTGAGCGACCCTAGATTGCAGGAAATGTCCTGGCCAACGGTGGTGTAGTTACCTGAGGCGCCGTAGGTGGATGGCGTATTGACCTGGAGGATCTCACTACACAGATTGGACATATTGATATGTCCTTTGAGGGGATTAGCGCGGTTGACCGTATCCTCAAAGAGTATGTAGGGGTATCCAGATTCAAACTGAAGCTCAGCCAGCGTGGTGAAAAACTCGCGGGCTTTAATGGTCGTGTGAGAAATTCGCGGATTGGCAACCAACTCGTCGTAGTACTCGGTGATGGACATGTCAGACATGGCTACGCCGTACTCGCGAGCGATGTCATACGGGCTAAAAAGATGCATATCCTTGTTCTCTTTGGCCAGCCGGAAGGTTATATCTGGAATAACAACCCCCAGCGAAAGAGTCTTGATGCGGACTTTCTCATCGGCATTTTCCCGCTTGGTATCCAGGAAGCGAAGAATATCTGGATGGTGCGCATGCAGGTAGACGGCTCCAGCGCCCTGCCGGGCGCCCAATTGGTTGGCATAGCTGAAGCTATCTTCGAGAATTTTCATGACTGGGACTACTCCGGAAGCCTGGTTCTCAATCTTTTTGATCGGGGCTCCGGATTCGCGCAGATTGCTCAGCAACAAGGCCACTCCACCACCGCGCTTTGATAGTTGCAGTGCAGAGTTCACGCTGCGGCCAATGCTCTCCAGATTGTCTTCGATTCGCAGGAGGAAGCAGGAGACCATTTCGCCGCGCTGGGCTTTGCCTGCGTTGAGAAAAGTAGGGGTGGCGGGCTGGAAGCGTCCGGTCATGATGTCATCCACCAGCTTTTCTGCGAGCTCTTCGTCGCCCTGTGCAAGGTATAAAGCTGTGGTGGCGACACGTTCTTCGTAGCCTTCTAGGAATCGGGAGCCATCAAAGGTTTTCAGTGCATATGAAGTAAAGAACTTAAATGCGCCGAGGAAGGTGCGGAACTGGTGCTTAGCTTGATGTGCTCTGTCGTACATGGCGCACAGAAAGGCGTCATCATAAAGCTCAAGGAAATCCCGCTCGTAGTACTCGTTATCAACCAACCATTCCAAGCGTTGCTTGGTGGAATCGAACTGATGCATGCGGGGAGCGACATGGTGCGTGACATAGTCTTGTGCTGCCTGAATGTCCTTGTCAAACTGGATTTTTCCAGAAGCGTCGAACAAGTTCAGCTGCGCGTTGAGTGCGTGGTAGCTTTTGCGCTTGCCGACACCGCCGGCATTGTCTGCTGAAGCAGTGCGGGGCGTAGCGCCAATAGTCTGTGTGGGGGTGGCATCAAGAGGCCACATTGTGTTGTCCAATCTGTGTGATGCGGATGTGTTCTTCATCTTGTGGGGGATTAATGGGGTGTCATCGTTAGCTGCTTTTGCTGCTCCCAAAACTTTTGAAGGCCCTGCTTTACGGCGGCGATGTCCTTCTGGGTGCCGAGAAGCTCGAAGTGATACAGCTCCGGTACGTGGCACTTGGCGGAAATGATGCGTCCGGCGACGCAGTAAGCACTTCCGAAGTTGGTATTCCCTGAGGTAATAACGCCCCGGATAAAGGAGCGGTTGATTGGGTCATTGAGGAAGTCGATGACCTGTTTGGGGACTGCGCGTTTGAGCGAGCCTCCGCCGTAGGTGGGAACGATGAGTACGTACGGGTGTGAAACCTGGATCATCCCGGTTTTCTTGGGGCGCAGTGGAATGCGCACCGCGGGTCTATCTAAGCGTTCGACGAATCTTTTTGTGTTTTCTGAAACGCTAGAAAAATACACCAAATCTGGTGAGTCTGACATAGCAATCCTGCTCATCCTGGCCTTAGCCATAAGTGGGATAGGTGATATTCGAAAAGACTAACTACGCAATGGCGTAGTTGCAACTACGGCCCAACGTAGTTTTGAAAAGGGCAGGTGAGAGTAGGATTAATGCAAAGGGGAAGGTCTAACGGCTGTGGTGTGCTACAAACACTGCGTCGGTAGCTGGGCGTCCAAGCACTACCCACTGAGTGCTGCCGGCCACCTGTATTTCGAGAGAATCTGAAAAGGGCGCTCCCTCGCGCGTGCTAAGAACAGCCCCTGTGACAATGCCGCGCTCTTCAAGGAACTTCAGCAGTTGTGGGTCGGAATCAGAAATGCGTTCCACGGTCACTTGCGGTTGCGCACCGCTGTCGGTGAGACGGTGCGCACTGGGGATTGTGATCTGTCCATCAACCGTAGGGATAGGATCGCCGTGCGGATCCCTAGTGGGGTAATTAAGGAACTTATCTACACGTTCTATGAGCATGTCGGACACCGCGTGTTCGAGATTTTCGGCTTCATTATGGACTTCGTCCCACGTGTAGTCCAATGCTTGAACCAAAAAAGACTCAAGCAATCGGTGGCGGCGCACCATGACCAATGCGTACTGCCTGCCAAGTTCGGTTAACTCCACAGAGCCATAGGGCGTGTGTGACACGAGCCCTTGCTTCGACATTTTGCGCACTGCATCGGAAACCGAGGAGAGCTTGAGTCCCAACTGTTTCGCTATAAGTGTGGCGGTAACGGGCTCGGACGACCATTCCTTTAGCCCCCAGATTGCTTTCAAATAGTTCTGGGTACTGGTGGATAGCTCGGAAACAGACATGAGCAAATGTTAACCCAGCTTCCGTATGCGCCTTTGGTGCTGCGCCCCAACGCTCATAGCGAACAGAGGCCAAGTTTGAGAGGAATGCCGGTAAGGTGGGGCCAGTTAAAGCATTCTTCACTTGAAGGAGAACCATTCATGTCTGAGAAGATTTCAATGAACTCGTCGTCTACGGGTATGAATCTGAGCGATAGCGTGTATGAGCGCCTGCTGCGCGAGCGCATTATCTTCCTGGGAACCCAGGTGGATGATGAGATTGCCAACAAACTGTGCGCCCAGATCCTCCTGCTGTCTGCAGAGGACCCCACGCGCGATATTTCGCTTTATATCAACTCGCCGGGTGGCTCCGTTACCGCGGGCATGGCAATCTACGACACGATGAAGTACTCGCCGTGCGATGTGGCTACCTATGGCATGGGCCTGGCTGCTTCGATGGGCCAGTTCCTCCTGTCTGGTGGCACCAAGGGCAAGCGCTACGCGCTGCCGCACGCCCGCATCATGATGCACCAGCCTTCCGCTGGTGTGGGTGGTACCGCTGCAGATATCGCCATCCAGGCTGAGCAGTTCGCGCAGACCAAGCGTGAGATGGCTGAGCTGATTGCTGAGCACACTGGCCAGACCTTCGAGCAAATCACCAAGGATTCGGACCGCGACCGCTGGTTCACCGCCCAGCAGGCCAAGGAATACGGCATCGTCGACCACGTCATTGAGTCCGTTAACGGTCCTATCACCAACTAGGGAACAAGGAGCTTTATCACCATGTCTAATCTTCAGATGCCTTCTTCCCGCTACGTTCTGCCGGAGTTCATTGAGCAGAACGCACAGGGATCCAAGACCACCAACCCGTATTCCAAGCTCTTCGAGGAGCGCATCATCTTCCTGGGCACCCAGGTCGATGACACCTCCGCCAACGACATCATGGCGCAGCTGCTGGTCCTGGAGTCCCAGGATCCGGACCGCGATATCACGATGTACATCAACTCCCCGGGCGGCTCCTTTACCGCGCTGATGGCCATCTACGACACCATGCGTTATGTACGTCCTGACGTGCAGACCGTCTGCCTGGGCCAGGCTGCTTCCGCTGCGGCTGTTCTGCTGGCCGCCGGTGCCCCGGGCAAGCGCGCCGCTCTGCCGAACTCTCGTGTGCTGATTCACCAGCCGCGCACGCAGGGCACGCAGGGCCAGGTCTCGGACCTCGAGATCGAGGCCAACGAGATCGAGCGCATGCGCCGCCTCATGGAGCAAACCTTGGCCGAGCACACCGGCCGCACCGCCGAGCAGGTGCGCATCGATACCGACCGCGACAAGATCCTCACCGCGCAGGAAGCAGTCGAGTACGGCCTCATCGATACCGTCTTTGATTACCGCAAGCTCAACGCCTAAGTGAGCAAGCTTAAAGCCCCGCTATCCGAAAGGAAGCGGGGCTTTAGTCGCGCTTAGGCCTCGTAGGGCGGCAGGATGGCCTCCGGGGACTCGGGAAGGATCTGGCCGCCGTCAATGATGAGGGTCTGTCCCGTGATGTAGCCTGCCTCGCGGGAAGCGAGGAAGGCCGCGGCGTTGCCGATATCGCGCGGGGAACCTAAGCGGTGCATGGGGACGGAGCGCGCCATCTGGTCGAGGTACTTCTGGCCCTGGCCCTCCAAACCCTCGGTGAGGATGTTGCCCGGTAGAACTCCATTGATGGTGATGTCATCGCGCGCCACTTCCAGGGCGGCGGAGCGCATGAAGCCCTGCTGCGCGGCCTTCGAAGCGCCGTAGTGCGCCCAGCCTGGGTAACCGGTGTGCGAGCCGGTGATAGACGTCGTGATGACGATGCGCCCGTAGCCCGCCTTCTTCATGTAAGGCAGCGCTTCCTGCACCACGGTGAACGTACCGTGCGTGTTGATGGCGAACATGGCGTCCCACTGCTCGTCGCTCATGTCCTCGAGCGGGCAGTTGGGGAAGACACCGGCGTTGGAACAGACAATGTCGATGCGGCCATAGCGCTTGACGACGTCCCCATAAAGGGTGCGGACGGAGTCGCGCGAGGTGACGTCGACAAGCAGGGCGTCCGCGCCGAGTTCTTCGGCGGTTTTGTGTGCGGCCTCCTCGTTGAGATCAGCGATGACGACGGTCGCGCCGGCCTCGCGCAGGGCGCTGACGATACCGCGGCCGATGCCGGCGGCACCTCCTGTGACGATGGCAACCTGGTCCTGAAGATCGAACATGTGAAGCTCCTTTGCGGTTGAGGGTG
Source organism: Corynebacterium sp. HMSC078A10 (assembly GCF_001811565.1). Lineage (NCBI taxonomy): Bacteria > Bacillati > Actinomycetota > Actinomycetes > Mycobacteriales > Corynebacteriaceae > Corynebacterium > Corynebacterium sp. HMSC078A10. The sequence goes on along the minus strand of NZ_KV805217.1, from coordinate 116,908 downwards.
GCTCTGAGCCCCAGCCTAGGCCGCTACCGGTTGTGGCGTGCTGTGCTTCGTGGCCGCCGTGTAGGCACGCACGCCGATGAGGGAGAGCGCGGCCAGCACCACGGTAACACCAGCGAGGGTGTAGAGGCCCGTCGGGGTCCAGCCTGTTTCGAGGAGGTAGCCGGCCAGGATGGGCGCGAGGGTGGCGCCGACGCGGGCGATGCCGATGGCGGCGCCCGTTCCCGTGGTGCGCAGTGCGGAAGGGTAGGCCTCCGGGGTGACGGTATAGAGGCCGGAGATACAGGCGTTGAGGCTAAGGCCTACGCCGACACCGAGGGCGAACATGAGGGTGGGCACGGCGGTGGAGTTGATGAAGCCGACGAGGACGACGGAGGAGACAAGACAGAAGGCGATGAGCAGCGGGCGGGCGTCGATGCGCGTGGTGAATAGGCCGAAGAGGATGGCGCCGATAGCCCCGCCGAAGGAGAGCATGATGCCGCCGATGATGCCTTGTTGAGCAGTCAGGCCCTCGGCGGTAAGCAGCTTCGGGGTCCACTGTGAGGTGAAGTTGTAGGCAAACATGATGAAGCTGAATGCCAGCCAGAGCTTGATGGAGGTGCGCAGGAACTGTGGGGAGATGAGGTCCTTGTAGGACGCCGTGTGGGTGCTGCGGGGGCGGACGCTGACCTCGCCCTTGAGGCCGAGTTTGGCGGTGATGGTGCGCACGGCGCCCATGCGGCCGCGTGCGGCGAGGAAGTCGGCGGATTCGGGGACGACAGCAACCGTGAGAGCGAGGGCCACGACGGTGAGCGTTGCGCCGACCCAGAAGATGGGTTGCCAGCTATCGAAGGTTGATGCGATAACACCGCAGAAGGAGGCGCCAAGGCCGTAGCCGGAGGCATAGATGGCGACGGCCAGTCCGCGGAATCGCAGGTTGGAATACTCGCTGACGAGGACGGTGACGCAGACGAGGACGCCGCCGACGCCAATGCCGGTGATGAGGCGGAAGATGAGGAGAAGGCTAAACGTTGGCGCGAGGGCGGTGAGAACGAGGCCGACGAGGTCGATGATGAGTGAGACGGTAATCAGCGTGGTGCGCCCGAGGCGGTCAGCTAACGGGGCGAGGAAGAAGGAGCCGAGGCCGATACCGATAAGCGCGGCGGAGAGGAGCCAGCCCAGGGAGGAATCGGACAAGGCGAACTCTTCGCTGACAGGTCCGGCGCCGAAGGCCATGGCCACCATGTCGTAGCCGTCGAGAGCGTTGAGGAAAAGGGCGATGGCGATGATGAGCCACTGGCGCGCGCCCATGGGGGAGCGGTCGATGAGTTCGCGGATATCCATGAAAGTCTTTCTGCTGATGGAGAGGTTTCGATGTAAGTTAGTGAACCGCTCTGTCTATGTCCATTAACAGCCGTTTTAAATTCAATGGCACGCCGCCGCGCGAGGAATAGCGCTCGGGTCTGGGTGGTTTACTAGAGTGGAATGGACTGCGGTAAAATCGCTCCACCCAACCCCAGAGAAAAGAGTTGAAAGGCCTTCATGGCACGTATGCAAGAAAGCGCTGACCTGCTCAAGTGTTCCTTCTGTGGAAAGAGCCAGAAGCAGGTGAAGAAGCTTATCGCCGGCGGCGGCGTCTACATCTGTGACGAGTGCATCGAGCTCTGCAACGAAATCATCGAGGAGGAGCTCGGCGCGGCTCAGGCTGAGGCGGACGAAGAGAAGGAAATGCGTCTTCCGCGTCCTTCGGAGATTTCGGCTTTTCTGGATAAGTATGTCATCGGCCAAGACCAGGCCAAGCGTGTGTTGTCGGTGGCTGTGTACAACCACTACAAGCGCATCAAGGCTGAGGAAGCCGCCGGCCTGGAGGGCCGTCGGAAGAAGACTCAGGATGAAGAGGTGGAGATTGCCAAATCCAACATCCTGATGCTGGGGCCGACGGGCTCCGGCAAGACCTACCTGGCGCAGACCCTGGCGCGTTTGCTCGACGTCCCCTTTGCCATCGCGGATGCCACGAGCCTGACCGAGGCCGGTTACGTGGGCGAGGATGTTGAGAACATCCTGCTCAAGCTGCTGCAGGCTGCGGACTTTGATGTGGAGCGCGCGCAGCACGGCATCATCTACGTCGATGAGGTGGACAAGATCTCCCGCAAGTCGGAGAACCCCTCGATTACCCGCGATGTGTCCGGTGAGGGCGTGCAGCAGGCGCTGTTGAAGATCCTCGAGGGAACCGTGGCGGCCATTCCGCCGCAGGGTGGACGTAAGCACCCGAACCAGGAGTTCATCCAGCTGGATACCACGAATATCCTCTTCATCGTGGCCGGTGCTTTCGCGGGCTTGGACAAGGTGATTTCGGAGCGCGTGGGCAAGAAGGGCGTGGGATTCGGCGCCAAGCTGGAGAGCAAGGACGAGAAGGAGTCCGTCGACTTCTTCTCCCAGGTGCGCCCAGAGGACCTGGTGAAGTTCGGCCTCATCCCGGAATTCATCGGCCGCCTTCCGGTGGTTGCCACGGTGGACAACCTGGACCGCGAATCGCTGGTTAAGGTATTGGTGGAACCGAAGAACTCCCTGGTCAAGCAGTACCAGCGCCTGTTCAGTATGGATGGTGCGGAGCTGCACTTCGAGGATGCGGCGCTGGAGGCAATTGCCGAGCTAGCACTCGAGCGCAAGACCGGTGCCCGCGGCCTACGCGCCATCATGGAGGAGCTGCTCGTTCCCATCATGTATGACCTTCCGGACCGCGAGGACATTGCCAGCGTCCACATCACGCAGGACTGCGTGACTGACGGCGGCGAGCCGGAGTTCGTGTACTCGGATGAGGCGAAGGAATCCGCCTAAACGGCATCTTATAAAAGGCATCTTCACGGCTGAAGATGCCTCTTGCGCTGTCTAAAAGGCGTTTTCAGGCCTAAAAACGCCGTCTGTCAGATGCCATCTTCGTGCTGGGGGCAAAGGAACCAGATGAGTGGGACCATTTAGCTATGGCGCGAGATCGTGACCTGGGATTATGCACGGGCCGGCGGGTAAATGGTTCCTTTACTGTGGTTTTATTGCTCGCCCGGTGCTGGGAAGAGGGTTCTACTCGTAGAGGTCCCGGGACACGTCGCCTTCGTCCTCGGTGGAGTAGACGTCCAAGGGCGCGGATTCGGCTTCCAGCTCGGTCTCGTTCTGCTTGAGGTAGGACTCAAAGCCAATGTCGGGGATGTTCGCCGTGAGGAAGGCCAGCACGGCATCGACGGCCATGCGGTGCAGACCCTCGGTGTTGTTGTGGGTGTGCATATCGATGTCGAGCAGATTGCTCATCATCGCGTGATTTGTCACCCGGTACATCGTCAGCGCCGAAATCAGAGTGAAGATATCGTTCGCAGAAATGCCCGGGCGGAAGGCGCCGGAATCTTGGCCCAGCATAAGCAGCCTGTCGAGGTGGAGGGAGATCGCTGAAACGTCGACAAGCGCGTGCGAGGACTCCAGCACACTGTGAGAGGACTCCATCGTCAGCATCCGGATGGCCTCCGGGTTGTCCACGTGCTGGCGGAACATCCAGTCCACCAAAGTGCGCACGCCCTCTACCGGGACCGCGGAATTGATTTCCAAGCTGCCCTCCGGAGGGTTGAGCCGCTGGGCAGCTGCAGCCAATGCCTGCTGGTAGAGGCCCTTTTTATCCCCGAAGTAGTAATGGATCATGCGCTTGGACATTCCAGACAGCTTCGACACGGTTTCGAGCTTGGTATCGGCATAACCGTGCTCAGAAAACTGCGCTATCGCAACATCGATCACGTGCTCAACAGAGCCGGAGTCGACCGTTGCAGTCTCAGTGCTCATGGAAAGTCCCGTCTAGTCGATGAATATGCGTACAGTTGTCCACTATGCCGAAAAAAGACGGCCATGGAGTTCAAGTGCAAAGAACTCGCATCTTTCGGGGGTAAAATCACACCCCATGGGGGCGAAAAACGGGACTAGGGTGGGGAAGTGAGTACCCAGCCGAAAGGATTCACACATGACTGCTTCTCAACCCGTCAAGATCACCGTGACCGGCGCCGCCGGCAACATCGCGTACTCCCTGCTGTGGCGCATCGCTGCCGGCGATGTCTATGGCAAGGACACTCCAGTTGAACTCGCATTGCTGGAAATCCCGGACGCCGTTGGTGCCGCTGAGGGCGTGGCCATGGAACTTAATGACTCCGCCTTCCCGCTCCTTCGCGGCATTACCGTCACCGATGATCCGGAGGTGGCCTTCAAGGACACCAAGGCCGCTTTCCTCGTGGGCTCCCGCCCGCGCACCAAGGGTATGGAGCGCGCTGACCTGTTGGAGGCTAACGGCGCTATCTTCACTGTGCAGGGCAAGGCGCTGAACGCCGTCGCCGCACGCGACGTTCGCGTCCTCGTCGTGGGCAACCCGGCCAACACCAACGCCTATATCGCCGCGAACAGCGCTCCGGACCTGGACCCGAGCCAGTTCAGCGCGCTCATGCGTCTGGACCACAACCGCACGCTGAGCCAGGTGTCCCTCAAGACGGGCGTGCCCACCGCGGAGCTGACCAAGGTTGCCGTTTGGGGCAACCACTCCGCCTCCCAGTTCCCGGACCTGACCTACTCCAACGCCGAGGTAGATGAGACCTGGTACAAGGAGGAGATGATTCCGAAGGTGGCCAAGCGCGGCGCCGAGATCATCGCCGTGCGTGGCCGCTCCTCGGCAGCCTCCGCAGCATCCGCCGCGGTGGATCACATGCACGATTGGATCCATGGCACCGAGGATTGGCGCACCGCCGCCATCGTTTCGGATGGTTCCTATGGCGTGGACGAGGGGCTCGTCGCAGGTTTCCCCACCGTCTCCCGCGACGGAAAGTGGGAAATCGTCCAAGGCCTGGAGCTTAGTGACTTCCAGAAGGAGCGCATCGAGGCCTCCGTGCAGGAGCTGCGTGAGGAGCGCGAGGCCGTAGCCCACCTGCTGAAGGGCTAAGCCTCCAGCACCAAGTTATCGATGAGTCGCACCGGCCCCACCTGCGCTGCAACCAGCGCCAAGGCGGGCCGGTGTTGTGTATCTACGGGCTCGAGCGTGGCTGGGTCCACCACGGTGAGGTAATCCACCGTCACGCCGGGGGAGGTGGCGAGCTGGGCCTCGGCTTCTTTGAGCGAGGCGCCATCCTGCAGCGCGAAGAGCGCCTGGGATAGGGCGACCGCCTGCTCACGCTCGGCGGCACTGAGGCGTGCATTGCGGCTGGACTCGGCCACGCCGTCCGTTGCGCGCACGATGGGCACGCTGATGATGTCCAGCGGCACATCGAGGTCCGCCACCAGGCGACGGATGATGGCTACTTGCTGCGCATCCTTTTGCCCAAAATAAGCGCGGTCCGGTGCGACAAGGTGAAACAGCTTGCTCACCACGGTGGCTACGCCGTCGAAGTGGCCGGGGCGTGAAGCGCCTTCCAAGACCGAGCCCATCTCACCCGTGCGCACCCACACCCGCGGGGTACCGCCCGGGTACATTTCCTCCACGCTGGGGGCGAAGACCGCATCGACTCCCAACGAGTCCAGCAGCGCGGCATCCGCGTCGAGGGTGCGCGGGTAGGCGCGGTAGTCTTCGCAATCGCCCAGGTCCGTGAACTGGAGGGGGTTGACAAAGACCGAGCACACCACGGTGTCGTTGTCTTCGCGGGCGCGGCGAATGAGGGAAGCGTGGCCGTCGTGAAGCGCGCCCATCGTGGGTACCAAGCCCACGGAGCCGGACGTTGCCGCGCGGAAGGCACGGAGTTCGGATTTAGTTGTGAGGATCTGCATGGCTTAAGACCTTAGTCCTCGAAAGACTCCTCGGCGTTGGGGAAGGAACGTTCACCCACATCTGCGACATAGTCCTTCGCTCCTTCCAGCAGCGCGCCGCGCAGATTCGCGTAGCGGCGCACAAAACGCGGCGCCTTGGGACCGCCCAGGCCGAAGGCATCGGTCCACACCAGAATCTGACCGTCGGTCTGCGTGCCAGCGCCGATGCCGATGGTGGGGATGGGCAGCTCCTTGGTCACCTGCTCAGCAAGGGCTGCGGGGACCATCTCCAGCACCACGGCGAAGGCGCCGGCCTCGGCGAGGGCGCGGGCGTCGTCGTGAAGCTTCTCCGCACCGGCACCCCGGCCTTGGACCACGAAGCCGCCCAAGGCGTGGACCTGCTGGGGTGTAAAGCCAATGTGGGCGCAGACGGGGATGCCGGCGGCGACAAGCGCGGCAACAATGGGAGCGCGCTCCGCACCACCTTCCAGCTTCACGGCCTGCGCGCCGGTTTCCTTCATGACGCGCACCGCGGTCTCGAGCGCCTGGGAGGGGCCGTCCTCATAGGAGCCAAAGGGAAGGTCCACCACCACGAAGGCACGGGAGGTCGATGCAACCACCGCGCGGGCAAGGGGGATCATCTCATCCAAGGTGAGCGAGAGCGTGGTTTCGCGGCCCAGGACCACATTGGCCAGGGAATCGCCGACGAGCAGGAGATCTACCCCGGCTTCATCGAAGATTTCGGCGGTCATGCAGTCATAGCTCGTCAGGCACGCGAAGGCCTGAGAGTTTTCTTTAGAGCGGGCGAAATGGCGGGTGCGGAGGCGGGCGCGGTGGCCAGGGTTGTGAGACATGCCCTTACTCTAGACAGGCCGGTGGTGCCAGTTGACGCACAGGGTAGAGTTGGCCAGGTGACTGATCAGAATAAAGAGCAACTCGTTGGCACCAACCGCGCGGACCAGCTTCCCAAGTCCTGGGAGCCGCAGGCAGTAGAGAAAGACCTCTACGAAGGCTGGGTAAGCGCCGGTTACTTCACCCCGGATGCTTCCTCGGAGGCGGAGCCTTATTCCATCGTGCTGCCGCCGCCGAACGTCACCGGCCAGCTGCACATGGGCCACGCCCTGGACCACACTCTGATCGACTCCATCATTCGCCGCAAGCGCATGCAGGGTTATGCCACCCTGTGGCTGCCGGGCGCTGACCACGCAGGTATTGCCACCCAGACCAAGGTGGAGGCCCGCCTGCGTGAGCAGGAAGGCAAGAAGCGCTGGGACTATGAGCGCGAGGAATTCATCAACAAGGTCTGGGAGTGGAAGGAAGAATTCGGCGGCACCATCCAGAACCAGATGCGCGCCATCGGTGACTCGGTGGACTGGTCCCGCGAGCGCTTCACCCTGGATGATGGCCTCTCCCGCGCCGTGCAGACCATCTTCAAGACCCTCTACGACGAGGGCATGATCTACCAGGCCAACCGCCTGGTTAACTGGTCCCCGGTGCTGGAGACCGCGGTGTCCGATATCGAGGTCGTGTACAAGGACGTCGAGGGCGAGCTCGTGTCCATTCGTTATGGCTCGCTGAACGACGACGAACCGCACCTCATCGTCGCCACCACCCGTGTGGAGACGATGCTGGGTGACGTCGCCATCGCCGTCCACCCCGATGACGAGCGTTACGCCCACCTGGTGGGTAAGGAGCTGCCGCACCCCTTCCGCGATGATTTGAGCCTGAAGATCATCGCCGATGATTACGTGGACATGGAATTCGGTACCGGTGCCGTGAAGATCACCCCGGCGCACGATCCGAATGACTACGCCATGGGCCTGCGCCACGACCTGGACATGCCCACCATCATGGACACCACCGGCCACATCGCGAACACCGGCACGAAGTTCGATGGCCTGACCCGCGAAGAAGCCCGCGTGGAGATCCGTGAGGCGCTGCGCGAGCAGGGCCGCATTGTCAAGGAGATTCGCCCCTACGTCCACTCCGTGGGTCACTCGGAGCGCTCCGGCGAGCCCATCGAGCCGCGCCTGAGCCTGCAGTGGTTCGTGGCCGTGGAGAAGATGGCGAAGATGTCCGGTGATGCCGTCCGCGAGGGCGATACCACCATCCACCCGAAGTCCCTGGAGCCGCGCTACTTCGAGTGGGTCGATGACATGCACGATTGGTGCATCTCCCGCCAGCTGTGGTGGGGCCACCGCATCCCGATCTGGTACGGCCCGGAGGGCGAGGACGGCCAGCGCGACATTATCTGCGTCGGCCCCGACGAGGAAGCCCCAGAAGGCTACGTCCAGGACCCGGACGTTCTGGATACCTGGTTCTCCTCTGCGCTGTGGCCTTTCTCCACGATGGGCTGGCCGGAAAAGACCGCCGATCTGGAGAAGTTCTTCCCCACGAACGTGTTGGTCACCGCCTATGACATCCTCTTCTTCTGGGTCGCCCGCATGATGATGTTCGGCACCTTCGCCGGCGCCCACACCCCGGAGCTGCTCGGTGAGGGCAAGGACGGCCGCCCGCAGGTTCCGTTCACGGATATCTACCTGCACGGCCTGGTGCGCGATGAGCAGGGCCGCAAGATGTCGAAGTCCTTGGGCAACGGCATCGACCCGATGGATTGGGTGCGCGACTATGGCGCGGACGCACTGCGCTTCACCCTGGCCCGCGGCGCGAACCCGGGCGTGGACCTGCCGCTGGCTGTCGATGCCGCCGCTGCCGGCCGCAACTTTGCGACCAAGCTCTTCAACGCCACCAAGTTCGCGCTCATGAACGGCGCGGGCGTGGCTGAGCTGCCGGCACGCGACGCGCTGACCGACGCCGACCGCTGGATCCTCGACCGCTCCGAAGAGGTCCGCGCCAAGGTGGACGCCTACCTGGATGATTACCAGTTTGCCAAGGCTAACGAGCTGCTCTACCACTTCGTGTGGGATGAGCTGTGTGACTGGTACCTGGAGATTGCCAAGACCCAGATCCCGCGCGACTTCGATGCGGCGAGCGCCGAGGAGCAGGCCACCGGACGCACGACCCAGATCGTCCTGGGCCGCGTGCTCGACCTGGTTCTGCGCCTGCTGCACCCGACCATGCCGTTCGTCACCGAGGTCCTGTGGAAGGCCCTGACCGGCGGGGAGACCATCGTCACCGCGCAGTGGCCGACTCAGGAGCACACCAACGGCGGCGCCGAGAAGGACGAGGTCGCCGCCCGCCGCATTCAGGACGCAGACAAGCTCATCACCGAGCTGCGCCGCTTCCGCTCCGACCAGGGTGTCAAGCCTTCGCAGAAGGTCCCGGGCCGCCTCGATTTCGCCGCGGCCGACCTGCAGGAGCAGGAAGGGCTCATCCGCAACCTGGCCAACACCACCGAGCCGGGTGAGGACTTCACCGCGTCCGCCTCCATCGAGGTGCGCTTGTCCCAGGCCACCGTCGAGGTCACCTTGGACACTTCCGGTGCCGTCGACGTCGCCGCAGAGCGCAAGCGCCTGGAGAAGGATTTGGCCAAGGCCCAAAAGGAGCTGGACCAGACCGGCAAGAAGCTGGGCAACGAGGCCTTCCTGTCCAAGGCGCCGGAGGCAGTCGTGGAGAAGATCCGCGTGCGCCAGCAGGTGGCCCAGGAAGAAGTCGAGCGCATCACCGCACGTCTGGAGGGGCTCAAGTAGTGGCGGAGGAGAAAGACCGCGAGGAATTTGAGGTCGTCGATGCCCTCGCGGAGGGCACCGATGGCGGGCCGGTCGAAATCACCGACTCCGGCCTAACGCTCAACCTCGGCGGTGAGGATGACTACGAGGAGGTAGCGCCCGAGCAGGCCACGCCGGAGGAGCTCGCGGAGCTGGCTCAGGTGACCGCGGAGCTCAACGCGCGTGCCCCGGAGACTATCATTGAGCCCAGCCTCGAGCGCATCGAGATGCTCATGGATCTCTTGGGCAACCCGGAGCGTTCCTTCCACGTCATCCAGGTTGCAGGCACCAACGGCAAGTCCTCGACCGCGCGCATGATCGATTCGCTGCTGCGCGCCTTCCACCGCCGAGTAGGCCTCGTCACCAGCCCGCACCTGCAGTTGGTGACCGAGCGCATCGGCATCGACAGCCACCCCATCCACCCGCGCGACTTCGTGCGCATTTGGCGCGAAATCAAGCCCTATGTGGAAATGGTGGATTCCCGCTCCGACATCCCCATGTCCACCTTCGAGGTGCTCGTGGGTATTTCCTACGCGGCCTTCGCCGATGCGCCTATCGACGTCGCCGTGGTTGAGGTCGGCCTCGGCGGCACGTGGGATGCCACGAACGTGGTCAACGCGGAGGTAGCCGTGGTCATGCCGGTGGGTCTCGACCACACGGATTACCTCGGTGACACCATCACCGAGATCGCCGGTGAAAAGGCCGGCATCATCAAAGCCCGCGAGCACGACGCCGATGATGTGCTCACGCCGGGGGAGAACATCGCCATCATCGCCGAGCAGGAGCCGGAGGCCATGCGCGTGCTGCTGCAGCGCACCGTCGACGTCGGCGCCGGCGTAGCGCGCGCGGGCTCCGAGTTCGCCGCGCTGGAATCCCGCATTGCCGTCGGCGGCCAGCAGCTCACCATCCAAGGTCTCGGCGGCCTCTATGAGGACATCTTCCTGCCGCTGCACGGCGAGCACCAAGCCAAGAACGCGGCCGTCGCTTTGGCGGCGGTGGAGGCTTTCTTCGGGGCGTCGTCAGGCAATCAGCTCGACATCGCCTCCGTGCGCACCGGCTTTGCCAAGGCCATTTCCCCCGGACGCCTGGAGCGCGTGCGCACCAGCCCCACGACCTTCTTGGACGCCTGCCACAACCCGCACGGCGCTAAGGCCCTAGCCGCAGCGCTCGACCGCGACTTCGACTTCGCCCGCCTCATCGGCGTGGTGTCCATCTTCGCCGACAAGGACGCCGCCGGCATCCTCACGGCCCTGGAATCCGTTCTCACGGAAGTCGTCATCACGCAGAACACCTCGCCGCGCGCCCGCGATGCCTACGAGCTAGCGGAGCTCGCCCGCGACATCTTCGGTGAGGAGCGCGTGTATGTCGAACCCGAGCTGCCCAGCGCCTATACCCAAGCCGTGGAATTGGCGGAGGAGGCCGATGTGCAGTCCGGTTCCGGCATCGTGATTACTGGCTCGGTGGTCACGGCAGGTGACGCCCGCGCACTCTTTGGAAAGGAGCCCGCATGAGCCCCCGCAAACCCGTCCCCGAGGAGGAGATCGGCCCGCTCGGACTAGGCCAAGCGCCGGCCAAGGATCCCCTCAAGCAATTCGGTGGCATGGTGGTGGCCAGTTCCCTCACGCTGGAACTCATCACCTTGGTTTTGGCGCTGCCGATGCTGTACAAGCTGTATGACGGCACCCTGTGGACCCCGTTCAACTATGGCGTGGTCATCGGATTTATGGTGCTGTTGTTAGCGTCCTTCCCGTTCATGAACAAGTCCTGGGTCGTCGGGGTATTGATCGTGTTCCACGTCATCGGCATTGTTCTTGGTTTCATGGTCCACTGGTCCGTGGCCACGATCTTCATCATCTTCGCCCTTCTCTGGGCTCTGGCGGCGTATATGCGCTCGGTGCTCGTTGCCCGCATGGACCGCGGCTACCTCACTACGCAGCACCTGACTGAGAAGTAGACCGCCGCGGTGTATATCCGGCCGGAGCTGCGCGCGGGCGCAGCATTCATGTCTTTGTGGGATCCGACCAACCCGCTGATCCGCCGCGCCGGGCGTGTAGTTCCAGCGCTGTGGCCCGCCCCCTATATCCAGGGCGTGCGCACGCGGCGGGTGAGAAACGCCGAAATCCGCGCGACCATCTATAGCCCGGAGAACCCACGCGGCGCCGTGTTGTGGATCCACGGCGGAGGGCTGCTCATGGGCCATCCGCGCCAGGACGTCAAACACCTCAAAGAGACCGCCGCGGAAGTCGGCGTCACCGTCATCGCGCCGCGCTATCGCTATGCCCCGGAAAACCCCTATCCGGCCGCGCTTGACGACGTCCACTCGGCCCACCACTGGCTCCTCACGCACGCGGAGGAGCTGGGAATTAGTCCGGATCGGATTGTCATCGGCGGCCAAAGCGCCGGGGGAGGGCTCGCCGCCGCCTTGTGCCAGCGCCTCTATGATGAAGGCGGAATCCAGCCGGCGGGGCAGTGGCTATTTTGTCCGATGCTGGATGACCGCGCAGCGTCCACCGACCGCAACCCCATCTGGGATGCGGATTCCAACGCGCAGGCCTGGCGCTACTACACCAACGGCAAGCCGGACGCGCCCTATGCCGTGCCCGGCCGCCGCGCGGAACTGTCTGGCCTACCGCCGGCGTGGCTGTATGCGGGCAGCAGCGAGCTCTTCTACGGCGAGATTGTGGATTACGCCGAGCGCCTGAAGTCCGCAGGCGTGCCCACGCAGTGCGAGGTTGTGGATGGCGGCGTCCACGCCTTCGAGTTGTGGGCTCCCCATACCGCGGAGGCGAAGCGCCTGCTCATGAACTCTCGCGTCTGGCTGCAGTCGACGCTGAACGCGCTAGACTAGCCGGCATGCTCTTTCTTCTCTACGGCCTGTCCGCCCTGCTGTGCATCGCTGCTCTCGTGGCCAAGCTGTATTTTGGCGGTTTTGCGCTGCCACTGGCGCTGTTGATTCCGGCCTTCGTCTTCCTCGTCGTCGGCGTGCTCAAACAGCAGCGCGACGAGCGCCCGGTGGAGTTTGCGGATTTGGAAGAATGGCACCGCGAGGAGCTGAAAGGCCTGCTGGAGAGCGGCCAATACGGCACGGCCGTGCGTCAAGTACAGATGTGGTTTCGTGGCACGAGCCATGAGCGCGCGGAGGAAATCGTGCGCCGCCTCACGTAGCGCTTAATAATTGGCCCACTGTCGGGACGCGGGAGCACCTGTTCTGTACTATGTGCCCTATGACTGAACGTACACTCATTCTCATCAAGCCGGACGGCGTGAAGAACGGCCACGTGGGCGAGATCATCTCCCGCATCGAGCGCAAGGGCCTGAAGCTCGTCGCCATGGATCTGCGCGTCGCCGACGAGGAGACCGCAAAGAAGCACTACGCAGAGCACGAGGATAAGCCTTTCTTCGGCGATCTCGTTGACTTCATCACCTCCGCACCGCTGGTTGCGGGCGTTGTCGAAGGTGAATCCGCCATCGCCGCATGGCGTCAGCTCGCCGGTGGCACCCACCCAGTGGAGAAGGCCACCCCGGGCACCATCCGCGGTGACTTCGCTCTGACCGTTGGCGAGAACGTCGTTCACGGTTCCGACTCCCCGGAGTCCGCTGAGCGTGAGATCTCCATCTGGTTCCCGAACCTCTAACTATGATTACTGCGCTGAGCGCGTAACGAAGCCCGAGCAGATGCTCGGGCTTTTTCTATTTCCCGCCCCGCTATTGCACGCTGGCTAACGGGTGCACGCTGGTTCGCGGGTCAATCGAAAGAGAGAAGTGTGCGCAACGCCGTAAAAGCGTCTTTTTCAACGCGATGAGTGACGGTACGGCCTCTTTGCTCTCGGGTGAGGAGGCCAGCTTCCCGCAGACGTGCCAAGTGGTGGGAGACTGTGGGTTGGCTCAGTGCGGTGAGCTCTGTGAGTTTCGTGACGCTCATCGGTCCGCACCCTTCATCACACAGAATGGACAGGAGCCGGAGGCGGGCTGGGTCAGCCAGGACTTTAAATTGCTGGGAAAAGTGCGCCGCCTCGGCGGCGCTCAGAGGGCCCGTGCTGAGGGAACAACACTCAGCCGCGTCAGCGCTGGTCTTGGGAGCGGGGGAGGAAGCCATGTGTTCAGTATATGGGCTATGCTTGCCTTCGTAATCATATTGACGTGCATCAATACGAGCTGTATATTGCACTTTCGTATCCTGCTCTGTTCAACAATGAAGGAAGAGGAAGACATGGCCCTGCCGCAGCGTCCCACGTTGTCTTTTCTTGACCGCTTTCTACCCGTGTGGATCATCTTGGCGATGGCCATTGGACTGCTTTTCGGCCACTTTCTCCCCGGAATTGGTCACGCCTTAGGGGCCGTCAAAATTGGTGGGATTTCCATTCCGATCGCAATTGGCCTCCTCCTCATGATGTATCCGCCTTTGGCGAAGGTCCGCTATGAGAAAACCCGGGAAATTGCTACTGATGGCCGTCTTATGGTGGTGTCGCTCGTCCTCAATTGGCTGGTGGGGCCTGCGCTCATGTTTGCCCTGGCATGGCTCTTTTTGGCTGACCAGCCGGAGCTTCGCACCGGCGTGATCATTGTGGGTCTTGCTCGCTGTATCGCCATGGTGCTCGTGTGGTCGGATCTGTCGTGTGCTGACCGCGAGGCAACGGCGATCCTTGTCGCGCTTAACTCTGTTTTCCAAGTGGCCATGTTTGGCGTGTTGGGATGGTTCTACCTTCGCATCCTCCCAAGCTGGTTGGGACTTGATACCACGAGTGCAGAGTTCTCTTTTTGGGCCATCGTCAAGGCTGTTCTCGTGTTCCTGGGCATTCCGTTCCTTTTGGGTGCGTTGTCCCGCTTCTGGGGCGAAAAGGCGAAGGGAAGAGAGTGGTTTGAGGACCGCTTCCTCCCTGCTGTATCGCCTCTGGCTCTGATCGGATTGCTTTACACCATCGTTCTGCTGTTTTCTCTGCAAGGCGAAAACATCGTGGAGCAGCCAGCAGCGGTAGCACGCGTTGCTGTGCCATTAGTTATCTATTTCGTTGGCATGTTTGTGTTGTCATTGGGCGTAGCTAAGTCCGTAGGGATGAACTATGCGCAATCTGCCAGCGTGGCTTTTACTGCTGCAGGAAACAATTTTGAGCTTGCGATCGCGGTATCCATTGGAACGTTCGGCGCGACTTCTGCCCAGGCCCTAGCCGGAACGATTGGTCCTCTCGTTGAAATCCCCGTTCTCGTGAGCTTGGTCTACCTTATGCTGTGGATCGGGCCGAAGCTCTTTCCGGGCGATGACACCCTTCCACGCTAGCGTGTGTGCGCGGCGTCCATGCTGCGCACACCTGCCTCGGTAAGCGTGATGTTGTAGGTGCGTTTTCCTTTGCCGTATATCAAGCCAGACATCTTCACCACGCCTGCCTTCTCGAGCTCGCGCATTTCCTCCTCGAGCCCCTCCTCGTAGCCGAGTAGCTTGCTCAATGCTGGGATGGAAATCGTGTTACCGGTAACGGCGCCCGCCGCCACCAATCCGCTGAGGGCCTCTGGGTGTTCCTCAACGGCGGCAATGCTTTTCTCTGTGACGCCATCCAAACTGTCCTTTTCTGTGATGGCTTTGATGCGGCGCTTGCCCACGCGGAAAGAGGTGGTGCCGAAGGCGCGGCCACCGATGATGAACGCCGGTATGGCAAAGGCCGTGTGGCCCGCTGCGACGAGGATGGGGTTGAGCGATATATCGCCGAGAATCCCGGTGGACTTAATCCCTTCGGTGATAAGCGGCGAAAAGATGGCGAGCACCGGCAACAAGTAGGCAAGGGTGGGGTAGTCGCCCGCCCGAAACTCTTCCTGCGCGGCTTGTACAAACTTTGGTTTGCTGCGAATGATGCGGAAGGCTCCGTAGAGCATCACCATGATGAGCACCGCGTAGACCGGGACCGCGTAGGGATAGGGGAAGTCAACGACGCGAAGGCCTGAAGCGATGCCCGCGGGTACGGCTACGGTCACGATATTCCGCAGCGCGATCTCGTTGCGGGCGCGCGCCTGCGCCACAGTGCGTGGCGCGTGGACAGGTATTTTCCGCTCTGCAGGTGTGTTTGTGGGCGCGCCGTTGGACATAGCGGCGATACTAACATGTGAGCCTTAATCGAGCTCTGTGCCAGAATAGAAGGCGCTGACAACTTAATAAAGATGATGAGAATTTTTCAAAGACTCACTACCGTGTGGCGGCAACCTGCGCCCGGGGTGAGCACAACGTCAGGAGATAAGCCACTGATGGCATCCAAGAAGAAAACAAAAGAAGAACGTATTGAATCGACGTTGGCTGCGGCTGTAGCGGGGATTGACCGCGAGGCACTCGCTCCCAAGACTCGCCTTTATGCCTTGGCCAAGCAGGTGGGCGTGGCTTCCAAGGAATTGGTGGCCCAGTTCGCGGAGATGGGAATCAAGAAGTCCGCACAGTCCACACTTACGCCGGAAGAGGTGGGCCAGCTTATCGACGTCCTCGTGCCCGCCACCGAAGCTCCCGAGCAGGCCGCCACCGAGGGCACCGACCAGGCTGCAGCCACGGCTGATGCTGCGCAGACCCCCGAAGAACCTGTCGAAGAAACTACTGAAGCCCCGGCTGAGGAAAAGCCGGAGAAGACCGTGAAGAAGAAGCGCGCCAAGCGCGCGGCGAAGCGCGTGAGCAAGGCAGGCAAGAAGGCTGAGCCGAAGGGGCAGGCAGGGGAACCCACACCGGAAGAGCCTGCTGCGCAGCCGGAGCAGCCGGAGCAGTTGAGCGAGGAAGAAGAAAAGCTGCGTGAGCGCGTGCGCAAGAACGTTGATAACGAGATTTCGCAGATCGTCGACAAGGTCGATGCCGAAATGCTGCACGAGGCGCTCGTCGAGGCCGGTGATAGCGCCGAGGACGAGGACCTCACCCCGTTGATCACCCCGATGGCTGAGGAAGACCCGGACGTGTACGACTTCGCGCCGGTCTTCATGGCGCCGAAGATCACTCCGCTGGCCAAGTGCCAGAAGCCAGAAAAGCGCGAGGAAGAAACCGAGGAAGATTCGGAGCCGGTAAGCCAGCCGCGTGGTCGCCGTCGCGGCAGCCGCGGAACTTCCCGTGGCCGCGGGGCGGAAAGCCGCGGGCCAGCCCGCGAGGAAGTCGAGCACATTGAAGAGCCGAAGGCCATCAAGGGCTCAACCCGCATCGAGGCGCAGCGCCGCCGCCGTGCGGAGCTGCGGGAGAAGGGTCGCGAGCGCCAGCACATCGTCTCCCAAGCGGAGTTTCTCGCGCGTCGCGAATCTGTAGAGCGCACCATGGTGGTGCGCGATAAGCAGCGCACCGACGGCGCGGGCATCATCACCCAGGTCGGTGTGCTGGAGGATGATCTCCTGGTCGAGCACTTCGTCACGACGGAGACGCACCCCTCCCAAATTGGCAATATCTACTTGGGCCGTGTGCAAAACGTGCTGCCCTCGATGGAGGCAGCCTTCGTCGATATTGGACAGGGCCGAAACGGTGTGCTGTATGCGGGAGACATCGACTGGCGCGCATTGGGCATTGGCGGACGCGGCCGCAAGGTGGAAAATGCCTTGAAGTCCGGTGATCAGGTCCTAGTTCAGGTGGCCAAGGATCCTATCGGCCACAAGGGCGCGCGCTTGACCACTCAGATTTCTTTGGCCGGCCGCTTCCTGGTGTATGTGCCCGGCGGGCGCAGCGCGGGAATCTCCCGCAAGCTGCCGGTGCCGGAGCGCAAGCGCCTCAAGGGGATTCTGGAGCGCGTCATCCCGGGGGATGGCGGCGCCATCATTCGTACCGCAGCGGAGAACGTGTCGGAGGAGGACATCGCGTCCGACGTCAACCGCCTGCACTCCCTGTGGGAGGACATTAGCGCCCGCGCCGCGCACGAGAAGGCAACGAAGGGCGCCAAGCCGGTCACCCTGTACGAAGAGCCGGACCTGCTCATCAAGGTGGTGCGCGACCTTTTCAATGAGGACTTCAGCACTTTGGTTGTGGACGGCAAGCGTTCCTACAACACGGTCAGCGCCTACGTGGACTCCATGGCGCATGACTTGGCGGACCGCGTTGTGCGCTACGACGCCCGCGACCACGATGGCGAGGATGCCTTCAGCGCCTACCGCATTGATGAGCAGCTACAGAAGGCCTTGGGCCGCAAGGTGTGGCTGCCGTCTGGCGGCACCCTCGTCATAGACCGCACTGAGGCCATGACGGTCATTGACGTCAACACGGGCAAGTTCACCGGCTCCGGCGGCAATCTCGAGGAGACGGTGACCCGCAATAACCTCGAGGCGGCCGAGGAGATCGTGCGCCAAATGCGCCTGCGCGATATCGGCGGCATGATCGTCGTGGACTTCATCGATATGGTGCTGCCGGAAAACCAGGACCTTGTGCTGCGCCGCCTCAAGGAAGCGCTGGGACGTGACCGGACGCGCCACCAGGTTTCTGAGGTCACCTCACTGGGCTTGGTGCAGATGACGCGCAAGCGCGTGGGCACCGGCCTCATCGAGACTTTCTCCACCGAGTGCGAGGCCTGCCATGGCCGAGGAATCATCATTCACGAGTACCCGGTTGATGAGGATGGCGAGGAGGAGAACTCGAAGCCACAGCGCCGAGGCCGCAAGGAGCGCCGCGCACCGCAGCGCGATCCGAAGCAGCACCCGGCTGCCGTGCGCATGCACCGCGACGACGAGGAAGCCGCTGAGCACGAAACTGCCACAGAAAAGGAAGCTTCGCGCGATGACGAGTCCTCCTTGGAGGAGCTCGTGGCCAACGTGGTCGTCGTCGACGAGGACGAGCCGGATACCCCGGATAGCGCTTCCATTGGCTATGCCGTAGCGGAAAGCCTGGACGCGAAGCGCTCGAAGCCGAAGTCGAAGGCGAAGCGCTCGCGCAAGCCGCGCCGGGCAACGCGTACCTTCCGGGAGCCACAGCGCGAGGAGACGAGTGAGGGCTCGAGCGCGAAGCACGGCAAGCGCGATGAGCACGCCGGTGCGGAAAAGGCATCCAACCAGCGCTCGGAGCAGACCTATGACGAGGCTGTTGAAGCCTTTGAGAAGTCACCGCGCCGCAAGCGCCGCACGCGCGGAAATTCCCGCTCGGATATTCGCCCGAAGCGTGAAGACTTCGCGCAGGACGAGACCCCAGCAAAGGACGCTCAACTAGCCACCTCTAAAAAGGAGGCCAAGGCTGAGCGCAAGGGTGCGGAGCCGGGCGAGAACGCGAGCGTGCGCGCGACCCGCAGCCGCGGCCGCCGCCGAGTGGTGCGCAAGATGGCACAGAGCCAGTCCACCCCGGCGTCGAATGAACGCGGACAGGGGAGCGAAGCGCAGCGGCGAGAGTCTTCCGCACAGACCACAGCGTCGAAGGCACGAAAGGGCGGGCGCGGGAGGCGTCGAGTAGCACGGCGCAGGTCGCGCTAGAAAAGGCGTTTTGCCTTTTCGCCCCCTCACGGGGTAGTCTTTGACAGTCGCTGTTTAGACCATGAATGCGCTCGATGGGACGCTCTGCGGTTCCCGCACGTCTCTCGCGGATGTGGTTCTAAACGCCAATGTCCAATGTCCATTCGTTAGCGGCACCACCCAGCTGCTAGCGAGCCGAGTTTAGATAAGGGGTAGCCCTCTATGTACGCGATCGTCAAGACCGGCGGAAAGCAGTACAAGGTTGCTGAAGGTGACCTCGTCAAGGTCGAGAAGATCGAGGGTGAGCCGGGTTCCTCCGTTGCTCTCACCCCGGTTCTGCTCGTCGATGGCGCAACCGTCAAGTCGAAGGCTGCAGACCTGGAGAAGGTCTCCGTCTCCGCTGAAATTGTCGAGCAGGGCAAGGGCCCGAAGATCGACATCCTCAAGTACAAGAACAAGACTGGTTACAAGCGTCGCCTTGGTCACCGTCAGCCGGTGACCACGCTGAAGATTACCGGTATCAAGTAAGCCTTAACCGGCTCTAATTCATCCCTGAAGGAGGGGAAACCACATGGCACACAAGAAGGGTGCTTCCAGCTCCAGCAACGGTCGCGATTCCGAGTCCAAGCGCCTCGGCGTTAAGCGCTTCGGTGGTCAGCAGGTTAAGGCCGGCGAGATCATCGTGCGTCAGCGCGGCACCAAGTTCCACCCGGGTGAGAACGTTGGTCGCGGCGGCGACGATACCCTGTTCGCTCTCGCGGCAGGCTCTGTTGAGTTCGGCGTCAAGCGTGGACGTCGTCTGGTCAACATTGTTCCGGCCGAAGAGGTTGTTGCAGAAGCAACTGCCTAAGAGCTTCATGGCGTAATCCCGAGCTTTTCGCTCGGGATTTTGTCGTTTTCACGCGGCCGGCGTGGCGGGGGAGCGTGGAGAAAACTAAAGGGGCGTTGCTTCAGATCCCCGCAGTGCTCAACTAGGACGGTATGCCAGGAACCGTTAGACTAGCGGGCATGGCACGATTCATTGACCGAGTGGTTTTGCACTTGCAGGCAGGCGACGGCGGACACGGCTGCGCCTCCGTCCACCGCGAAAAATTTAAGCCGCTCGGCGGGCCCGATGGCGGCAACGGCGGCCACGGCGGAGACATCCTGCTGGAGGTCTCAACCCAGATCCACACCCTCATGGATTTCCACTACCGCCCGCACCTGAAGTCCGGCCGCGGCGGCAACGGCGCCGGTGACTGGCGCAACGGCGCGCGCGGCGAGGACCTCATTCTCGAGGTCCCTGAAGGCACCGTGGTCTATACCG
Organism: Corynebacterium sp. HMSC078A10; assembly: GCF_001811565.1. Lineage (NCBI taxonomy): Bacteria > Bacillati > Actinomycetota > Actinomycetes > Mycobacteriales > Corynebacteriaceae > Corynebacterium > Corynebacterium sp. HMSC078A10. The sequence goes on along the minus strand of NZ_KV805217.1, from coordinate 96,835 downwards.
AGGACGGGGAGATGCTCGCGGATCTCACGGTCCCGGGAACCCGTTTCGTGGCCGCGGAGGGTGGTTTCGGTGGACTTGGAAACGCAGCGCTAGCCTCGGCCGCCCGCAAGGCCCCGGGCTTTGCGCTGCAGGGCGAGCCGGGCGAGGCGCGCGATCTAATCTTGGAGCTGAAGTCCATGGCGGACGTTGGGCTCGTCGGTTTCCCTTCCGCGGGCAAGTCCTCCCTCATCTCCGTCCTTTCGGCAGCCAAGCCGAAGATCGGTGACTATCCCTTCACCACCCTCCAGCCCAACCTGGGCGTGGTGGACATGGGCTACGAGTCCTTCACCATGGCGGATGTCCCGGGCCTCATTCCGGGGGCTGCCGAAGGCAAGGGCCTAGGCCTCGACTTCCTACGCCACATCGAGCGCACAGCGGTTCTCGCCCACGTGGTGGATACCGCTTCCATCGAGCCGGGCCGCGATCCGCTCTCCGACATCGAGGCGCTCGAGACCGAGCTGGCCAAGTACCAGGAGCTCCTGGAACAGGACACCGGCCTCGGTGACCTGCGCGAGCGCCCGCGCGTCATCATCCTTAACAAGGCGGATGTTCCCGAGGCAGAGGAGCTCGCGGAATTCGTCAAGGGTGACCTCGAGGAGAAGTACGGCTGGCCGGTCTTCATCATTTCCGCGGTGGCGCGCAAGGGGCTAGAGCCCCTCAAGTACAAGCTGATGGAGATGGTGAAAGAACACCGCAAGTCACAGCCCAAGGCGGCGGTGGACAAGAACCACACCATCATTCAGCCCAAGTCCGTGGGCAAGAAAAAGAAGGGCTCCTTCGCGGACTTCACCGTCCGCCCCGATCCCGAGGTGGAAGGCGGATTCATCGTCGAGGGCGACAAGATCGACCGCTGGATTCGCCAGACCGACTTCGAAAACGACGAGGCCGTGGGCTACCTTGCGGACCGCCTGGCCAAGGCCGGAGTCGAGGAAGAGCTGCACCGCCAGGGGGCGGAGGAAGGCTGCCCGGTTACCATCGGGGACATTACTTTCGAGTACGAGCCGATGGCCGGTGGCCGCGCCACCGACGCGGGCCGCGGACAGGACGGCCGCCTCATGGGCACCGACCGCGTTTCCGCCGCTGAGCGCAAGCGCGCCTCCCAGGCGCGCCGCGGCCTCGTGGACGAGTTCGACTTTGGCACGGACGGGGAAGTCACTCGCGAGTCCGCGAACCGCGATCGCTGGCAGGGTTAGCCCGGTATACTGAGCCGGTATGTCATCCGAACACGACAACCAGCTCGACTATCCTCTCCCCCTCGAACCCTTCGAGGGGCCGACCCCGGACGTGGACTACCCGGAGACCACCACGCTATCGGAGAAATCCAGCGGTTTCTCCTCGCCCCTGCGCGAGGAGATCTCTAAAGCCAAGCGCATCGTCATCAAAATCGGATCCTCGTCGCTAACGCGCGATGACTTCGTGACCTCCACCGAGAAGATCGACAAGATCGTCGACGCCGTCTGCGCACGCATGAACGTCTCCGACATCATCATCGTCTCCTCCGGTGCCGTGGCCGCCGGAATGGGCCCGCTGGGCCTGACCACGCGACCTACCGATCTGGCCACCAAGCAGGCCGCCGCCGCGGTGGGCCAGGTTCACCTCGCCTACGAGTGGGGCGTGTCCTTTGCCCGCTATAACCGCACCATTGGGCAGGTGCTGCTGACCGCGTCGGACGTCGGCAAGCGCGATCGCGCCCGCAACGCCCAGCGCACCATTGACCGCCTGCGCCAGATGCGCACGGTGCCCATCGTCAACGAGAACGACACCGTCGCGACCTCCGAGATGCACTTCGGTGATAACGACCGCCTCTCCGCGCTCGTGGCCAACCTGGTCGGCGCGGATGCCCTCTTCCTCTTCTCCGACGTGGACGGCCTCTACGACAAGAACCCGGCCGAGCCGGACGCCAAGTTCGTGGAGGAGGTGCGCACCGGCAAGGACCTCAAGGCGGTCGTGGCCGGTGACGGCGGCAAGGTCGGCACCGGCGGCATGGCCACGAAGGTCTCCGCTGCCCGCCTGGCCACGCGCGGCGGCATTCCCGTGTTGCTGACCTCGGCGGACAATATTGGGCAGGCGCTTGACGACGCCTCCGTAGGCACCGTCTTCCACACCCGTGAGGAACGCCGCCTGTCCGCCTGGAAGTTCTGGGCTCTCTACTGCGCGGATACCGGCGGCTCCCTGCGCCTGGACGAGGGCGCCATGGAGGCCGTGGTCCGCGGCGGAAACTCCCTGCTGGCCGTGGGCATTACCGACATTAAGGGTGAGTTCAACGCCGGCGAGATCGTGGACATCATGGGCCCCAAAGGCCAGGTCATCGGCCGCGGCGAGGTGGGCTATGACTCCACCACGCTGCACAACCTGCTGGGCAAACACACCGATGAGCTGCCGGAGGATATGCGCCGCCCGGTAGTCCACGCCGACTACCTGTCCAACTTCGCCTCCCGTATTTAATGCGCTATTTCATGGGCCCCGACGTGTGGGCGGCAACTGTGGCAGATATCGACGCAGCCGGACACGAGCGCGTCGAAAGTTTGGCGGAAGCCGAGGTCTTTGTGAATACCGCCTCGGACCCGGCGCAGACCCCGGAGATCCCCGAGAACATCCAGTGGGTGCAGTACTGCTTCACCGGGGTTAACCGCCACATCGATGCCGGGCTCATCCGGCGCGATGGCCTGCCGTGGTGTAACTCCGCGGGCGCTTTTGCCAAGCCCGTGGCGGAATCTGCGCTGGTACTCATGTTGTCTCAGGCACACCACCACAAGGCTTTCGCCCTGGCGAAGTCCTGGTCGGTGGCGCGTGAGCTCGATGAATCCCAGGCCTGGCTCTATGACCAGCAGGGGCCAACGCGCGTGCTCATCGTGGGCGCGGGAGGCATCGGCAAGCAGCTCATGGCCTACCTCGCGCCCTTCGGCGTGCACATCACCGCGGTGAACCGCTCGGGCCGCCCGGTAGAGGGAGCGGACGTGACGCTGCCCATCGAGCGCGTCGACGAGGCCTGGGGCGAGGCGGATTTCGTCGTGAGTATTTTGCCGGCGACGGCCGCCACGGAAGCCTTCTTCGACGCAGCGGTGTTTCGCGCCATGAAGCCTTCGGCGGTATTCGTCAACGTCGGCCGCGGTAGCACCGTGGTGACCGATGATCTCGTGGAGGCTCTGCGCACGGGCGAGATCGCCGGCGCGGGCTTGGAGGTCATGGACCCGGAGCCGCTCCCGGATGGCCACCCGCTCTACGATTTGCCCAACGCCACGCTGACGCCGCACATGGCGGCCTCGGATCACGTGGCCCAGTACCACCTGGGTGCTATCTTCAATGCCAACGCCGCCGCGTGGGAGCGCGGCGAGGATATGCCCACGCGCGTCGACCCGGACGCCGGCTACTAGCTAAGGAGGATGTGCATGAAGTACGCCATCGAACCACACCCCTGGGAGGAAACCATCGAGGTGCTCGACGCCGCGGGCTTTGAGCGCGCCCCGCTATATGAGGCCTCCTTCCTCATCTACACCGGCGACGGCACCGACTTCCCGGACCCGCTGCCGGAGAACATTGGCTTCGTGCAGATTCCTTCGGCGGGCGTGGACCACGTCTTGGATGCTATGAAGACGACCACCGTGCCGTGGTCGAATGCCGCTGGCGTCTATGACAACACGGTGGCGGAATCCACCATCGCGCTGCTTTTGGCGCAGCTGCATGCGCACCGCCGCGTCAATGGCACGTTTGATTCCTATGCAGAGATGGAAGCCCATACCTCCTACCTCTATGACGAGAAGACGGTGGCCATTATTGGTGCCGGTGGTATCGGCAAGCGCCTGATTAGCATGCTCTCCGGCTTTGGGCCACGCATCATCGCGGTCAACCGCTCCGGCAACCCGGTCGAGGGGGCGGAGGAAACCTACCCGATTTCCCAGGTGGACAAGGTCTGGCCGAAGGCGGATTACTTCGTTCTCATCGCGCCGCTTACCCCGGAGACCCGCCACATGGTGGATGCGGAAGCGTTCCAGCAGATGCCGGAGCACGCGGTGGTGGTCAACGTGGGCCGCGGCCCGCTTATCAACACCGAGGACCTCGTTGCGGCGCTGGAGGCAGGGGAGATTGCGGGTGCGGCACTCGACGTCACCGACCCTGAACCGTTGCCGGAGGATCACCCGCTGTGGCAGGATAAGCGCGTGGTTATCACCCCACACATTGCCAATACGCAGCGCTCCGTGCGCGAAAAGATTGGCGCGCACACCGTCAAGGTGGCCAAGGCTTTCGCGGCGGGGGACAAGCTGCCCACCCTAGTTGACCCGAAGGCAGGCTATTAATGGAGAACCCCGAAATCCGCGTTGGTGATGCCGAGCGTTCTGAGGCCCTAGAGCAGCTGAGCCAGCACTTCGTCAACGGTACGTTGGCCCCTGATGAATTTGAGCAGCGCACCGGCGAGGCCGCCGCGGCGCGCACGCGCGGGGACGTCGAAAAGCTCTTTGCGGACCTGCCGGAGCTTTCCACCCCACGTGCTACAGCACCCGCCACCCGCCACGAGGCGGAGCTGGAGGATATGCTCTCCCGCGGGCGCAAGGTGCAGATAGTGGATTCCGTCATCTGGTCGGTGGCGATGATCGCCCTCTTCCTTGGGCTTTTTGTCTTCGACTGGAGCTATTTCTGGATCTCGCCCGTCATCGCGTTCTTCGCTTCCTGGGCTGCACGCGGGGTGCTGAAGTTCAGTGAGTCGGATGAAGAGCTCTTCGATGAGCTTTCCGAAGGGGAAAAGAAGAAGCGCGCCGAGCGCCTGCGTGCCGCGGCGGAGCGCCGCCGCGAACTCGGGGCTTAAGACTGGCGCTCATTAAGAGCCCATAGCTGCACAAAATCCCTGACAAGCGGGCAGACCTTCCGTACGCTGGTATGGCATGAGCAACACCGAACGTGAAGAAGTTCTGTCCAAAGCCCGCGCCGCCAAGGCGGTGGCGCCGCAGTTCGCGCAGCTGCCCACCCCGCGCAAGAATGAAATCCTCAACCGCGCTGCCGAGAACCTCATCGCGCACAGCGAGGACATCCTCGCCGCGAACCAGCTCGATATCGAGGCCGGCCGCGCCAACGGCATGTCCGAATCCCTCATCGACCGCTTGTCGCTTGATGCAGCCCGCATCGAGGGCATTGCCGGCGGCCTACGCCAGGTAGCCTCCCTCCAGGACCCGGTAGGGGAGATCCTGCAGGGGCGCATCATGGATAATGGCATCCAGATGAAGCAGGTCCGCGTGCCGCTCGGCGTGATGGGCATGGTCTATGAGGCCCGCCCGAATGTCACCGTCGATGCCTTCGGCTTGGCCCTGAAGTCCGGCAACGTGCCGCTGCTGCGCGGCTCGAAGTCCGCGAAGAACTCCAACGCCAAGCTCGTTGAGCTCCTACAGGACACCCTCGTGGAGTTTGATCTGCCGCGCGAAGGCGTGCAGCTTCTGCCCTGTGAGACCCACGATTCCGTGCAGGACCTCATCACCGCCCGTGGCCTGGTGGACCTGGTCATCCCGCGTGGCGGCGCGCGCCTCATCAACGCTGTGGTGGAAAACGCCACCGTCCCCGCCATCGAGACCGGTACCGGCAATTGCCACTTCTACGTCGATGCCTCCGCCGACCTGGACAAGGCCATCGACATGGTGATCAACGGCAAGACCCGCCGTCCCTCTGTGTGTAACTCGACGGAGTGCGTGCTGATCGACGCTGCCCTTGACGACGCCTCGAAGCTTCGCATCATCACCTCCCTTCAGGAGGCAGGGGTTACCATCCACGGCGATGTGAAGGAGCTTGAGGCCTTCGGTGTTAAGGACGCCGTGGAGGCAACCGACGAGGAGTGGTGCGAAGAATTCCTCTCCATGGATATCTGCGCCAAGGTGGTCGACGGCGTCAACGGCGCCATCGCGCACATTGCCGAGTACACCACCGGCCACACTGAGGCCATTGCGGCCCAGGATGCTGACGTGCTGCTGACCTTCGCCAACGAGGTAGATGCCGCAGCGGTCATGCTCAACGCCTCCACCGCGTTTACCGATGGTGAGGTATACGGCATGGGCGCCGAAATCGGCATCTCCACCCAGAAGCTGCATGCGCGCGGCCCGATGGCGCTGCCGGAGCTAACATCCACCAAATGGGTGCTGCAGGGCACCGGCCAGACCCGCCCCTAGGGACAGCTAGAAAAGCTACTCGAAAGGTACTCGAAAGCTACTCGAAAAGAATTTTTCGAGGCTGACCTGCGCAAAACAATCTACTCGAAAACTTTTCGAGTAGATTGTTTGCCTTGCGCGGGGTTCGTGCTGCGCGCCGGGGGAGCACTGGGTATTCTAAAGCGCGGTAATAACAAAGAACTGAATGGTGCCTTCTCCCATGCTGTCCCGCATTGCTTCCTCCGTGGCCGCCGCCGTCATGGCCGTGTCCGCCTTCATTGTCCCTCAAACCATCTCTGCACCCGCCGCGCACGCTGACGAACAGTGCCCCGCAGTGGTCGTCGTCGCCGCGCGCGGCTCTGGCCAAAACGGTCAGGTCTACCCCACGCAGTATTCGAACCAGGGCGGCCGCGCATCCAATGGATGGGAGGGCGAATCCATCCGCGCCATGCTGCAGGGCGCCGAGGCACGCTACCAGGCCACTCACGGCGGAAATTCGCTGATGAAGGACGTCTACGTGCTGGGCCTGGAGCCGCAGTACTATCCGGCGACCTACCCGGAATACTCTGTTCCGAACGAGTCGGTTCCGAACACCGCGGCTGACCTCGTGCGCCTGGCCACGCAGTACGCCAACCCGGTCATCAACACCGCGGTCTCCGCCATCAACCAGTTCATGTACTCCGTGCAGACCGGCAATCGTGGCGTGACCAGCGCGATCAACAGCTATGAAGCCGCCACCGGTTGCCACCCGCAATACATCCTGTCCGGCTACTCCCAGGGCGCCATGATTCTGGCCAACCACGAGGTGGAACTGGCCCACCGCGGTCAGCTCGCTGGCGTCGTGACCTTTGGTAACCCGCTGACCCGTGCAGGGGACCCGGCCGTCGTCGGCGCAACCCAGGGCGCGGGCGGCCCGATGGGCTACTTCCCGCAGATGCGCGCCAACGTCAGCCGCGTGGACTACTGCCTGCCGCTCGACGCCGTGTGCGACCTCTCCGCCCAGACCCTCTACGCCGCCAAGCCCACCGGCGGCTCCCATGGCCAGTACTTCTTCACCAACCACCAGTGGGATAACCAGGTCTACGATTCCATCGGCCACATGGTAGATGGCGTCCGTTTCCGCTAAACAGGAAAGAATGAAGTCTCTTTCCTTTCGCGTTTCCTGTGCAGCTGCCGCCCTTGGCACGGCAGCGTCCCTTCTCAGCGCGCCGGTGGCCTCGGCGAGCGGTGTCGGCACGTGCCCCGACACCGTGGTGCTTGTCGCACGCGGTTCAGACCAGAACGAGGAGCAGGGCGAATACGTAGGTCCGCAGCGTTACTCCGAGCGTGCGCCGGAATCCACCGGCTTTGAGGGACGCAACTTTGCCGCCCTGTTCCATCAGGTAGAGCAGCGCCACCCCGGCACAATGGATGGCGTTTATGTTCTGGCTTTGGGGCCGGAGGCGTACCCGGCCGCGATGAACCTGCCGCCCTTGGCGCAGGAGGGTGAAGACCTGGGCCCGCTTCAGCTTGTGCAGCGAGCGCTCGGGATTCTCCAGGAGCATTCCATCGGGGAAATGGCGTATTCGGTGACGTTTGGAGCTGCCGATAGCCTACGCACCGGCGCCCGCAATGCGCCGAAGGTGGTGGACAACTATGAGGCCACCACCGGCTGCCACCCGCGTTGGGTAGCCGCTGGCTATTCGCAAGGAGCGCTCGTCGCGACAAGCACGGAGGAGTACCTCGCAGAATCCGGGCGCCTGCATGGTGTGCTCACCTTTGGCAATCCCTTGCACCAGGTGCCGTGGGCTAAGAACCGCACCGGGCTGCCGGCGCAGCGCTACGTCGATTATTGCCTGGAAGGGGATTTCGTCTGCGATTTCTCCCTCGACGCCGCTAACCGCGCCCTGGCCACCAAGGCTGAGCGCCATGCCTCCTATTTCTTGGCGGAGCCTTCCGGGCAGGACATGCAGGTCATCGACTCCGTGGCCGGTATACTCACCAGCCATGACTAGTCCGCAACGCATCGGCATCATGGGCGGCACCTTTGACCCCATCCATAACGGTCACCTCGTCGCCGCCAGCGAGGTAGCCCACCGTTTCCGCCTCGACACGGTGGTCTTCGTCCCCACCGGCCAGCCCTGGCAAAAAGCCGATAAGCAGGTCACCGCCGCCGAGCACCGCTACCTGATGACCATGGTGGCCACGGCGTCGAACCCGCGCTTTACTGTCTCCCGCGTGGACATCGACCGTGAGGGGCCCACCTACACCATCGATACGCTGCGGGATCTGCGCGGAATCTTCCCGGACGCCGAGCTTTACTTCATCACCGGCGCGGATTCGGTGGCCTCCATCATGAGCTGGCGCAACTGGGAGGAGATGCTGGAGATGGCCCACTTCGTCGGCGTGACCCGTCCCGGCTATGACCTGCGCAAGGACATGCTGCCGCAGGATTCCCAGGATGATATCGAGCTGATTGAAATCCCCGCCATGGCCATTTCCTCTACTGATTGCCGCGCCCGCGCGCAGCAGGGCCAGCCGGTGTGGTACCTCGTGCCGGATGGGGTGGTGCAATACATTGCCAAGAACCACCTCTATGGTCCGCACCCGGAAAAGCCCCTGTAACGTCTGTGCCTTTCCGGTAGTCGGGCGGGGGAATTCGACTAGGAAAATGAGCCTTGTCGTGTAAGACTAGAGTTCTTAAGCAGAAAAGTACTTGTGTAGGGATTGTCATGTCGATTACTGATGAAGCACGCCGCATGGCGGAAACCGCCGCCCTGGCTGCGGATGAGAAGCTGGCCACCAACATCGCCGCTATCGATGTTTCCGACGTGCTGGCGATTACCGAGGTCTTCGTCTTAGCCTCCGCCGATACCGAGCGCCAGGTGGCCTCCATTGTGGAGGAAGTTGAAGACGAGCTGACCAAGCAGGGCTTCGAGCCCAAGCGCCGCGAAGGCAACCGCGAGAACCGGTGGGTTCTGCTCGATTACGGCCCCATCGTGGTCCATGTCCAGCGCAACGATCAGCGCGAGTTCTATGGCCTGGACCGCCTCTACCACGATTGCCCGCTTCTCGACATCCCCGGTGTAGACACCCCGGAGCGCCCCGGCGAGTGGTCCAATGACGTCAACCCGCGCGACATCGACTCCTTCGATGAGCTTCCCCTGGCCCAGCCAGAGCCGGAAGACGACGAATTATGACCCGCCGCCTCCTCCTCATCCGCCACGGCCAAACGACGTACAACGCCACCGGCCGGATGCAGGGGCACTTGGACACCGAGCTTTCGGAAGCGGGCCACTCCCAGGCCCGTGCCGCGGCCGATCTGCTCGAGGGCAAAGGGATTACCGCGATTGTCTCCTCGGATCTCATCCGTGCCCGCGATACCGCTGAGATTATTGCTCGGCGCTTGGGGCTTGAGGTGTCCGTCGATAAGCGTCTGCGCGAAACCCACCTCGGTGAGTGGCAGGGGATGACCTCCGCTGAAGTAGATGAGCAGTTTCCTGGGGCGCGTGCGCTGTGGCGCCACGACCCCACCTGGGCGCCGCCGCAGGGCGAAAGCCGCGTCGATGTGGCCAACCGTGCCCGCCCCGTGATTGATGAGCTCATGCAGAATCACCCGCAGTGGGATGAGGGGGCTGTCCTCGTCGTCGCGCACGGCGGCGCCATTTCAGCGCTGACCTGCCACCTGCTGGGCTTGGAACACCACCAGTACGGGATCCTGTCTGGGCTGAAGAATACGCACTGGTCGCAGCTGACCGCGCGGCCCGAGTTTGATGCTGCACGGCCGCTGTCTCCGCTGGAATTCACCCCGGAGAACGTCGGCCGCGCCCAGTGGTACTTCGATGGCTGGAATATGGGCGGCGCCGTCATCGGGGGCGCGGGGGCGGACGTCTAGTGATCCGCGTTGTTACCGATTCCGCCGCGGGCTTGCCGGAGGATATCGTCGAGGAGCTCGGCATCTGCGTCGTGGACCTGCACGTCATGGAAAGCCACGGCAAGGATGGCGCGGAGCTGTCCACGTCCGGGCTGACTGCCCTTGAGCTGGCTGCTTTATACGGGCGGCAGATGGAGCGCTCCGGTGATGATGGTGTGCTGGCCATTCATCTGTCGAAGGAGCTGTCCTCGACGTGGTCGGCGGCGGTGACGGCCTCCGGAGTTTTCCCGAACAACGTGCGTGTTATCGATTCCGGCACCGCCGGGATGGCGATGGGCGCGGCTGCCATGGCGGCGGCCAGGCTTGCGCAGGAGGGCGCTTCCCTCGACGAGTGCTATGCCGCGGCCATCAACACCCTTGAGCGCGGGCACACCTTGGTCTACCTCAGCTCGACGGAGGAGCTTCGCCGCTCCGGGCGCATGTCCGCGGCCACGGCGATGCTGTCCACTGCGCTGCTGGCCACCAAGCCGATCATGGCCATTCAGGGCGGCAAGCTGGAGATGGTGGGCAAGACCCGCACCCAAACCAAGGCCTTTACCAAGCTGGTGGATCTGGTGGCCTCCCGCGCCGAGGGCAAGCCGGCCTTCATCGCGGTGCAGTACAACGAGGACAAGGTCTCAGCACGCCGGCTGGAGGACTTGCTGCGTTTGGCCCTGCCGGATTCCTCTTTCATGCTGGTGCCGCTTACCGACGTCCTCGCAGTCCACGTCGGCCCCGGAGCCATCGGCGTCTCCGCGGTCTTTAGCTGACGGCGGAGCCGAGCTAAAGACGTTGTTGACGTCTTCAACAAGTTATCCACAGGCTGCGGCTTAAGCCCTCGACGGGGGTGTGGACGCTGCGTAGCGTCGCGGGCATGAACGCCATTGCTGATCGCCTCCGCGACCTCACCCGCCCGACCGGGGAAGAAGAACTGCTCAACGTCGACTTTCCGCGCGTGCGCGTCCCGCCCTGGTTGGCGCTGGCTGTTGTGGGCGTGGCTGGCGTTGCACTTCTGGCCTGGCTGGGGGCGAGCCGCAGTGCGGAGAACCCCTATGAGGTTGCCGCGCCGAGCAGCGAGGCAGCGGCGGATATCGTGGTTGCGGTCGTGGGTGAGGTAGAGCAGCCCGGGCTGGTGACCTTGGCGCCGGGCGCGCGCATTAACGACGCCCTCGAGGTGGCGCGCCCGCGCGTGCCCACCGATAACCTCAACCTGGCGCAGAAGCTTAACGACGGCGAGCAGATCACCGTCGGCGCTCCACCCGCTGCCCCAGGCGCTGCGGCCGAAGACACTATCTCCCTCAACTCCGCCAGCGAGGAGGAGCTGACGGAGCTTCCGGGTATTGGCCCGGCCACGGCGGCGGCGATCATCGCGCACCGCGAAGAGGTCGGGAGCTTTAGCACCGTGGAGCAACTCATGGACGTCTCCGGCATTGGCCCGGCGAAGTTCGCCAAGCTGAAGGACAAGGTCCGGCCGTGAGAGAGCTGCGGCTCGTGCCCGCCGCGGTGGTGGCGTGGCTGGCCACGCTCGCCGTGCTTTTCGGGCATCCGTGGTTGTTGGGCGGGCTGGTGTGTTTCGCTCTAGCGCGCGGTCAGTGGCGCGGGCAGGGCATTTTGTGCGCGGCGAGCGGAGTCATCTTCGCCACCCTGGCTTATGTGCGCTCGGTGCGCGCCGCGGCGTTCCACTTCGGCTCGGAGGTGACGGGAAAGCTCGCCGCCGACCCGGTTCAGACGGCATCCGGGTGGATGGTGCGCCTGCGCGTGCCGGGCTACCCGGCGCAGCTGCCCGTCTTCCTCAAGGAGGAACCGGAGGCCTTCGGTGGCTCGCTGGTGACGGTGCACGGTCACCCCGGCCCCTCGGATCAGGTTGGCGTGGGCACATCCGTCTTTAGTGGTGAGCTCACCGCGCACGCCCATAGCTGGACGGCGACGGTCGCAGAAAACTTCCGCGCCGTGTGTGACAACGGCCTCATCCCCGGCATGGTCTTGGGCGATACCAGCCTGCAAAGCCCCGAGGATAAGCAGCTCTACATCGACACGGGTCTATCGCATTTGAGTGCTGTGTCCGGCTCCAACGTTGCCATCGTGTGCACCGCGGCCGCGTTGGTGGTGCCGGGGCAGAGGGTGAGGGTGGGGGCGTCGGCAAGCGCGTTGGCGTTGTTCGTGGCACTTGTGGGGTGGGAACCCTCCGTCCAGCGCGCCACCGTCGCCGGGCTGGCGGGACTGGCGGCGGTGCTCAGCTCCTCGAAGATGGAACCGCTCCATGCCCTGGCTCTTGGCGTGCTCTTTCTGCTCGCGGCGGACAGCGACCTAGCGGTCAGCTTCGGCTTCGCGCTCTCCGTCGCGGCCACCGCCGGCATCGTAGTACTCAGCCCGCTGCTATTGCGGGTGCTGGGCACGGGCATCGTGGCCCGGGCCTTTGCGGTCGCCATCGCCGCGGACATCGTGACCATGCCGCTCATTGCGCTGATGAGCGGGCGGGTCTCGGTGGTGTCAGTCATTGCCAACGTGCTGGTGGCCCCGGTCGTGCCTATTATCACCGTCGTGGGGCTCATCGCCGCCGTCCTGGCGCAGGTGGGGTGGGGCAGGCCCCTGGTGATCCTTATTGAGCCGCTGGCGGATTGGATCCACTTCGTCGCCTCCTCCATGCCGGTGACCACCGTGGCGGCGGGGCCCGTCGCGATGCTCCTACTTGGCGGGTGGGTCATTGCGGCGTTGCTAAGATGACAGGCATGTCTTCTGCCCCCGTGCACCTCATCCTCGGTGATGATGAATTCCTGGCCGAGCGCGCCCGCCTGTCCATCCAACAAGGTGAGGTAACCAAGCTCAAGGCCTCCGAGGTCAGCGAGGGCGAAATCCTGGAAGCCACCAGCCCCTCCTTGTTTGGGGAGGACCGCGTCATCGTCATCAGCGACGTGGAGAGGGCCGGCAAGGAGGTCACGAAGATCCTCCTCGACGCCTGCGCTAACCCCATGCCCGGTATCACGCTCATTTTGATGTACTCGGTGACGGCGAAGACGCTGAAGAAAAAGAAGAAGCCGCCGGAGCTCATCGCGGCGCTGCGCAAGACGGCCGAGGTGCATGAGGTCTTTTCCCTCTACCCGAACGAGCTCGCGCAGTGGGCTACGCGTGAGTTCGCCTCGCATGGGGTGCGGCCTACACCGGATGTGGTGCAGGCGCTTCTCGACGGCGTCGGCTCCGACCTCCGCGAGCTCGCCTCCGCCATCTCGCAGCTCGTCTTCGACACAGGCGGCAAGGTGACCCGCGAGGCGGTGCACGCGTACTACGTAGGTGTGGCCGAGGTGGCCAACTGGGATATCGCGGATGCCGCTGTGGCAGGCCGCGTGGAGGCGGCGGTGTCCACGTGCCGCCGCGCGCTGCAGTTGGGGGCGAGCCCCGTGGCCATTGCATCTGCCCTGGCGAACAAGGTGGGCAACATCGCGCGCCTCTACACCGCGCGCGGGGATCAGTATTCCCTGGCCTCCCAGACCGGCATGGCGCCCTATGCCATCAAGCTCACCCAGCCGGTGGCGCGGCGCTGGTCGGGAGAGAATATCACCAAGGCCGTGATCCTCATGTCGGAGCTGGATGCCGCGGTCAAGGGTCAGGGCGGGGACGAGGACTTCGCCATCGAGGCGGCCGTTAAGCGGGTGGCGGAGCTGGCGCGCTAGACTAACCCTCCATGGATGACATCCAGAACTTTGCCACCAAGCTTTTCGATTTTGCCCGCAACGGCGATGCCACGCTGCTCGAGTACATCAAGCAGGGCGTCAACGTGGACATGGTGAACCAGGACGGGCAGTCCTTCATCATGCTCGCCGCCTACCACGGCCATGCGGAGCTGGTGCGCCAGCTCGCCGCGGCGGGTGCCGACGTCAACCTCCTCAACGATCGCGGCCAGTCGCCGTTGGCCGGGGCTATTTTCAAGAAGGAAGACGCGGTGATCGACGCCCTTCTCGACGCCGGCGCCGACCCCACTGCCGGCCAGCCAAATGCCCTCGACTCGGCTCGCATGTTCGGCCGTGAGGATCTTCTCGAGCGCCTGTCATGAGCTGGTCCGCGTTTGCGGCCATCCTCCTCATGAACCTCGTCGGCGCGGCGGCACCCGGCCCCGACATTGTGCTGGTGACACGCTATGCCACGCGCTCGCGCCGCCACGCCATCGCGGCGTCGACGGGCATTCAGGTCGGCGTGCTGTTCTGGTGCACGCTGACTGTGTTTGGCGCGGCCGCTTTGCTGACCGCCTTCCCGGGAGTTCTCTCCCTGATTCAGGTGATTGGCGGTTGCTTCCTCGTCTTCATGGGCGTGCTGTCCATTCGCTCCGGGCTAGAGCTGCGCAAGCAGCCGCCGGTGGATGAGGAGGAGGCCGCCGCCCGCTTGGGTTCGGTGGGCAAGGTCTTCCGCACGGGGTTGGCCACCAACCTGTCCAACCCAAAGATCGTGCTTTTCCTCGCCGCCATGATCGCCCCGCTGCTGCCGCCGCACCCGCCGGTGTGGCTTTCGGTGGCCTTGGTGTTGAGCCTGTCCCTGTCGAGCTACCTGCTCTTCGTTGTCCTCTCGGCGGTCATCTCGACCCGCGCGATCCGCCGCCGCCTGTTGGCCGCCGGCCCGTGGATCGACATCGGTTCCGGTGCCTTCTTCGTGGTGGCCGGCTGTGCGTTGGTGTGGGCCGGTATCCAGGCCGCCTAGGACTGATCGAGTAGTTCTTTGAGCCACTGGGACCACGCCGCGACCGTGGCGGAGCGGCGGCGTAGGGTCGTCTCACTCAGGCCAAGGTTGGCCGCGCGCATGAACCCGGCCGCCTCGGCCTTGCTCAGCGCGCAGTGCTTATCGACGACAAACCGCACCATCTCCCGGAACACCGGCCGCGAGGCCAGCGCCTCAACGAGGGCGAGGTTGCGCTCGTCGCGCGTGCCGCTGAGCTTGGTCAAACCTAAGTAGCGGGCGGCGTTGGTGTAGTAATCAGCCTGGCGCGGGGTAAAGCCGAAGGCCTCGGGCATCTCCGCCTTCGGCACGGGGTTCTCCAGCAAGCTGATGACGCGGGCAAAGGAATCCGCCTGGGGGAAGGGAACGCGCGTGCCCTCGACCTTCGTGTGCTCCAGAACCTCGCGCACCGCCGCATCAGTCACACCGGACTCGCCCAAAACGTAGCGCGCCGCGCTCACCAGCTCGATGCTGCGGAAGTCCTCCGGCTGCCTAAACACATAGCGGTAGAAGTGAAAGATGCCATTGGAATAGACCAGATACACCGGCACCACTTCTTTATCCAGTGCCCGCGAGAAGCGGCGGAAAGGGAAGTAGAGCTGACGGATGTTGAAGTCGGGGGAGATGTGGTTCTTCGCCTCCACGAGCACGAGGTGCTCGGCGGATTCGAAGCCGGCGTCGATCTCCATCTGGGCGCGGTCCACCTCGATATCGCGTCCGCCGACCCGCATGGGCAGCGTGAGCGTCGACATGCGCCCGCTGACGGTCGGTACCAACTCACCGCCCAAGAAATCATCAAGCATGCCGCTTAAGTGCGCTGCGGTCAACGCTGCGGCCTCCGAGGTCAAGTTCTCGAAGTCAATGGACTGGATGTGCCCCGGAACCGGCATCGACTTCAGCGGCCCGGCCTCCTCCGGGAAAGGCTGGTACAGGTCAAAGCGGCCAATCAGGTAGGCATCGCGGCGAATCGGCAGCATGGACAACCCGTGCTGGCGAAGCACCTCGGGGCGCGCGGCGGAAAAATCGTGCTTGGCCATCAACCGCGGCTCGCGCCCGGAAAGCTCCTTGAGCTTCGCGGCGGGCAACACCACATAGCCCTGGTCCGCGATGTCGGCGGCGAGGTGGGGATAGACACGGTCCCAGGCGGCGTCGTTAAGCATAATTGCGCACGAGCACCTCATCGACCTTGCCGCGCTTCGACGCCACGGAATTCACCGCGCGCGTAGCCCCCACGATCTCGATGCGATAGTCCGCGTACAGCTCCTTGATGAAGTCCGTCGCCGAATTCGACAGCAGGAACTTCACCCCGCGCGCAGTAAGGGCATCGCAGGTTTCCTTCAGCCGAATCTGGTCCTCGCGGCCGAAGCCCCCCGACTGATAGCCGGTGAAATTGCTCGTGGGGTTGACCGGATCGTATGGCGGATCGAAGTAAACAAAATCCCCCTCGTTGGCCTCCACCGCGGCATAATCGCCGTTATAGAACGTCACGTCGTGGGAGGACAGGTACTCCGAAACCGCGCGCAGATTCGGCTCATCACAGATCTTCGGGTTGGCATAGCGGCCAAACGGGGCGTTGAACTGACCCGAGTTATTCACCCGATAAAGACCGTTGTAGCAGGTCTTATTCAAATAAATCGTGCGTGCAGCCCGCTCCACGGGACTCAAGTGCGCAAACTCCGGCTCGCGGTCGCGGGCGCGCATCTCGTAGAAGAAATCCGAATCATTCGGATAGCCCTTTAAAAGGGCAATGAGCTCGTCCACGTCATCGCGGACCACCTCGTAGACGGTGATGAGCTCGGTGTTCAGGTCATTGACCCGGGCGCGTTCGGGCGCCAAAGAAAAAAGAACCGCCCCGCCGCCCAAGAAAGGCTCGACATAAGCGTCGAAGCTCTCGGGCAGCATGGAGTGGATAATGGGTAGCAGTTGGCGCTTTCCCCCCACCCACTTCAGGAGCGGTTTCATTTAGGCCATCTTGTTGAAGGCGTTGGCCATACCGGACTTCTTGTTAGCCGCGGTGTTGCGGTGGAAGACGCCCTTGGACACGGACTTGTCCAGTGCGCGGGAAGCAACGCGCAGCTGCTTCTCGGCTGCAGCCTTGTCACCAGCGGCGACGGCCTCGCGGAACTTGCGGATCTCGGTACGCACGGCGGAGCGTACGGACTTGTTGCGCTGACGAGACTTCTCGTTGGTCAGGATGCGCTTCTGCTTGGACTTGATGTTTGCCATCGATATACCTCTTAGAGTCGTAGGAATTCTTTACCGAGGAAGGCGGACCCAAGGTCCTGACCGCCAGCGTGCCCCGGCATCCCAAGAAATTTATCAGGGCGCAGGCTAAATCCCCAAATCACGCCCAGTGATAGCGGGAGCGCAGGCGGTTGGCAATGCGCTCGAAGCGGCGTTCCGGAAAGAGCGTTCCCTGCCGGCGGCACTGTTCCTCCGAAATCTCCAGCACTCGATCCATCCGCACCCAGCATTGCCGGCCGGTTTCATCCCACTCGCCGGTGCCGATATCGAGCCACTCTTCTTTGTTCGCGTGACCCGGGTTGGAGGAGATGAGAAGGCCGAGCACCGTGGTGCGCGTGCGGGAGACAATCAGCACTGCGCGCTCGCGCGGCGGGGATTGCTTGCCATCGGAGGGCGCCCACACCCACACGACCTCCCCGGAGTCAGCCTGCCCGTCCATGTCGGGGGTGAAGAAGACGCTGCGCGGGTGGGCGGAGGCGGCCTCGACGCGGATATCGGCGGCCTTGCGGGGTTCCGTCACGGAATCGTTTTGGTTCAACCCCAAGCGTTCGGTGATGCGCTCGAGGCCGGCGTCGACAGGCTCGGGGCCTCCGATGCCGAGAATGCGGGCCAACCTAGACATGTCGTCTATTCTAAACGCATGTCTACAAACTTCGCGGCTACTACGTTTACGGATCCGTCCAAGATCCGAAACTTCTGCATTATCGCCCACATCGACCACGGCAAGTCGACGCTGGCTGATCGCATCCTGCAGTTGTCGCAGGTGGTAGAGGAGCGCGACATGCGCGACCAATACCTCGACAACATGGATATCGAGCGCGAGCGCGGCATCACCATTAAGGCGCAGAACGTGCGCCTGCCCTGGATTCCCCAGTCCGGTCCCCTGAAGGGGGAGGAGATCGTCATGCAGATGATCGATACGCCCGGCCACGTGGACTTCACTTACGAGGTCTCCCGCGCGCTGGAGGCGTGTGAGGGCGCCATCCTGCTTGTCGACGCCGCCCAAGGCATCGAGGCCCAAACCCTGGCCAACCTTTACCTGGCCATGGAGAATGACCTGGAGATCATCCCGGTCCTTAACAAGATTGACTTGCCCGCGGCCGACCCGGAGAAGTACTCCCTGGAGATCGCCCACATCATCGGCTGCGAGCCGGAAGAGGTGCTGCGCGTCTCCGGTAAGACCGGCGAGGGCGTGGCGGAGTTGCTGGACAAGGTTGCGGAGCTTGTCCCGGCGCCCACCTCCGAGTTCGGGCCCGATGCTCCGGCCCGTGCCATGGTCTTCGACTCGGTCTACGACACCTACCGCGGCGTGGTGACCTACATCCGCATGATGGACGGCAAGCTCACCCCGCGCCAGAAGGTCACTATGATGTCCACGGGCGCCAACCACGAGCTTCTGGAGGTGGGCATTGTTTCACCGACCATGCAGAAGTGCGAGGGCCTAGGCCCGGGCGAGGTGGGCTACCTCATTACCGGCGTAAAGAACGTGCGTGAGACCAAGGTGGGTGACACGATTACGTGGGCGTCGAATGGCGCGAGCGAGCCGCTCAAGGGCTACGCCGACCCGAACCCCATGGTGTACTCGGGTTTGTTCCCGATCTCCCAGGCAGACTTCCCGGACTTGCGCGATGCACTGGAGAAGCTGCAGCTTAACGACGCCTCCCTCACCTTCGAGCCCGAGACCTCCGTGGCCCTGGGCTTCGGCTTCCGCTGTGGATTCTTGGGCCTGCTGCACATGGAAATCACGCGTGACCGTTTGGAGCGCGAGTTTGGATTGGACCTGATTTCCACCGCCCCGTCGGTGACCTACCGCGTGGTGGCAGAAGACGGCGAGGAATCGTATGTGCACAATCCCTCCGACTGGCCGGCGGGCAAGCTGCGTGAGGTTCACGAGCCGATTGTGAAGATGACCATCATCGTGCCGGAGGAGTTTGTGGGCCCGACGATGGAGCTGTGCCAGTCCAAGCGCGGCCAGATGGGTGGCATGGACTACCTGTCTGAGGACCGCGTGGAGCTGCGCTACACCATGCCGCTGGGTGAAATCATCTTCGACTTCTTCGACATGCTGAAGTCCCGCACCAAGGGCTACGCTTCCCTCAACTACGAGGAGGCCGGCGAACAGCTGGCGGACCTGGTGAAGGTGGATATCCTGCTCAACGGTGATCCGGTGGATGCCTTCTCCGCGATTGTGCACCGTGATTCCGCGCAGTGGTACGGCAATAAGATGACGAAGAAGCTCAAGGAGATCATTCCGCGCCAGCAGTTCGAGGTGCCGGTCCAGGCGGCCATCGGCTCAAAGATCATCGCGCGTGAAAACATCCGCGCGATGCGCAAGGACGTGCTGGCCAAGTGCTACGGCGGCGATATCTCCCGTAAGCGCAAGCTGCTGGAGAAGCAGAAGGCCGGTAAGAAGCGCATGAAGTCCATCGGTTCCGTTTCCGTGCCGCAGGAGGCCTTCGTGGCGGCGCTGTCCACGGACGCCGACTAACGCATCGAGCACCTCCGGTACCGGTCGGGCCACCATCACTGTCTGGAGCTATTGGTGCTGATCAGGGCGAACTTGCGCTGTTGGAGGCTGAAAGCGCCCGGTTTGATATGGCGCTTTCAGCCTGCCTACTGGGCGTTAAAGGAGTAGCTGCCGGTGAGCTGATTGTGGATTGTCACCGAGTAGTCCTGGCCGTTGGCGGTGGCGCCGTCCACAAGCATGGCGAGCTCTTGTGAGTTGTAATAGCGGCTTAGACCCACGTAAAGAATAAGCAGGAGGATGCTGCCCGCGACTGCGATTGAGGTGGCAATCTTCCACACGCTTACTTGGTTAGTCACGAGTAGTCCTTTCATGCGTGAAAACTTCGGTCACTGTAGCTACTAGTACGATAACAAGTCTTTTATGTGCACGGTATTGAATTAGAACCAGTGCACCCACTATTCCGGGGAAGTTCAGGCAGGGATCACCGGTTTTCGTCTCAACCTGTCCTAGGCCGACGAGTGCGCTGACTTAAGGATCACCGATGTGCCCGTCAACCATCTTTCGGTTGGCGGGGCCGGTGGTTGGCGCTGTCCTTTCTGCCGTTGCTGTGTTTGGTGGGTGTTAGCTGCTGTCGGGTGGTTCCTCTGGTGGT
>NZ_KV805217.1:76373-76615 GCF_001811565.1 Corynebacterium sp. HMSC078A10 | reverse complement strand
CCCCAGGGTGGGATGAAGCTGACCCCGGTGTTAAGCCGGTACATGTAGCCGCGCCCGGTAGGCCTTTGTGGGTCATCATCATTGATTCCGTTGTGGTAGGCGCACAGGAAGGTCAGGTTCTTGATGTTGGTGTAGCCTCCCGCCTGCCAGGGGATGAGGTGATGGACTTGGCAGTAGTCTGCCGGTTTATTGCAGCCTGGTCTAGAACAGGTGTGGAATTCAGCATGCAGGGTAAGGCGT
This sequence comes from Corynebacterium sp. HMSC078A10, assembly GCF_001811565.1. Taxonomy (NCBI): domain Bacteria; kingdom Bacillati; phylum Actinomycetota; class Actinomycetes; order Mycobacteriales; family Corynebacteriaceae; genus Corynebacterium; species Corynebacterium sp. HMSC078A10. The sequence goes on along the minus strand of NZ_KV805217.1, from coordinate 76,375 downwards.
TG
>NZ_KV805217.1:897-76273 GCF_001811565.1 Corynebacterium sp. HMSC078A10 | reverse complement strand
TGGGTGAGGAATTCTGCCCCGGTCATGCGCCCACCGTTAGTGAGGTTGAGTTCGATGTCGTCCCCGTCGCCGTTGATGATCTGGTCGAGCTCGTTGAGGGTGACGATGACTTGGGTTCGTACGGCGGGTTTGGAACCGGTGCTTTCTTTGAAGAAGATGTCGTTGGCGGCTTGAAGGAGGTCGGTGGTGTTGGTGGATTCGAGTACGCCGCGCATGTTGGCGATCGTGGTGGCGTCGTCAGTGATGGAGAGTGTGTTGGGGCCTTGTTCCCGGTAGGTGATGCGCACGCCTGGTTTGGCTATGCGTTTGGAGCGGAGTTCTTTCAGTCGTGTGGCGGCGACGGTGGGGATGCGGTGTGCGGGGGTGGCGGCGAGTTTGACCCTTAGGTTCCAGGCGTCGAGGGTTTTCTTCACCTTCGCGGTGTAGGACTCGATGAGGGTAAGGGTGCCGAGGCTGTGGCGTTGTTGAAGGGCTGCGGTACGGGCTTTGCGTTGTTTGCCGCTAAAGCGGGTGGGGCCGAAATAAACCTGGTTAAGGTTTGCAAGTTCGGCAGCATCGGAAGCAGAAGCACCGAGCGCGCGAAGCTCATCGGGTGAGCCAGGAATGTTTTCCACCAACGCAATCCCCGAATTGCGAAGGCGGATGTAGATTTCAATATCCCCCATGGCCACAGAGACTAAAACAGCACCGTGGGCCCCGCAACCGGAGGGACAAAATTCCTGGTTAATGGGGCTGGTACGAGAAAAGCCCCTAGATTGAGTTGGTTGGTTCGCATACCAATTGAACTCGCCATACGCTGCTGCCCAACCTTTCTCCTCTCGGTAAAGCCGGTCGAAACGAGATCCTCCTGAGACCATTTCGCACAGCCTCGCAGTAGGTTCGCTATCGGGGATAGCGGGCATGGGTAGCCCATCAGCTTGAGCCCAAACCGACCTGACAGCACAGCAGTTTCCGGTATGCTCGGCGCACATGCTCGGAAAGGATGACACCATGAAGATGGCCCCGCGCCACCGTCAGCAATTGCCACCGCTTCCGATGGTCTCGGCCAAGCTCGGGGAGCGGTTGGCCAGCCACGTGTTCGTGGAGGAAGGCCGGGAGTTGCTTCCGGAGTTGCAGGCCTTCCGCCGCGATATGCACCAGAACCCGGAGGTGGGGCTGCACCTGCCGCGCACCCAGGAGAAGGTGCTCGAAACCCTTAATGGCCTACCGCTGGAGATTCATCTGGGCCGTGACCTCAGCTCGGTCGTCGCGGTGCTGCGCGGCGGCAAGCGCGGCGAGCGCCCCGTGTCGGTGCTGCTGCGCGCGGACATGGACGCTCTTCCGGTGCGTGAGCAAACGGGCAGCCCGTTTGCCTCGACGAATAGCAACATGCATGCCTGTGGCCACGACCTGCACACGGCGGGGCTTATCGGCGCGGTGAAGATGCTGTGCCGCCACCGCGAGGAGCTGTTGGGCGATGTCATCTTCATGTTCCAGCCGGGCGAGGAAGGCCCAGGCGGCGCGCAGCCGATGATCGATGAGGGCGTGCTCGACGCCGCCGGCCGCCGGCCCATCGCCGCCTACGGTCTGCACGTCGGCCCGCAGGATAAGGGTACCTTCCACCATATTGCTGGCCCAATGATGGCCTCGTCGTCCAATCTGGGGATCACCGTCTACGGCAAGGGTGGGCATGGCTCGCGCCCGCACGATGCTATCGATCCCGTTGCGGCCCTCGCGGAGATCCAGATGGCGCTGCAAGTGGCGCTGACCCGGCGCTTCGATGCGAACTCGCCGATTGTCATCACGGTGACCAACCTGCGCGCGGGCGACGGCGCGGTCAACGTCATCCCGGACAAGGCGGAGTTGGGCGCGACGGTGCGCGTGCTTCGCGACGAACACATCGACGCCGTCCGCCAAATGATCATCGAGGTCTCGAGCTCCGTGGCGGCTTCCCATCGTTGTACCGCGAAGGTGGACTTCGAGGTCCTGTACTCGGCCACCAAGACCTCACCGCGCGAGGACCAGTTCGCGGCGTCGTTGTGGGCGGGTATGTTCGGCGCGGAAAACGTGCTGACCATGGATACCCCGATGATGGCCTCAGAGGACTTCGGCGCGGTGCTCGCCCAGGTGCCGGGCACGTTCATGTGGTTCGGCACGGGGGATCCGCACACCCCGGAGCACATGCGCGAGTGGAACCATTCACCGCAGGTGCGTTTCGATGATTCCGTTCTGGGAGACCAAGCCGCAGCCCTGGCGGCGGTGGCCTTTGAGCGCCTCGCCGCCGAGGACGCCCACCCCTCGCCGGCCACGAAGGCTATGCGTGCGCCGGTGCAGGGGACAGGGGCGGATGCGCAGCCGCCTTCTTCCGCAGCGCAATAGTGCCCCAGATGGTGGCTACCCACTCGGCGAGCACGACGACCATGCCGGCGAGGAGGGGCCAGATGGCGTCGTCGAGCGCAGTGCTTAACGACGGGAAGAGATTCTTCGTGGCGTGCACCGCGATGGCGATAATGAGCCAGCGTACCGGCTGCTTCTGGGATAGGCCATAGGCGCTAAGCCCAGCGAACAGCGAGTGGGAGAGCGGGTTGGAGGCCAGGCGGATGACGCCTGCCCCGATCGCCCCGGCGGTATCCGAATCGAGGTTGTCCGCCGTCATGCGCGCGAAGGCGGTGGCGTCCTCACCCACAGTAAAGCCGATACCCACGGCCACGCCCACAAGGACGTAGTCGAGCCAGCTGCGGGGCCGGATGACGAAGGCGCAGATAAGCAGCACGCCGAGGAACTTCAGCACCTCCTCGATGAGCGGCGCATACCCCGCAGCGCCCAGCCACTCTAGGCCCGCGCGGGCGAGGAGGTGGGACATGTTCGTGTTGAGTTCCACCGCGAGCCCGGAAACCGCGAACCCCCACACCACGCCGTGCGCAATTCCCGGCCGGCGGCGCAGGAAGAACAGCGTGAGGGAGACGAGTACGGCGGCGAAGATCACGGCGGCCAGAGCACTTGCGGGCAGGAAGGGCTCGCCCGCGTAGTGGAAGGCGGTGACGGCCAGCGCGCCGAGGGTCAGCAGGTAGTACAGGTACTTCATGCGTCCTCCGGCTGCACGCGGTCGGCGAAGTCACGTGCCTTTGGTCCGTAGATGTGGAGGAAGGAGATGGTGTTGTTGTGCCGCTGAGACAGCGTGATGCCGTCGCCGTCCTCGACGCGGTAGAGCTCGGCAGCCTGGGTGGTGATGGGGGCGTCGGTCAGCGCGCTGGTCCCGTTGAAGGAGCGGTGCTGGCGCGGCAGGTACGTCTCGACCTCGCGGGAGGAGCTGCCTTCCTCAGAAATGATGGTCGCGCTCCCGCAGTTCCAGGTCTGCGAGGAGGCGTACGGATCCTCCGGGCACTCCAGTCCCGGGATGCCGCGCACGGGGGTGGTGTCGGGAGTGGGGTCGGGGAGGAGGGCGTCGGCAAGCGGTACTGCGGCGAGGACGCCAATGCAGGAATAAATCAGTGTGTTTCTCATGCTTTCGACCCTAAGAGCTGCGGTTTTGCGCCGGTATCCTCCGCAGGGAGGATTTTGCGGAGTTTGACAATGCTGATAATCATGGCCACCCACAGGCCGATGAGGATGAGGAAGGTGGGGAAGATGGGCCATAGGGCGTCGTCAAACGCGGTAGAGATAGACGGGCCGAAATTAGCCGTGAAGTGCACCGCCATGGCGATGAGCAACCAGCGCACCGGTTGCCGGCGGGAGAGCCCGTAAGCCGCGATTGAGGTGAAGAAGGAATGCATGAGCGGGTTCGCGATGAATCGGGCAAGGAGCCCCAGAAGCGTTCCCTTGAGATCAGAATCGAGGTTCTCCAGTGTCATGTTGGCGTAGTAGATGGCGTTCTCGGTCACGCTAAAGCCCATGCCCACGGCCACGCCGACGAAGACGTAGTCCGCCCAGTGGCGGGGCCGGATGACGCAGGTGCAGATGAAGACGACGCCGAGGAATTTAAGGACTTCCTCGTTAAGCGGGGCGATTCCAGCGATGACCAGCCAGTCCGGGACCGTACGGATGAGGAGGTGGTTCATGCACTCGTTGAGCGAAGCCGCGACTCCGGCGACCGCAATACCCCACACCACCCCGTGCGCAATGCCGGGGTGCTTGCGCAGAATCAGCAGCGTGAGACCAATGGCCACGGCCGCGTACAACACCGCGGCGAGCGCACTTGTGGGCACGAAAGCTCCGTGGGAGAAATCATAAGCGACGTACACCAGCCCGGCGGCGGTGAGCAGCTCGTACAAAGTCTGTGTTCTTCTCATGCGGTTTAGGCTATGAACCGTGCCCGGGGTGCCGGTATCCTCCGCAGGGAGGATTTTCCGGAACGCAGGGAGAACTATCGTGGCAACCATGACGAGAAAGACGCGACCACTGTGGATCACGGTGCTGCTCATTCTGCTCTGCGTGGTGGCGGATTTGGCGGCATGGATCCCCCATATCGAAAACTTCGAGGGGACGGATCAGGAAGCCCTTGTTTTGGGCTTGATGGGTCTATTTAGCTTCGCCACGTGGATTCTGCTGCCCTTCGCCCTGCACCACTCACGGCGGGAGCGCAACATCCACGAGGAGTACCCCGGCCACCCGGTGGTGCTGATTGTGGCTCTGCTCGTCCTGGTACTAGGCGGGTTTCGCCCACTGTCGCTGTCAGTGCTGGTGGTGTTGATTTCAATCATCTCGCGCGGCCGACTGCGGTGGTCCCTGGCGGGGACGGCGGTCTTCGTGGCCTCGTGTGTGACCGTTATCTCTGTGCCTTACATTCGGATGAACATCTTCGATCCCTTTGGTTACGTGTTCTATGGAAGCCTCTTTCTCATCGTTGCTTGGATTACGGGCTCGGTGCGCGCGCAGCGCCGCCAGCGCGAGGTCACGCTGGTGAGCCTGGCGGAGCTCAACGAGGATCAGCTGCGCTCGCGCGAGGAGCGCGCCCGCCTGGAGGAACGCAACCGCATTGCCCGCGATATCCACGATTCCCTTTCGCACCGGCTCAGCCTTATTTCCGTGTACGCGGGAGGCTTGAGCTACCGCAAGGACGCCGACCCGGAGCGGGTCGCCGAGGCGGCAGACACCATCCAATCGGAGGCCAAGGCCGCCGTGGAGGACCTGCGTGGGGTTATCAAGGCGCTGCGCGTGGATGACCGGGTGGATCCGCGCGCGAGCATCGAGGAGCACATCGGGCGCGCTCGCGCGGCGGGGACGAAGGTGCGGTATAAGAAGGGGGACGTCGATAAGCTGAGCACACTAGCCGCCCACACACTGGGCCGCGCCGTGCAGGAGGGGCTGACCAACGCGCGCAAGTACGCGCCGGGGAAGAAGGTGACGCTCACCGTGGAGAACGAGGAGGATAAGGTGCGGGTGACCATGCAGAACAAGAAAGTGGCTGCGCAGCCAGAGTCCGGTGGCGGCAACGGCTTGTTGGGGCTGGAGGAACGCGCCCGGCTGGTGGGAGGTACTTTCACAGTGCTTGACGACGCCTCCACCTTCACCTGGGTCCTCGAACTACCGGAGGAGGCACGCGCGTAATGATTTCAGTGGTATTGGTCGATGACGAGCAGGCGCTGCGCCGCGGTATCCGGTTCATCTTGGAGGGCGCCGCGGACATTGAGGTCGTGGCCGAAGCCAGCAATGGGCGCGACGGCGTGGCCCGAGTGCTGGACCTGCAACCGGACGTCGTCCTCATGGACATCCGCATGCCCGTCATGGATGGCATCGAGGCAGCCGGGAAACTGCGCGCGAGCGCGCCGGATATCCCGGTGGTCATGCTTACCGCCTTCGATACGGATGAGTTCATCGTGGATGCGCTGCATGCGGGCGCTATGGGCTTTCTGCTGAAGACCATCGAGCCGGAGGGCCTAGTCTCCGCGGTGCGGGCCGCCGCCACGGGGCAGCAGCTTTTGAGTCCGAAGGCCCTGAAGAACCTGTTGGCGCTCAAGCACCCCGAGCCCGCGCCGACAGAACCAGAGGCGCCTGGACCTCGCCCGCTGGAGGGCTTAAGCCAGCGCGAGAACGAGGTGGCGCAGCTGGTGGCCCAGGGCCTGGACAACCAGGAGATCGCGGGGCAGCTCTACGTGTCAGTTACGACGGTGAAGACCCACATCAAGCACATCCTGGACAAGCTGGGCGGCATCAACCGGGTGCACATCGCGATTGCGGTGTTGGAAGCGCGCTAGCGCCGGCGGATAAACGCGGAGGCGAGGCCGAGCAGCGCGATGACGATCACGATGATGGACGCCGCCGGCCAGTACTGGGGGTAGTACTTCAGCGCGTAGCCGAAGACCTGGCTGTCGTTGAACTGGCGGGCAAGTGCAATGGGCATCCACCACAGCTTGGTCAGCGTCAGGATCGCGCCCAAGAGCCCGGCGATGATGCGGCCCGGCCTGCGCAGGAAGAAGCTGGCCGCCACGAGGAGAACACCAACAATCGTGAGTGCGAATAGCAGAGGCGTATCCACGGCGAGCGGCGAGCCATTGATGAGGAACTCGTGGTCCACTTCGTGCTGTTCGATAAGCGTGTAGCCGTCGAGGACGACATCGTCGGGGATGCCCACTTAGGTCTCCTTCTGTTCAGAGTTCGGGTCGTAGCCATCGGCCCAGGTATCGGTGTCGAAGTCGTAGTCTACATTCTCGCCCTTTTCATCGGTGCGCTGGTACCAGTCCGTGTAGCGGTGGGCTGAGGAGTCGAAGTCGGAGCCGGCACCGCGGCCTTCGTCGGCGTGCTCGACGGTGAGCTCGAAGTCATCGCCGTGCTCCTCGATGCCGCGCACGACGGCGTTTTCCACCGCGGCGCGCGCGTAGGCGCGGCGGATGAACATCGGGTCGGATCGCAGGTCCTTGATGAAGGCCACCATCATGAACAGTAACACCAGACAGAACGGGAGCGCCGAGAGGATGGTGAGGTTCTGCAGGCCGGTGAGCACGTCCTCGCCGCCGGTGAGCAGCATGACGACTGCAATGCCCATCATGCACAGTCCCCAGAAGATGACGATGAACTTGTTCGGCGCGGGATTGCCCTTGGAGGACATGGTTCCCATGATGACCGATGCGGAATCGGCAGAGGTGATGAAGAAGACCGCCAGCACCACGATCAGAACAAATGGTGTGATGCTGCTCAGCGGCAGGTGGTCAAACATGGCGAAGAGAACCTGCTCGCCGGAAGCGGAGCCATCAAAGTTGGGGAGCTCCTCGCGCTGGAAGGTGATGGCCGTGCCGCCGAAGATGGTGAAGGCCAAAATGAGGATGAGGGAGGGCGCGAAGACGGTGACGGCGGTGAATTCGCGCAGCGTGCGGCCACGGGAAATGCGGGCGACGAACATGCCGACGAAGGGCGTCCACGCGATCCACCATGCCCAGTAGAAGGCGGTCCAGTAGGACTGGAATTCGATGGTTTCATCGCCCCAGGACAGGCCCTTGGCCATCATGGGCAAAAGCTGGTCGATGTAGGTGACGATGCCGGAGGGCACGAGGTTGAGCAGGAGCAAGGTCGGGCCGGTGAAGAAGACAAAGATGACCAGGCCGAGCGTGAGCGTGATGTTGAAGTTGGACAGGTAGCGCACGCCGCGGGAGACACCAGAGACCGCAGAGATGATGAACCCGCACCCCAGCACGGCGATGATCGCGATGAGCACGGCATTGGTCAACGGACCTGCGCCGCGGATGATGGAGACTCCTTGGCCGATCTGGATAGCGGAGAGCCCCAGCGTGGCGGCGGTGCCGAAGAGCGTGGCGACGAGTGCGAGGATGTCGATAAGCTTGCCCAGCGGCCCGTCGGTATCGCGGGAGCCAAACAGGGGCTTGAAAATCGAGGACACCAGCGGGACGCGGCCGCGGCGGTAGGAAGAGTAGGCGATGGCGCCGCCGACGAGGGCGTAGGCCGCCCAGGGAGAGATACCCCAGTGGTAGTGCGCCTGAGCCATTGCTTGGTGGAGGGCTTCGACGCTGTTGCCGTCGACAGTGTGGGGAGGCGGGGTGATGTAGTGCGACAGCGGCTCCGAAGGACCGTAGAAGAAGATGCCGACGCCGATGCCGGCACCGAACATCATGGCCACCCAGCTGAACCAGCCGAACTCGGGTTCCTCGTCATCGGTGCCGAGTTTGATGCGGCCGAGGCGGGAGCAGCCGATGTAGAGCATAGTGACGACGGCCATCATCATGGTGATGTTGAGCAGCCACCCGGCGTTGGTGATGGCCCAGGAAAAGGCCGTGGAGGAGGCGGCGGAGACGGACTCCGGTGAGGTGATGCCCCAGATGATGAAGGCTACGACGAAGGTCGCAGTGCTGAAGAAGGTGATTTTATCGAGGGTGAAAGCGTTGCGTTGATCCTCCACACCGATTCCGAGAACCAAGCCCGGGTGCATGTTGTGGGGATAGAGGCCAACGGGTGGACCGGTAGATTTTTCGAGTGTTCACCCTCACCATTATCGCAGGTGCGCGAAATGACAGCGTTGTGAGCTAGGATGAAGGCACTTATTTCTGCGTCGATTGGAATGCCATGCCGCTGCCTAATTTTGATGAGAATGTCCGTGAGCTGGAGGAAGCCTTTGCCCTCTTCGAACTCGTGGAGGAACACGTCCTCGACCCGAACCTGCTGTTCACGGTGAAATAATCCGCCTCTTCTGTGCGCCCGCGAGTACTCCGCGGCGGGTGCGCACTATGAGGTCATTGACGCATTTCCGCTGCGGTGATCTTCTCAATGAGTGTGTCCAGCTCCGCGCGGCTGGGCTGTGAGAGCGGGTTGACCACGCAGAAGTCGAGGAGGAAGTAACCGGCGGTTTGCAGAGCCGTGTGGCGCTGCCAGAACTGGCTGATATCGGAGTGGTTGGTGGCAAGTGATTGGATGCTGCGGCGCTCCGAGAGCAGCTCGTAGTGCAGGTCGCGGCGCTGCGCCAGCGCTTCCTCCGGGGTCTTGATAAGCAGGGAGCCGAGCAAGGCTGCCATCGCCTCGAAGCAGCGCGTTTGCAGGCGGTAGTGGTTGGTCATCTGGGCCCGCGGTTTCCACAGCCACAAGAAGAGCATCGCCACGACCACGGAGAGTCCAATCTCCGCCATGCGCGAGCCGATGGTGTGGGCCAAATGCTCCGAGGAGTTGCCCATCAGCAGTGCCAGCGGGGTGGAGAAGATAACGCACAGCGCGTAATTCTTCACCACCAGAATCTCCGCGCAGAACTGGCAGAAGGCCAACGCGAGCACCAGCCCCCAGCCGTGCGGGCTGAAGGAAGCGATGAGAGCGAAGAGGCACACGCCCAAGACCGATCCCAGCATGCGCTGGATGCCGCGAATCGTCCCCGGCACCCGGTCGGGGCCCCACTGCAAGACCAGGAGCACCGACACCGCGCCCCAGTCCGGGCGGTTAAGCCCCAGCGCCAAGCCGATGAACGCGGTGACCAGGCCGCCGAGCGCGATTTTCTCCGCCGTCACCACCGCGTGGGAATTGCCTACCGCAGCGCGGTAGAAGCGGTAGCGCATCGTCGGCTTGGTGTGCGGGATGGCGGTGCGGTCAGGGTCGACGTAGGTGGGGGAATCAGAGAGTTGATCCGAGTTGCCGCCCACCTGTTTGTGGTGCGCCACGATACGCTGTTGCGCGGCCAGCGCGCGGTGGACCAGCTCCGCCTGGGCGGGGCGGCGGATGCGGCGACCGCGAATGACGCCGGCGTCGGCAAGCGCTTGCCAGGCGGTGGAGATAGCGGATTGCGCCTGGTGGTGGCGGGCCAAGAAATCGGTGTCCGAGTGAAGGAAGGCATCGGCGGCCTTCTCTAGCGCGGCTACCGCGCGCGTTTCCGGGCCGTGCGGATCCCTAAAGCGCGGCACCATGCCCAGCACGTAGCCTGCCGCCACGCCGGCCAGGCTCCACGCGGCCACCTCCCACGGGGAGACCCCGCGCAGCATGGTGGAACCACCGGCCACCATCACGATGAAGAAGGAACCCGGCGGTGGCAGCCGCAGCGCATTCTGCACGAACGCGCCGGTCGTCGACAGAGCCACCGTAAACACCGCGGACAGCGCCAGGCCATGCACGCCGACCAGGGAACCGGCCGTAGCCGCCAGCGTGAGCAGCCCGCCAGCGGTGAGGATCACGCGGCGCCGCGTGCGGTAGGGGTGCCCCTCGCCGTAGATGACGGAGAAGGCGCCGGCGGAAATGAGCAGCACCGCATCCGGGTGGCCCGTTAAAACAGCGATCCCGCCGGGGATAATGATCGCCAATGCCGCGCGCAGGGCACCGGGCCAACGGCGCGCGGAGGTGTTGAAGGCGGTAAAGAGCTGAAGGGCGTTAGGGCGTTGCGGCAGTGGGTGTTCCATATCGGGAGAACACCTTACTCGCTTCGCCGCGCTCGACCAGCCGGCCGTCCTGCAGGACCGCCACCGTGGGGCACAAGTGGCGCACGACGTCGATGTCGTGGGAGACAAAAACCAGCGTCATGTCCTTCGTCACGCGCTGCAGCAGCTCCAGGACCTGGGCCCGAGAGGTGGCGTCCAGCGCCGAGACGGCCTCGTCCGCCAGCAGAATATCCGGCTTGCCTACCACGGCGCGCGCCAGCGAGATGCGCTGGCGCTGCCCGCCGGAGAAGTCCCGCGGATAGCGCTCGAAGCCTTCGATGCCGACCTCCCGCAGCACGGCCTCGGCCTCCTCGCGGGTCCCGCCGCCCTCGGCCACGATCTTCCAAATAGGCATGCGCGGGTTGAGCGAGGCTTTGGGGTCTTGGAAGACCATGTGCACGCGCTTGGCGACGTCCACCGTTCCCGAGGTCGGCTCCGCCAAACCGGTGAGCAGCTTGAGCAGCGTGGATTTGCCGGAGCCGGAGCCGCCGACGATGCCGAGGCGCTCGCCCTCGCGGACGGTGAGGGAGACGTCGTCCAGCGCGGTCACCCCGCGGTAGGTCTTGGTCACGTTTGTGAGCGTGATGACGGGCTCGCCCAAGGTAGGTACGGGTGGTGGGGTGAGATCGGGCGTGGTGACCTCGCCGATGCGCACGACGCGGTCGCACACGCGCTTGACGACATCCTGGTCATGGCTAATAAACAGCAGCGCGGTGTCCTCGTTGTCCGCGGCTTCCACGATGGTGGTCAGGATTTCTTCCTGGGTGAAGGGATCCAGCGCGGTGGTCGGTTCATCGCAGATGAGGAGCTTGGGGCGGCGGGCCATGGCCATCTCGATGAGTGCGCGCTGGCGCTGCCCGCCGGAGAGCTGGTGCGGGAAGCGGTTGAAGCCGGGCACCTTCATCAGCGGGTCGAGCGCGGTCATGGGTTCTTGAAAGACCATGGCCAGCGGTAGCTTGCGCAGGTCGCGGTCGCGCATGCCCAGCAGCTCCTGGCCGTTGAACTGAATGGATCCGGTGGCCTGCAAGTGATCGGGCAAAAGCCCCATGATGGCCAGGGCGGTCAGGGACTTGCCGCTGCCGGAATCCCCGACGAGGCCGACGCGCTCGCCGGGAGCGATGGAAAAGGAGAGGGGGCCAACAGGGCCCACGCGCAGATCAGTGACGGTCAGCATGGCTTCCTAGAAGGTTGAATCCGAGGACGGTGCCGGCGATGGCCAGCCCGGGCCACAGCGCCTGGAGGGGGTGGGTGGCGAGGAGGGGCTGGGCGTCGTGAAGCATGCGGCCCCACGAGGCGGTCGGCGGGGCAGTGCCCAGGCCGAGGTAGGAGAGACCGGCTTCGGCGAGGACGGCCAGCGCAAAGTAGACGGAAGCCTGGATGGCCACGATGCCGCCGAGGTTGGGCAGTACGTGGCGCCACGCGATGAGCGCCGGCGGCACGCGCGAGATGCGCGCGGCCGCGATATAGTCCTGCGTCATGATTTGCAGCGTGCCGGAGCGCGTGACCCGGATGAAGGAGGGGATGCCGGCGATGCCGATGGCGATGGTGGCCGTGAGCGTCGAGGAGCCCCACACCGCGCCGGCGACGATGGCCAGCAGGAGCGCGGGGAAGGCGAGCAACAGGTCGGTGGCCGCCATGATGAAACCTCCACCGCGCATCCCGGCGACGATGCCGAGCGGCACGCCGATGAGTGCGGCGATAGCCACCGCCACGACGCCCACCAGCACGGTGACTTGAGCGCCGGCGAGGATGCGGGAGAAGGTATCGCGCCCGAAGCGGTCGGTGCCCATGAGATGCTCCAGGCTGGGGCCGGCCAGGCGGTCGGGAGAGATGAGGTTGGGGTCATAGGGTGTCCACACCAGGGAGACCAGCGCAAGCAGGATGGTCAGGCCCACCAGGATATAGCCGGGTTTCATCGCGCCTCCTTCAGCCGCGGGTCGATGACCCGGTAGGCCAGGTCCGTGAGCAGGTTGACGGTCAGGGTGAAGGTCACGAAGACCATGATGAGGGTCTGGACGGTGGTGAGGTCGCGGGTGGAGACGGCGTCGAGAAGCAGAGAGCCCAAGCCGGGGATGACGAAGACGTTCTCGATGACCACCGCGCCCACCACCAGGGTGCTCAGCTGCACGCCGGTGACGGTGAGTACGGGCAGGGCGGCGTTGCGTAGGCCGTGGCGGATCAGCGCCCCGGAGCGGGATTCACCCAGGGAGCGGGCGGTGCGGATGTAGTCCTTGTCCATTTCCTCGCGGAGGGTGGCGCGCACGTAGCGGGTGAGCATCGCGCCCTGCACCAGCGCCAGCGAGATGACCGGCAGGACCAGGTGGCTGAGTCCCTCGCGCGGCAGCTGCCAGCCATTCGCCGGCAGCCATCCCAAGTGCACGGAGAACACGGCGACCAACAAGATACCGACCAGGAAGCTGGGTACCGCAATACCCAGCTGCGTGGCGGCGTTGAGCACGGGGAGCCTAAAGCGGGCCAGCAGGATGCCCATGGGGATAGCCCCGGCCAAGGCTAGGGCGATGGCCAGCCCGATGAGCAACAGCGTAACCTGCGCGCGGTCAATTACGAGCGGGGTGATGTCCTGCTGCGAGGACAGCGAGACGCCGAAATTGCCGGTCAACAGCCCTTTCATCCACTCCAGGTATTGCACGATGAGCGGGCGGTCCAGGCCCATGGCGTGGGTCAGCTCCGCCACGGATTCATCGGTGGCGTTAACACCTAAGGCCACGCGCGCCGGGTTGCCGGGCACGGCCCGCATGAGCAGGAAGATGATGATGGAGGCGGCCCACATGGTGCCGAGGAAGCGCAGGAATCTCATCGCACACCTTTAAGCTCGATGGCATCGGTGATCTGGTTAGGCTGTAGGCCGGTCAGGCCCTCGCGGTAGAGCACGATATTGGGCATGTTCATCAAGGTCAGGGCGGGCATGTCCTCCATAATTTGGTCCACCGCACCTGTCATGTCATCTTGCTCCAACAACGTGCGGGTCTGCGGCGAATCATAGCTGATGTAATAGTCCGGGGCGCCAAAGATGGTGGGGATATCGCGCGGTTCGACGTGCGCGACGAGCGACATCTGATAGTCCTTCGCCCCCATGACTTGGCTCAGCCACACGGCGGGGAACTCCGCGGTTTCCAGCGTGACCTCGAATCCCATCTCCGTCAGCTGCGAGTAGAGGAACTCGGAGAGTGTTTGCGTATAGGGCAGGCTTGGCACGGTGAGCGTGAGCGGCGTGCCCACCGCCCCGGCCTCTTCCATCAGCGCGCGGGCGCGCGCCGGATGATAAGGGTAGTAGTCCTTTCCACTAAACCAGGGATCGGTCGGCGGGACGGGCGCTCCGCCGGTATCTTTCGCGCGGCCCTCCCAGAGGATCTCGTTGGCGGCCTGGCGGTCGATGCCATAGGCCACCGCGCGGCGCACGCGGGGGTCGTCGAAAGGCGCTGCCTGGTTATTCATGGACAGCAGCACCTCGCCGTTCGTGGTGCCGACTGCGGTTTCGATGGAGTCATCGAGGGTGTCGAGCAGCTCGGGGTTCTGCACGCCCCACACGGCATCGACCCCGCCGGAGCGCAGGGCGTTAACCGCGGTGAGGGAATCCGGGAAGTAGCGGATGGTGATGTCTTCCTTCGCCGGGGTGCCCCAGTAGTCGGGGCGGGCGCGCAGCGCGATGTACTCGTTGGGGGAGAAGCCGGCGACGGCGAAGGGGCCGGTGCCCACAGCTTCAGTGGGCGTGCGCATGGCGCCGATGACGGTACCCATGGACCATAACCAGCCGGCGGAGGGGCGGGATAGCTCGACGACGAGCGTGTGATCATCCACCGCCGTGGCGGATTCCACCACGTCCATCTGCTTCTTGAGCCCGTTGGTCCACTCTGTTTTCACCGCGTTGATGGACCACGCGGCGGTGTGTGCGGTGAAGGCCTCGCCGTTGGAGAAGGAGGCCTCGCGCAGGTGGAAGGTGTAGCGCGTGGAGTCCACCTCCCAGGATTCGGCGAGGCCGGGCACAATCTCTCCCTCAGGCGAGATGCGCACCAGTGTCTCGTAGACGTTGCTCATGAGTGCGGCCGGGATGGCGGCGCCGCCGACGGTGGTGAAATCCAGGGACGTCGCGGGCGTCGTCGTGGCCAGCGTCAGCGCGGAGGAATCAGAATCAACAAGCGCCGTGGAACCGGCGGAGCAGGCGCTGAGCGACGCCCCCAGCACCACCCCCAGCGCACCTAACCAGGCCTTCATCCTTCGGACAACTTGACCTCGAGCGGGGAGGTGGTGCCGCGCACGCTCGTCATGCCAAGTGTGAGGCGGTCCCCGAGGTACAGGATTTCGGTGCACTCGACGGGATGCCCGGAGTGATCCGAGATGTCGAGGTGCAGGCGCCACAGCGGGGAGGCGGGCTCCACGTTGAGGGAGCGCGCATCCTCCTCACTGGCAGAGACCAGCGAGAGCTCGCGGTTGACATTGTCGAATTCCACGCCTTGCTTGCGCAGGTGATCGTGGATGGACTCATTATCGGCATCGAAGTTGAGGATGTGGCTGCCCACGTCCACAGGGAAGAACATGCGCTCGATGGCGATGGGCATGCCATTGGCGCTGCGCACGCGGTGCACAAAGATAACCGGGGAGCCGGGCTCTACCCGCAGGAACTCGGCCTCCCTTTCGGTAGCGGGACAGCGGCCCAGCCACCGGGTGGAGGCGCCGGGCTCGAATCCGCGCTCGCGCAGCCAGTGTGTCACGGAGTAGATGGAGTCGAAGGACTCCGAGGTGAAACGGCCGAGAACGACAGAGCGGCGGCCGCGGCCGGAGGAGATGAGGCCCTCCGAGCGCAGCGCCGCGACGGCCTGGCGCACGGGACCGCGGGATGAGGAGAATTGCTCGCACAGCTCGGCCTCGCTGGGCAGAAAATCACCGGGAGAAAGCTTCTTGCTGCGGATGAGATTGCGCAGATAGTCAGCGATAATACTGTGCTGCTGTGTACCGCGAAGGGCCACGGTGATGCTCCTCTATGTAGAAAACGCTGTGATGGACAGTGACGTATGGAAGCGCGGATGCGCGAGGGCGCGTCCGCCTACAGCTGCCACGCTTGAGCCAGGTTAACCATGTTACCCAAGGCGGCCTCGTGGCTTGTGGATTGCAGGGAGATCATGAGCTCATCCGCCTGGGCTAGCGTCTGGAATTCCGTGAGGTAGTCGAGCACGTGCTCGATACTGCCGACGGCGGAGTACTTCAGCATGCCGATGATTTGCTGGCCCTGCGGGGAATCGATGATGCGGGCAACGTCGGCGTCGCTGAGCTGCTTGCCACGACCCGCAAAGGCCTTGACGCGGCGGAAGCAGACCTTTTCAAATTCCTCTTCGGCGTCCTCACCCGCGGTGACGTTGACACCCGCGATGACATAGGGCTCCGGGTGGGCTTCGGAAGGCTGGTAATTCTCGCGATAGTAGGCCGTGGCTGCCTCGAGGTGTTGCGGGGCGAAGTGCGAGGCGAAGGCATAGGGAAGCCCGTACTTGGCGGCGAGCGAGGCGCCGAAAAGCGAGGATCCCAGGATGTAGATGGGGACGTTGGTGCCGTGGCCGGGGATGGCCTTCACACCGGGGATGAGGGACTTTCCGGAGAGGTAGCCCTGTAGCTCCTTGACGTCCTCGGGGAAGCGTTCGGCGGCGTGGCCATCGCGGCGCAGGGCGCGGCCCAAGGTCTGCATGTCAGTGCCGGGGGCGCGGCCCAGGCCGAGGTCGATGCGGCCGGGGTAGAGCTCGGCGAGGGTGCCGAATTGTTCGGCGATGACATAGGGCGCGTGGTTCGGCAGCATGACGCCGCCGGAGCCCAAGCGGATGCGCTCGGTCTTCGCGCCGATGTGTGCGATGAGCACCGCCGGGGAGGAGGAAGAAATGGAGGGCATGTTGTGGTGCTCGGTGTACCACATGCGCTTAAACCCCAATGCCTCCGCGCGTTGCGCCAGCTCGACCGACCTGGCCATGGACTGGGAGGGAGATTCCCCCGGGTAGATGGTGCAGAAATCGAGGACGGACAAAGCGGCGCGGGACGTCATGAGCTACTCACTTTTCTTCGACGAGCCTGTAGATACAACGTCGATGATAACGCCGATGGCAAATGCGAGGAGCGTGGGAACCACCCAGCCCAAACCAACGTCTTGGCCAGGGGCGAAATCAAGCGGGGCGCCGAAGGATGTGGCGGCGGACCACAGCACGGAAACCCACAGCGCCAAGCGGAAACCCCAGTAGAAGGTGACCCACTTCTTGACCACCGGTTGCAGGAGGGTCAGCGCAATCAGCGAGATAGCCGGCGGGTACAAGAACACGATGAAGGGCACCGCGATGGCAAGCACCGTGTCAAGGCCCTGGAAAGCGAAGGCGATGGACAGCGCGGTAAACAGGCAGGCCCACAGGTGGTAGGTGGTCTTCGGCACAAGGAGGGCGAAGAACTCCGAGGTGGCGGAAATCAGGCCCACGGCGGTGGTCATGCACGCCAGGATGACGATGGCGGAGAAGACGGCCTGGCCGATGTTGCCCATGGTGAGATTGGAGGCGTCGGCAAGCAAGGCGGCGCCGGACTCATAGGAGGCACCGTTCGGCATGGTTTGGCCGATCCACGCCAGCCCCAGGTAGATGGCGGCGAGCAGGGCGCCGGCGATGACCGCGGAGAGAATGGTTCCGCGCAGCAGCTCACTGTTCTTGGAAAAACCCTTGGAGCGCAGGGAGGTCACGATGACGATGGAGAAAGCCAGGCCCGCGATGGCGTCCATGGTGTTATAGCCCTCAAAGAGGCCGGTAACGAAGGGTGCGGAGGCATACTCTTCGGTTGGGGTGCCGGGCATGCGGGGATTCGCCACGGTAGCGAGGGTGATGAGGACCGCGAGCAGGATGACCAGCGCCGGGGTGAGGAACTTGCCCAAGGTGTCGATGATGTCATTCGGGCGCCAGGCCAAAGCCAACGCGATAAGGAAGAAGACGACGTTGAAGGCGCCGTTGGCGAAGGTCCCCTCCCAGCCCAGCAGCGGGGTGATGGCGGTTTCCATGGACACCGCGCCGGTACGCGGCAGGGCGTAGAAGGCACCGATGGCCAGGTACGCAATGACGGAGAAGGCCACGCCGAAGATCTTGCCGCCGTGGTTTCCGATATCCCGCACGGACTGGCCGGAAATGGCCACCGCGACCACAGCCAAGACCGGCAGCGCCACGCCGGCGGCGAGGAAGCCCAAAGTGGCGGGCCAGAAGTTGGTGCCGGAGGAGACACCGACTTCCGGCGGGAAGATGAGGTTGCCCGCTCCAAAGAACATGGAGAAAAGCATGAGTGAGGCAACGATGACGATGCCGATGGGAGAACCCGTCTTCGAGGCGGACTGAGAGGGAGCCTGAGCGTCATTAATGGACATTTTTCTAAGAATAATGCCCATGACATGAGATGTAAACTCTAGCTGAAGGCCTTCTCCAGCCGGTCCAGCGCTTCTTCGAGCAGCTCGCGGGAGGTGGCGAAGTTCAAACGCGCGTGGTGCTCGCCGCCCGTACCGAAGGTCACGCCCTCGTTGAGAGCCACCTTGGCGTGCTCGCGGACCCACGCCGCGGGCTTCGGGTCATCACCAATAGCGGTCCCGGAAAAGTCCAACCACAGCAGGTAGGTGGCCTGCGGGTGGGAAGTCTTTAGGCCCGGCACGCGCTTGGGCAGCTCCTCCACCAGCCAGTCGCGGGTCTTCTTCAGGTACGTGATCTCCTCGTCGAGGAACTCCCCGCCGTCGCGGTAGGCGGCCTCCGCCGCCAGAACGCCCAGCGTGCCGGTGCCGTCCTTGGCCACACCGGTCAGCGAATTCCAGCGCTCCACGTCCACGGAGTTGGAGAAGATCACCTGCGCGCACTTGAGGCCCGCGGTATTCCACGCCTTGGACGTGGCGGTGACGGTGATGACGCGGTCGGACAAGGAACCCAGCGGGATGTGGCGGCCCTCGTAGATGAGCGGGGCATGGATCTCATCGGAGAGGATACGGGCATCATACTTATCCGCCAGTTCCACGAGCCCCCGCAGCCAGTCCTCGTCGAAGACGATGCCCAGCGGGTTATAAGGGTGGGAGAGCAGGATAGAGCCGGCGCCAGCCTTAAAGGCACGCTCGATATCGTCTAGCTCCAGCGAGGTCTCTATCTTCTCGCGCCCCGCGGTCTCCGGCAGCTCCAACAGCGGCGGGTAAGACGGAACCGGTACGGCCACCGCGCCCTCAGTAAAGTACTGCACCCCGAGCAGCAGCCCGCGCACGACGTCCCCAATCCAGAAGACGTGCTGTGGGCGCCAGCCGTAGCGCGATTCATAGAAATCCGCCAGGGCCGCGTTGAGCTCGGAGGCCTTGGGGGCTGGGGTGTAGCCGAAGGATTCGGCGTCGACAGCCTCCTGTATTGCTTCCTTCACCGCGGGGGCGGTGAGGAAGTCCGATTCAGCGATCCACAGGGGAATGATGTCCTCGTCATAGACGGTCCACTTGCGGGTGCCGCGGGCACTAAGTTCTTTCAGGCTAGGGAAATGCATGCGCCCCACCTTACTCGTCGTTGGGCTGCACAAATCCGTATTTTTTCAGCCGCTGGCGGTCGGCGGCGGAGGCGGATTGGGTCAAACGCAGCAGCTCGGCGTAGATGCCACCGGACTGCGCCAGCTCGGCCGGCGAACCAATTTCGGAGATGCGTCCGTGGTCGAGGGTGATGATGGTGTCCACGTCCGCGATGGTGGACAGGCGGTGCGCGATGATGAGCGTGGTGCGGTCCTTCATGAGCTCGTCCAGACCGGCCTGGACGGCGCGCTCGGCCTTGGTGTCCAGCGCCGAGGTGGCCTCGTCGAGCACGAGGATGGGGGCGTCCTTCAGCATGGCGCGCGCCACAGCCACGCGCTGCTTCTGCCCGCCGGAGAGCTTGAGGCCGCGCTCACCGATGACGGTGTCGTAACCATCGGGGAATTCCTCGATGAAGTCGTGCGCATTGGCGCGCTTGGCGACGTCTAAGATCTCCTCCATCGTCGCCCCCGGCTTGCCATAAGCGATGTTTTCCTTGATGGTGCCGGAAAAGAGATAGGACTCCTGGAAGACCACGCCGACCGAGGCGCGCAGGCGCTCGGCGGTAAGCTCTGCGGCGTCGTGCCCGAGCACCGTCAGCTTTCCCTCCGTGGGCTGGTACAGGCCCAGCAGCAGGTTGACCAAGGTGGACTTGCCGCCGCCGGATTCGCCGACAAGCGCGACCTTATGGCCCTCTTGGGCGGCGAAGGAAATATCGGCGACGACCGGCTTATCCGACTCATAGGAGAAGGACACGTCCTCGAAGGCAAAGACCGGGCCTTGCGTTGGGCGCAGAGGCTCGGCCGGGGTGAGATCGAGCTCGGGGACGTCGGAGGTGCCAGCGGCGGCGACCAGCTGCGGGTTTACCGTCGGTTCCGGGGTTTCCTCCATGACCTTGAAATAGTCCTTGGATCCGGCGATGGCGCGCTGGCTGACATCCACGATCCAGCTCATCATGAACACCGGCTGCTTGGCCATGTTCACTAGCTGCAGGAGCATGACCATGTCACCGATGGAGAAGTGGCCCTCCAAGGTGCGCCAGAAGATCAGGCCATAGATGCCTAAGAAGATCAGCGCCATGGCCGCGCCGCGCGCGGTATCCATGGAATGCCACCACCGCGATTGCGGCTTCGTCGTGTCCACCACCGTGCGGTAGCGCGAACTGAAGGAGGCCAACTCGCGGGCCTCGGCCACGAAGGACTTGGTCACCTTTACCTGGCCGATGACCTCCGCGAAGCGCCCATTGGCCACGTCGATGTTTTCGTTCTTGATCCCCTCATACTTCTGCCAGCGCTCCGAGGTCAGCGCGGTGAGCCACATATAGATGGGGAAGAGCGCTGCCAGCAAGATAGCCAGCGGCCAGTAGTACACCGCGGTGATGACCAACACCGCCGCGGCCTGGATCAGCATGACGAAGAAGTTATTGGAGAAGGACTGCAGGAACTGCGTGATATTCGCAATCGAGCGATCCAAACGCGCGATGATGGTGCCGGTGACCTGGTTGTCGTAATAGCCCTGCGGCACGGAGAGCAGCTTGGCAAAGTAGCGCGTGGACAGAATCTGGCGCAGGCGCGCCACCATGACATCGCCGATATAGCCGCCGATGTTTTTCACCACGTTGCCCAGCGCATCCGCCACAAAGAGCGCGACGACCCACCAGAGGATGGTGCGCAGCGGGCCTCCTGCGACGACGGTGTCGGTGGCCTCGCGGAGGATGAAGGGAGTCAGCAGCGAGAGAATCGCGGTAACTGACGCGGTGATTAGGACGCCGAGATAGAACTGCCACAACGCAGACGCGCTGCGGACGATGCGGAGAATAGAGTTCATCGTCGGCCGATGTTACGCCCTTAATAGGAATATCCAACCCGTCGACTAAGGTAAGGGAGAAACCGAAGTCGTGATGGAAAAGGATTCGCGGTGAAGAAGTACCTCCCCCTAGCGTGTGCCCCGCTGTGCCTGGCTGCCCTCTCAGGCTGCAGCATCCTCCAGCCGCCGGACGCGGGCCCGCAGGACAACATCGTGGTGTCCAGCTCGGAGCCGCCGACCTTTGAGGCTAAAGACGTGGACGCCGAAGAGGTGACCTCTAACCTGGCGGCACCGGTCAAGGACAAGGGCCTCAACGTGGAGTATGAGCTGCAGGGCCTGTACTCCGGCGGCGGTGGAACGGTGCTCACGGTAAAGATCCACAACCTCAACGAGGTGCCCATGCCTGCCGACGCCCTCCCGGAACCCACCCTCGAGCGCGCCGACGGCAACGGCGGCTGGGCCACCGTGGATTCGATTGATGTTGACCCCGCTGTCCACCCAGATGTAGCCGCGCCGGGCTTGGACCACCCGCTGGGGGCAGGCGCGTCCACCAACCTCCAGTATGTCTATGACGTTGCCCCCGGCAACCTGTGGAACGCGCGCTTTAGCATCGGCAACGTGCGTTTTGTAGGAGACCTCAATCTATGACGGAACTCGTCGTTCTAGCCTCGCCCGAGGGCAAACCCGCAGGCGTAGCTGAGAAGGCCGCCGTCCACACCGCGGATACTCCGCTGCACTTTGCTTTCTCCGCCTGGGTGGTGCGCGGAGGCGAGCTGTTGCTGACTCGCCGCGCCCTGTCCAAGCTGACCTGGCCTGGTGTGTGGACCAATTCCTTCTGCGGGCACCCGGGCCCGGACGAGCCGACTGCCGCCGCCGTCATACGCCGCGCCCAGTTCGAACTTGGCCTCAGCGGCACACCTCACTTAGTGCTGCCGGATTTTGCCTACCGCGCCGTGGATTCCTCCGGCGTGGTGGAAAATGAAATCTGCCCGGTCTATCTCTTCGAAACCGAAGACGATCCGGCTCCCAACCCAGAGGAGGTGGACTCCTTCGCGTGGGTCCCGGTGCGCGATGTCCTCGCTGCCGCCGATGCCACGCCATTCGCCTTTAGCCCGTGGATGGTTGAGGAGCTGGCCCACGAGCCGCTGCGCGAGGCCCTGTTGGCCTAAAGCAGGCTGCCATCCTGGGCGAAGGCCGCCGAGATGTAATCCAGGCTGGAATAGGCCACGCGGTTTTCGCCGTTATCCAGGTTGTATTCCCAGATAGCGTGCTCGGGGCGGTAGGCCTCGAAACCGGGCTCGCCGGTGCGCACGAAGTCCCGCAGCCACTGTGCTAGCTCCGTATCCCCGAAGAGCGGGCGCAGCTCTTCGCAGTGCAAGGCCGGGCCCGAGGAGCGGGTGAACTCCACCATCCAGGTCTTACCCGGTGCCTTCTCTGCCACCTCGGCCGCCCAGCGGCGGATGATGGCATCACCCACCAACCGTCCCATAGGGCGGTCCTTATCCATGTGCTGTGCCACCTGATACCACGGCTTGAAACCGTTGCGGGGAAAGCCAAAGCGCGGGGCCACATAGCGCAGGATGAGGCCGCGGAAAGGGGAGCGGTCGATCTTCTGCGTGGCCGGGATGTTGTAGAACTCGTCTCGGGTGCTGGCGAGGATGAGGGGGACGTCGGCAAGCTGCCCACACTCCAGTGGGGTGGGGCCCAGCGCCATATCGAGGCTGTACTTCTTGCGGAACTTGGCGTAGCCGGCCGCGAGCTCCTCCTTATCCATCGCCGCCAGGGAGGAGCGCGTGATGGGCTTCTTCATCACCTGGCGCAGCGTGGCCTTGCGCTCCTCGAAGCTCTCCCGCGGGAAGCCCGGGGAGAGCGCCACGGCGCGGCGAAAAGCCCCGCGGTAGTGATCGCGCCGACACAACCAGAGAACGGCATTAGCGCCGGCAGACTGGCCCACGACGGTGACGTTGGTGGGGTCGCCGCCGAAGGACTCGATGTTGCGCTGGATCCATTCCAAGCCCAGCTGCAGGTCCTCGATGGCGCGGTAGTGGTTGGGCTCATCATCGCGGAAGCGGGCCAGGCCCGGCAGGCCCACGCGGTAGCCCAGCTGCACGTGGACCATGCCCGCCTCCGCAGTCGGCGTGCCCTCCGCCCGGGGGTCCTCGTGGGAGCCGTGCTCGTAGCGGCCGCCGTGGATGTAGACCAGGGTGGGTGCTAGGGCGGCGGTGCGATTGCCGGGCGCGGGGGCGGTGATGGTCAGCGCGACCTTCTCCGGATGCGGTTCGCGCGCGTCCTGGTCACGCGGCGGGGCGGGCTCGGGGTTGTCGAAATCTCCCGGGATGTGGGAGTACTCGATGGAGTGGAAATGGGCCACGTCCCCATCGAGGTAGCCGGTGATGGTGCCCGCGGGGCAGGTGACGTCGAAAGGTGCACTGCTCATGGACAACAGGCTACCCTGAGGGCATGGAATGGCTCGTGCAGGCGCCAGTGTGGGCGCAGATGGCGGTGCTCGCCGTGACCGCAGTGCCGGCCGCGACCGTCATGGGGTGGGTGCTGATGTGGGGTATCGACCGTGTGAATTCGTGGCTAGCACCCGCGACTAGGATAAAGAAACATGACTGACGATGATCACCGCGAAGGCCTGTGGGACCCCGAGCGCCCGCAGCCTCCCCACCGCAAACGCGCACTGCCTAAGTCCCGAGTGAGCGTGACCCTCTGGCTGATGATCGCGCTCATCGTCGTGGTGGCCATCGTCGGCGTTGTTTTTTAAGGGGGTCTTCCTGAAGGGAAGACGCCGCTAGGGGCGCCGCGCTTGCCGACGCCCCTCCTAGCCCTAGCGCCCGGCACCCGGCCTCGTGGCGGCCTGGGCGAGGCGCTGGTAGAGCTCCTGCTTCGGCAGATCCTCCAACAACACCGGCTTGCCGGCGGTATCGCACAGCGGGATGCACCAGTTGGGGTATTGGTCCTTTGTCGTGCCCGGCTGGTTTTGGGCGCGCACGTCACCGACCATGTCCACCAGGTTGGTCACCGTCAGCGCCGACGGGGTTCCCGCGATGTAGCGGTGCAGGGCAACGAGCATGTCCTTTTCGCTCTCGCGGTTGTCCAACATGCCATAGGCCTGCAGGTTGTCCTTGACCTTTTCCTGCCACGCGCGGTCCTCGGCTTCTTCTTCCGCCACTGGGCGGGTCAGCAGACCCAAGCGGGCGCGCAGCGCGATGTGGTCGCCGCGCAGGAAGGCGAGCGTCGGCGGCAGATCGTGCGTGCCCACCGAGGACATGGCCATCTGGCGGTATTGATCCTGCGGGCGCGGGGTGGGGCCGTCCTCGGCGTGCTCAAACCAGATGATCGTGGTACCCAGCACACCCATATCGCGCAGAGCGTTTTGGACCCACGGCTCCAGGGTGCCCAGGTCCTCGCCCACGAGCACTGCGCCGGCGCGCTCAGCCTCGAGCGCGAGGATGCCGAGCATAGCCTCCCAGTCATAGGACACGTAGGTGCCGTTGAGCGGGGTGGAGTGGCGCGGGATCCAGTACAGGCGGAACAGGCCGAGCACGTGGTCAACGCGCAGGCCGCCGGCGTTGCCCAGCATCGTACGCAGCAAGTCACGCCACGGCTGGTAGCCGGATTCCGCCAGGCGGACCGGGTGCCACGGCGGCTGAGACCAGTCCTGGCCCTGCTGGTTGTAATCATCCGGCGGGGCGCCCACCGAACACTGCGGGGCGAGGTATTCCGCCAGGTTGACGGCGTCGGCACCGGCGGGGTGGATGCCCACGGCCATGTCGGTGATAAGCCCGATGCTCATGCCGGCGTCGAGCGCGCGGCGCTGGGCAGCATCTAGCTGCTCATCGCAGAGGAACTGCAGCCAGGAATAGAACTCAGCCAACTCGCTGACGTCAAGGCTCAGCGCGTGGCGACGGCCGCTGTGGCGTTCGAGCTCGGTCTCGGCGCACCACAGCGCGAAGTTACGCAGGCCACGGCCCTCGCGGCGCTGGTACTCGCTAAAGGCGGTGCGGCGCTCTGGGGTCATCCCCTTGTTGAAGAGCTCCTGGAGGACCTGCAGCTTGGCCTCGAAGATGGAATCACGATCAATCTCTTCTGCAGACAGGTTGCGCTCGCGGAACTCGGCGGCCAGCTCGGCCACGTCATCCTGGAGTTCCGGGCTGAGTAGTTTCAGCTCCGGGACGTCCTCGATGCGGATATAGATCGGATTGATGAATCGCCGCGTGGTGGGCAGGTAGGGCGAGTCTTCCACCGGCGGAATCGGCTCGCCAGCATGCAGCGGATTAATAAGGAGGAAGTCGTAGTCCGGCGCCAGCAGTTCCGCCAGCTCTGCCAAGTCACCGAAATCACCCATGCCCCAGGACTTCTCGGAACGCACTGAGTACAGCTGCGCCATCGCACCCGCCGCGGGGCGCTCAAGGTAGCGATCCGCCGTGCTCAGGTGGTTCGGCACGACGATGAGCGGGCACTCGTGCTCTCCGATGCCGGGAGAGGACAGGAGCAGCTTATGGAATCCGAGAGGCAGGTCGCCGGGGACGTGGAAGCTTGCCTCGCCCCACATGGTTCCGGAGACGTCGGCAGCCGGGGCATCGTTGGGGTCCTGGTAAGTCGGGCGGGTCTCGCCGCTTTCCAATTCGATGGTGACGGAGACCGGATCCCCGTCGTGGACGTGGACGGCGAAGGACTTTTCGGCGCCTTCGCGGGCCACCACGCAGGGCGGCAGCGGGCGGGAAGCCCGAGCGAGGTAGTCCTCGAAGAGGGCTTGGGTTAGCTCCTCATCGTCCGGACGGTCGGAGATAGAGACGCCGAGTGCGCGCAGCGTGTAGGTGATTGTCTCCTCGCTGACGTACACAGGCTGTCCGTTCTGGGCGGTGTACTCGCAGGCCACACCGTGGCGTTGGGCAAGTTCTTGAAGCAGATCACGGGTAGTCACATCCCCCAATTGTGCCACGCCCTCCCCACGCGCGTAATAAATCAGGTTGGTAGAGTGGGCTGGAATTTAGTTTTTGTGGGAAAGGACACAACTGTGACTTTGAATGAAGCGCACACCAAAGCGGAATTCGAGATCAAGGACGGCGAAACGTGCCTTACCGCCATGATGGCTACGGCGCACGCCCGCCCACATGGCGTGCTGTTTACCCGCCCGGCGAATTACGAGTGGGTCAACGTCACCGCCAAGGAATTCGTCGAGGAAGTCTACGCGGTGGCCAAGGGGCTCATCGCCTTCGGCGTGGAGCAGGGTGACCGCGTGGCGCTCATTTCCACCACCCGCTATGAGTGGTCCCTGCTGGACTACGCCATCTGGGCCGCCGGTGCGGTTTCCGTTCCGGTGTACCCCTCGTCGTCGATGTCCCAGGTTCAGTGGATTATCGAGGACTCCGGCGCAATCCTCGCCATCACGGAAACCCGCGAGCACTCCGAGCTGGTCAAGCACCTGAAGCTGCAGGAGGACGGCACCCCGCAGCTGCACGGTTCCCCCTCCCAGCTGCGCCGTGTTCTGGAAATCAACTCTTCGGCCGTCGATACGCTGAAGTTTGAGGGACGCGACATCAGCGACGACACCGTCAACCAGCGCATCGAAGCCACGCACACTGACGACGTCGCCTCCCTGGTGTACACCTCCGGCACCACCGGGCGCCCCAAGGGCTGCATGCTGACCCACCGCAACTGGCTGGCGGAAGCCCGCGGGTTGCTGACCAACCCGATTGGCGCCATCGCCGTGCCGGGCGCACACGTCCTGACCTTCCTGCCGCTGGCGCACGTCTTCAGCCGTGCGGTGTCACTGGCCGTCACCATCGGTGGTGCGTCCCAGAACCACTGGGCGGACTTCAGCACCATCACCGTTGAGTTCGCTCGTTCCCGCCCGAACCTGATTCTCGGCGTTCCGCGCGTGTTTGAAAAGGTGCGCAACGGTGCCTCCGCCAAGGCACATGGTTCCTCCGCGTTCAAGGG
Source organism: Corynebacterium sp. HMSC078A10 (assembly GCF_001811565.1). NCBI lineage: Bacteria > Bacillati > Actinomycetota > Actinomycetes > Mycobacteriales > Corynebacteriaceae > Corynebacterium > Corynebacterium sp. HMSC078A10. The sequence goes on along the minus strand of NZ_KV805217.1, from coordinate 49,666 downwards.
CGCGATCTTCGACAGCGCGGAGAAGGTCGCCATCGAATACTCCAAGGCACTGGACACCCCGGAGGGTCCCAACCGAGTCCTCAAGGCCAAGCACAAGGCCTTTGACAAGCTGGTCTATTCCGCCATCCGCCAGGCAATGGGCGGCGAGGTCAAGTACTGCATCTCCGGTGGCTCGGCCATCTCGCAGGATCTGCTGCACTGGTACCGCGGCATCGGCGTGACCATCTACGAGGGCTATGGACTTACGGAGACCGCAGCGGCTGCCGCCGTGGACTTCGTGGATCAGTCCATCGGCACCGTCGGCCCGCCGCTGGGCGGAACGACGATGCGCATTAACGAGGACGGCGAGATCCTGATCAAGGGCGATATCGTCTTCAAGGGCTACTGGCAGAACCCGGAAGCCACCGAGAATGCCCTGCAGGATGGCTGGTACAACACCGGCGACCTCGGTGAGATCAACGAAGAAGGCAAGCTCGTTATCACCGGCCGCAAGAAGGACCTCATTGTGACTGCGGGCGGCAAGAATGTCTCGCCCGGCCCGATGGAAGATATCCTGCGCTCCCACCCGCTGATCTCCCAGGCCATGGTGGTCGGTGACGGCAAGCCCTTCGTCGGCGTGCTGCTCACCCTGGATGAGGACGCGCTCAAGCGCTGGAAGGCGGACCACAACATCGCCGCGACCAAGGGGATGCGTGAGGTAGCTGCCGATCCGGCGCTGCGCGCGGATATTCAGGACGCCATCAACCAGGTCAACGCCACCGTCTCCCACGCGGAGGGTATTAAGAAGTTCGTCATCCTGGATCAGGACCTCACCGAGGAAAGCAACGAGCTCACCCCAACCCTGAAGGTCAAGCGCTATGTGGTGGCCCAGCGCTATGCGGCCGACATCGAGCGCCTCTACGCCGGCAAGAAATAAGGCTGGACGGAGTCTGTGAATTCCTTCGGAGTGTCGCGCAGCCGAATGCGAGGATCTCTAATAGAGTCAGCGGGGTCAGAAAAACTCTAAACCTCAACTAGAGGTTCTCACGGGAAGGGCGGCCTATGCACAAGATCGCAGCCGAGCTGCGCCACCGTGAGCTGACCCAAGAAATCTATAACATCGGCGATGAAGTCGTCGACTACATCGAGCACCTCATCGAGGCCATCGAGGACTGGGACGATGAACTCTCCCTCGACTGCTTGGCCGAGCTGGGGGATATCGTCGAAGACGCCCGCGTGGATTCCGGGCGCTGCGTCGGCGAGCTCATCGGCCTGCGCCAGGCGCTGGTCTCCGGCCTGAAGTCCGGCACTATCTCGGCTGCCTCCTCCGGCGACAATGACGTCGAGGAACCGAAACAGCTCACCGCCCGCGCGCTCGCTGAGGGCCTGCCCATCTCCGGCCCGCCTGTCGTGGTCTCCGAGCTGGCAGAAACCCTGCGCGGCCGTACCGCCGCGGTGGCTGCCTACCTGCGCGAGCTGGTGGAGTACGTGCTGGCGCAAACCGACGCGGTGGCCCGCAACCTCGACGTGGTCTCCCTGCCGAACCTGTACAAGCGCGCGGGAGAATCCTCTCTTATTGCCGTGCAGGCCTGGCGCCACACCGTCGTCGAGGCGCACCCCGCCTTCGTGCGCACCATGCGCGGGCACAATCCGCCGCCCTTCCTCGAGGAGCGCGCGCGTATCGACGCCGTCGTCGCCCGCGTCCGGGCTAAGCGCCAGAAGCAGGCCGCCACGACCGCTTAAGGAGCCGCATCACAGACTTCCTTGTTGCCAACACACAAGGACAAAAGGAAAGCGCCACCGAGATTCCCTCTCTCGGTGGCGCTTTTCGTTGCTTGGCGTGGCGCCTAGCGCGTACGCGCTAGGCCCCCGGGTTCTTGGCGGCCGGCGCGGCCTGGTCCAGCTGCTCCGTAATCTGCGGCCACAGCTGGCCCATGATGTCATCCCAGGTCAGGATCCACACGGTCTTGTCCTTGGTGGGCTTGCCCACCATGACGAGCTGCTCGTTGCGGGCGCGCATCTGATCCAGAGTCTTCTGCACGGTCGAGGAGGAGCTCACCGCCAACGCGGGGCGGGAGAACTCCAGCACCGGGGTTTCCGGATCCGCCAGCAGGGTATCGCGGACGTGGACGATGCGCGGAATGCGCGAGGCGCGAGGGTAGACCAGCACGCGCATGATGGACTTGTTTACGACGAGGTCGTGCAGCTCAGCCACCGTGGCATCGGAAGACAGAGGCAAGATTTCCGAGCCGTGCTCGCGGGCCAATTGTGCGGCGGTGGACGCTTCTAGCTCGATGACGCCGGTGATCTGGTTCGCGGAGTCGTCGTCAAGCGTGCCCGTCTGCCGCGAGTGCTCGACGAGGTGGCGCAGGGTCTCCGCGTCATAGCCGGCCGCACCGGCGCGGTCGACGGGTTCCTCGCCGGTCATGAGCACCAGCTTGTTCGCCATCTTGTTAATCCAGATCAGCAGCGGGCGGAAGAGCCAGATGAAGCCGCGGGCAGGAACCGCAATGAGCTGCAGGGCCGTCTCCGGGTGGGCGATGGCCCAGGACTTCGGCGCCATCTCACCGATGACCAGGTGTAGGAAGGTCACGACGAAAAGTGCGAGGAGGAAGGAGACGACGTCAGCAACGCCCAGCGGCAAGCCGAGGGCCTCCAACGGACTCATGAGCAGGTGATGGACCCACGGCTTGGTCACGGCACCGAGGACGAAGGTTGCGGCGGTAATGCCCAGCTGGGCGCCGGCCAACATGATGGTCAGCTCGTTGAGCGAGCGAAGGCCCGCGCGCGAGGCAGCGGAGGATTCCGCGGTTTCCTCCAGACGGTTGCGGCGCGCACCCATGAGGGAGAACTCGATGACCACGAAGAAGCCGGAGGCAGCAATGATGAGAATGGTGATGAGGGGGTTGAACCACCAGGTATCAGTCATTAGTCATCGTCTCCTTCCGGGAATTCCTCCACCAGCTCGAGGGCTAGGACGGAGGGCACGTGGCGGTCGATTTCCTCGACGCGCACGTTAAGCGTGCGGGTGGGGGCTTCGTCGCCGTCGACCCAGTCTTCCGGCTCGGCCTCCAACTCGATGGCGAGCTCTTCGCCTTCCTCCGGCAGCGTGCCGGACTGCGCGATGAGCAGGCCGGCGACGGTTTCGAAATCACCCTCGGGCAGGTCGTGGCCGATGGCGCGCTCGATCTCGTCAATGGGGGTGTCACCGTCGACGATCCAGTGCGTTTCGTCTTGCTCGGTGATCTCTTCGGTCTCTTCGAGGTCGTGCTCATCGGTGACATCGCCGAGGATCTCCTCGGCCAAGTCCTCCATGGTCACAATCCCGACGAAGCCGCCGTATTCGTCGATGACGCAGGCGAGTTTCTCGTCGGCGTCGCGAAGCTCTGTGACGACGTCGGGAAGCGGCATGAGCTCCGGCACTACCACGGGTTCCTTCATGATTTCGCGGGCCGGGGTGGCCACGGGCAGCTCGGTGCCCAGCACGTCGTAGAGGTGCACCACGCCGATGGGATTGTGCTCATCGTCGATGATGGGGTAGCGGGTGTGGTTCTCCGACATCATCTCGCGCACCTCGCCGATGGTGGTCTCCGGCTCAATGACATCCACGCGCGAGCGCGGAATCATGGCGTGTCCCACGTCGTGTTCGGGGAAGTCGAGGAGGCGGTCGAGCACCAGGTAGGTGTCCTCATCCAAGTCGCCGGCCTCGTGGGAGGCATCCACGATGGACTCCAGGTCATCGGTGGTGGCAGAGGAATCGACATCCTCCACCGGTTCGATGCCGAAGACCTTGAGGATGGCGTTGGAGGAATACTCGAAGAAGTGGATCAACCAGCCGAAGATCTTGAGGTACCACATCGTGGACGCGGACAGCCACAGCGCTGTCTTCATGGGGGCGGCGATGGTGTAGTTCTTCGGGAAGAGCTCGGCAAAGAGCATCGTGAGAACCGTCGACACGGCCAGCGCGGTCACCGTACCGATGGCAACGGACACGCCCGTGGGCACGCCCACGCCGCCGAGCAGCTGGCCCAGGCCTTGGCCCACGAGGGGCTCGGCCACATAACCAATAAGCAGGCCCGTAATCGTGATGCCCAGCTGTGCGCCGGAGAGCATGAAGGAGGTTTTCTGCGTGATTTTGAGCGCGCGCTCCGCTGGTTTATCCCCAGTCGCAGCGCGCTGGCGCAGCTGCGTGCGGTCCACGGACATGAAGGCGAATTCTTGCGCGACGAAGTACGCGTTGGCCACGATAATGAGAGCGATGACGGCGAAACCCGCCACAATCATCAGGATGGCAGATAACACGGCTTACCCCACCGCCTTAAGGAGACGGCGGGGACATCGACTCGGAGGTTCCACGAAAAAGGGGGCCTTTCTTCACTATCGGGGTTGCAAATCTGCACTATAGACTACCGCTTCAACGGTTTAGTCGGTTATTTTGTTCCCCATGGATCCCTTCGGTCTTTATATTCACGTTCCCTTCTGTGCCTCGCGCTGTGGCTACTGCGATTTCAACACCTATACGCCCGGTGAGCTGGGAGGGGATCTGACCAGCGATTATCTGGCTGCGCTGGAGAAAGAGCTGGAGATGGGGGCGGCCCAGGTAGGCCGTGAGGCCGAAACAGTTTTTATCGGTGGCGGCACGCCGAGCTTGTTGGGTGCCGAGGGGCTGGGCCGTGTGTTGAATCGGGTGCGCGACACCTTTGGCCTAGCCCCAGACGCGGAGGTCACCACGGAATCCAACCCGGAGTCGACCTCGCCGGAGTATTTCGCCGGGCTTCTCGACGCCGGCTTCACCCGCCTCTCCCTCGGCATGCAGTCCGCCTCACCGGGCGTGCTCGCAGTGCTCGAGCGAGCCCACACCCCGGGCCGTGCCTTCGATGCTGCCCGCGAGGCTAGTGCCGCGGGCTTCGAGCACGTCAACCTGGACATGATTTATGGCACGCCGACGGAAGAGGACGCCGACGTTGCCCTGACCTTGGAGCGCGCCCTGGAGACCGGGGTGGACCACATCAGTGCGTATTCGCTCATTGTGGAGGACGGCACGCGCATGGCCCGCAAGGTATCGAAGGGCCTGCTTCCGGCTCCGGACGAGGACGTTCTGGCCCGGCGCTATGAGATGATCTCCTCCACGCTCGAGGCCGAAGGCTTTGAATGGTACGAGGTCTCCAACTGGGCCAAGCCGGGTGGGGAGTGTCAGCACAATCGCATCTACTGGGTGGACGGCAATTGGTGGGGCGCGGGCCCGGGCGCGCATTCGCATTTGGGCAACGAGCGCTTCTTCAACGTGAAGAACCCGCGGACCTATATCAAGGCCGTGGGCGAGGGGGAGCTGCCCATCAAGGATCGCGAGGAGCTCAGCGCCGCCGATCGCCACACCGAGCGCATCATGCTGGGCCTGCGCCTGCGCGAGGGCATCCCCGCGTCCTGGCTAGCGCCGGCGGCGGAGCCAGTCATGGCTGACTACATCTCTCGCGGCCTGCTCGAGCGCGCCGGCGACCACCTCCGCGTGACCAAGGCGGGACGCCTGCTCGCGGATGGGATCATCACCGACCTCCTTGTCGCCGAAGATACCGCCGAAGGCACCGCTCGCTAGGGGCTTGCCCCGCCTGCGGGCCGACCTCCGGATCCGCATCAGCTGGCTCATTAGCGGCCGTACCCTGCTCGTGGCCTGTCCTCAGCCTTCCGCACATGGTTCCAGTGGAAAGGTTCTAGTCATAAGGTTTGTTTGGGGGCAAACAAACCTTCCTTAGGCTGCTAGAAGGTTCGTTTGGGGGCAAGTAAACCGTATGACCTGAACCATCTGAGTAGAACCAGCTGTGTGATGCAACCGCGAAGCTGCGAAGAAGTGGCTAGGCCTTGGCCTTTCGACGTCGAGGAGACATGGGGACTTAAGGTTAGCTCCGCCGGGAATTTGTTAGTTTTGCTCCTGTCGTCGGGAAGTTTGATAGCGGTGTTAGTTTCTCTCTCCACGTCGAGAAACCTGTTAGTCGCTCTCGATATTGCTAGTATTAGTGGCATGGATGACGCCTTAAACCCCTATACTCCTGGCTCGGGCATCGTGCCGACAGTTCTTACTGGGCGCGAGAGAGACCTTCATGCGTTTGACAATCTTGTCAAACGCGTCCAGAACGGATTGCTTGGCCGTCCAATGTTGCTCGTTGGCTTGCGTGGAGTGGGTAAGACCGTGCTGCTCAACCAATTAAAAAGGAAGGCTGACCAAGCCGACTGGCTAACGATTAAGTTTGAGGCTTCGCAGGGGGCACGTGGACGAGAAGGAGCCCGCCGTGCTCTAGCGCAAGGTTTAGCCAAAGCCTCTTTGCGCTATCGGACGAAAGCCAAGGTATCTGAGGGTTTTCACTTTATTGCTGCGGCCGTAAAATCTTTTTCGCTCTCGGTAGGACAAAGCATTATTGACCTTGGGGTTGAAGTAGGAGATATTCCTCCGGCAACAGGAAACCTCGAGCTTGATCTGCACGATGTGATCGAGGCCATCACTACGACGCTCCTCAAGGAGGATAAAGCTTTAGGAATCTTCATCGACGAAATGCAAGACCTTGATGAAGAGCTGCTCGAAGCACTCATTTCTGCACAACATGAAGCAGCGCAGCTGGGCTTGCCTTTTTACATTATTGGCGCTGGGCTCCCGAGTCTGCCAGGGATTCTGGCGGAGTCCCGCTCTTATGCAGAGCGAATGTTCGAGGTGCGCCAAATTGGCAGGCTCGAAATGTATGCCGCAGTTGCCGCCTTCCGTGAACCTGCGCGGACACAGAATGTGGAATTTGACGATGAAGCAGTTGAATATCTAGCTAATGTATCGGGGCAGTATCCGTATTTCATCCAGGAATTTGGTGCACAAATGTGGCGCACTGCGCGAACTTCACCTATGGATTCCGATGCAGCTCGACGCGCCGCGCGGCTTGGAATTGAGCAGTTGGACCGCGGGTTTTTCCAAGCCAGGTGGGATCGCGCTACTCCAGCCGAGCGGGACTACTTGACCGCGATGGCAAAGGTTGGCGGAGAGGAAATCTCGAGCAAGGACATCGCGGACATCTTAGGTAAAGACACGAAGAAACTGGGTCCTGTGCGAGCCAAGCTCATTAGTAAAGGATTGATCTATGCTCCAGAACACGGCAGGGTGAGCTACACTGTGCCAAATTTTGACGACTTCATCGCCCGCCAGAACGGATAGCCTTAAAGACATGTCCAGCTCCACCGATGCCCGCCGCCAAGAGGTCCTGCGCGCCATCGTCGCGGACTATATCGCCTCGCAATCGCCCGTCGGCTCCAAGGCCCTGCTCGAGCGCTACCAGCTGGGCGTGTCCTCGGCGACGATTCGCAATGACATGGCCGTGCTCGAAGCCGAAGGGCTCATCGCCCAAGAACACGCCAGCTCCGGGCGCGTGCCCACGCAGAAGGGTTACCGCCAGTTCGTCGATACGCTCCACGACGTCAAACCGCTGTCCACACCCGAGCGCCGCGCCATGCTCTCCTTCCTCGAAGGCGGGGTCGACTTGGAAGACGTTTTGCGCCGCTCCGTCCAGCTGCTGGCCCAGGTGACCAAGCAAGCTGCGGTGGTGCAAATGCCAAACCTCAAGGTCTCCCGCGTGAAGCATTGCGAGGTTGTCGCATTGTCACCGGTGCGTCTGCTCTTGGTGTTGATTACGGACAATGGGCGCGTCGATCAGCGCAATGTGGAGCTCGATGATGTCATCGACCCCGAGCAGACCCACCGCCTGCGCGATATCCTCAACACTGCTCTGGAGGGCAAGACGCTCACGGAAGCCTCGGTGGAGCTGGCCGCGCTTGTCGACGACTCCCCGGCCGACATCCGCCCCTACCTCCTCAAGGCGGCGACGACGCTGATTGAAACCCTCGTGGAGCAGCCCTCCGATCGCCTGATTATGGCCGGCACCTCCAACCTCACCCGCGTGGCCTTGCCCGAGGGCCTGCCCTCTATCATCGAGGCTCTTGAAGAGCAGGTCGTGGTGCTGAAGTTGCTGGCCCGCGTGCCGGACCTAGGCAATGTATCGGTCTCTATTGGCGAGGAAAACGAGGCCGATGAGCTGCGCCAAACCTCCGTCGTGGCCACGCGCTATGGTCTCGGCACCGGCTCGGAGGCTGCAGCACTCGGCGGGCTCGGTGTGGTGGGGCCGACGTATATGGATTATTCGGGAACAATCTCCAAGGTCTCTGCCGTTGCACGCTATGTGAGTGAAATTTTGGCGGGCGAGTAAGCTGGCCCGTCGGATTAGATTTAGTATCAACGAGATATAGAAGGATGACAGTACGTGGCTCGTGACTACTACGGCATTCTTGGTGTAGAAAAGTCGGCGTCGGATGCCGAGATTAAGAAGGCCTACCGCAAGCTGGCGCGCAAGTACCACCCGGACGTCAACCCGGGCGATGAGGAGGCCGCGGAGAAGTTCCGCGAGGCTTCCCTTGCACAGGAGGTTCTGCTGGATTCGCAGAAGCGCCGGGTTGTGGACATGGGTGGTGACCCCATGGAGGAGCGCGCGGCCCAGGGCGGCGGCTTTGGTGGTTTCGGTGGCGGCGGCCTCGGCGATATCTTCGCCGAGTTCTTCGGCGGGGGAGCTGCCTCCCGCGGCCCGCGTTCCCGCGTGCAGCCGGGCGATGATGCGCTCCTGCGCACCACCATTACCCTCGAGGAGGCCTATAGCGGCGTTAAGCAGCAGGTCAAGGTGGATACCGCTGTGGTTTGTGACCGCTGTGAGGGAACCGGTTCTGAGTCCAAGTCCAAGCCGGTGACCTGTGATCACTGCGGCGGCATGGGCCAGGTCCAAGAGGTCCAGCGCAGCATGTTGGGCAACATGATGACCACCCGCGATTGCCCGAAGTGCTACGGCTTCGGCGAAGTAGTCACCGATCCTTGTGGCCACTGCGGCGGTGATGGCCGCGTGCGCAAGCGTCGCGATATTACGGTGAATATCCCCGCCGGCATTGGTGATGGCATGCGCATCCGCATGGCGTCCCAGGGCGAGGTCGGCCACGGCGGCGGCCCCGCTGGCGACCTGTACGTTGAGGTGCACACCGAGCCGCACCCCGTCTTCGAGCGCAACGCCGATGACCTGCACCTGACCGTGCGCGTGCCCATGGTGGATGCCGCGCTGGGTGCTTCGTGCACCGTCGAGCAGCTCGACGGCGAGGAGCTCACCATCGATATCGCGCCGGGCACCCAGCCGGGCGAGTCCATCACCCTCCAAGGAAAGGGCATGCCGCGCCTGCGCACCGACGGCTTTGGCAACCTCCACGCCCACGTGGATGTTGTTGTCCCGACTGACCTGGATAAGAAGACCCGCGAGGCACTGGAGAAGGTGCGTGACGCCGGCCACGGCGGCACCGAGGTGCACCACGCCGGGGATGACCAGGGCGAGTCCCTCTTTAGCCGCTTCCGCGATAAGTTCCGCCGCTAATGTCTCTGCCCGTCTTCCTCCACCCGGACCTGTCCCACGCTGAGGTCGGCCAGCCCGTGGGCCTCGATGGTGCGGAGGGCCGCCACGCGGTCACCGTTAAGCGCATGACCCCGGGCGAGAGCCTGGTGCTTATCGACGGGTCTGGGCGCCGCGCTACCGCCACCATCACTGAAACGCAGGGCAAGGACACGCTGGTCGCGCTTGTCGACGACCTCGCGATCCTCCCCGAACCCTCCCCGAGGGTGGTCGTGGTCCAGGCTATCCCCAAGTCTGAGCGCGCCGAACTCGCCGTCGACCTGGCCACCCAGGCCGGGGCGGATGAGATCATTGCCTGGCAGGCGGATCGCTGCGTGTCCAAGTGGGATGCCAAGAAGGCCCCGAAGGCGCTAGCGAAGTGGGAATCTGCTGCCGTGGCGGCGGCGAAGCAATCGCGCCGAGTGCGCGTACCCGCGGTGCGCGGCCCGCTGACTACCCGCCAGCTATGCCAGGAGATATCTGGCGCCCGCGCCTTGGTCCTCCACGAGGACGCCACGCTACGCCTCAAAGACTTGAATGACCTTGACACCACCGACACGATCTACCTGCTGGTGGGGCCGGAGGGCGGCATCGGCGCGGAGGAACTAGCCCGCCTACAGGACGCCGGTGCGACGGCGATCAAGTTGGGGCCGGAGGTGTTGCGGACGGCGTCGGCAAGCATGGTGGCCTTGGCCAGCATCGGCACGTTGACTGGGCGCTGGTAGCCTTTTGGGCGTGCCTATTATCACCACCAAGTTTGATCTCGACTCCGCCTACCTCGCCACCGTGCTGGGGCCGGCGGACGATAACCTGCGCGTTTTGGGCAACCTCGTGGGTGTGGACCTCTTCGCTCGCGGCACCACAGTCACGGCTGCCGGACCGGATTATGAGGTGGCCCGCGCACGCAAGGTTTTAGAGGAGCTCGAGGCGATTGCCCGCCGTGGACATCCGGTGAGCACGGATACGGTGAAGCACACTCTGGACCTGGTGGCCGTGGAGGCCCCGGCGTCTGTGTCCGAGACGCTCGCGGCCGATATCGTCTCGCGCCGCGGCAAGGCTGTGCGGCCGAAGACTCTTGGGCAGTCGCGCTATGTGCAGGCCATCGATGAGAACACGATTGTCTTCGGTATCGGTCCGGCCGGTACCGGTAAGACCTACTTGGCGGTGGCCAAGGCGGTGCAGGCCCTGCGCGCCAAGCAGGTTAGCCGCATTATCTTGACCCGCCCGGCCGTGGAAGCGGGGGAGAAGCTGGGCTTTTTGCCGGGCACGCTCAACGACAAGATCGATCCTTATCTGCGCCCGTTGTACGACGCTTTGCGGGACATGATCGATCCGGAGATGATTCCGAAGCTCATGGAGGCCGGCATTATTGAGGTCGCCCCCTTGGCCTATATGCGTGGCCGCACGCTCAACGATGCCTTCGTCATCCTCGACGAGGCCCAAAACACCACACCGGCGCAGATGAAAATGTTCCTGACTCGTTTGGGCTTTGGCTCCACCATCGTAGTGACCGGCGATATTTCCCAGGTGGACTTGCCCGGCGGCCAGGTCTCCGGGCTGCGTCTGGTGCGCCGCATCCTGAAGGGCGTGCCGGATATCCACTTCGCGGAACTAGGCTCTGCTGATGTGGTGCGCCACCAACTGGTCGGGCGCATTGTCGAGGCCTACGATAACTTTGCTGAGCAGGAGGAGAAGAAATGAGCATCGAGTTTATTAACGAGTCCGGTTATGACGGCGTCAACGAGGAGATGCTGATCGACGTCTGCTCCTACGCCCTCGGCCGCCTCGACGTGAATCCGGATGCCGAGTGCACCATTACCGCGGTGGATCTGGATACCATCGCGGAGCTGCACGTGCGCTGGATGGACCTGGAAGGCCCGACGGACGTGATGAGCTTCCCCATGGATGAGCTCACCCCGGGCGCTACCGCAGGCCGCCCTGATGCGGTGGAGGCCGGCCCTGCGATGCTGGGCGATATCGTGCTTTGCCCGGAGTTTGCCCAGCGCCAGGCCACAGCCGCCGGCCACTCACTGGGCCACGAGCTGGCTCTGCTGACCGTGCATGGCTGCCTGCACCTGCTGGGCTATGACCACACCACTGCGGCGGAGGAGAAGGAAATGTTCGGCCTGCAGAACGAGCTGCTGGCGGACTGGTATGAGGACTTGGCGGCGCGTGGCGTGAGCTACCAGCCCAAGCCTTCTGGCCCGAAGGCCTTCCCGGATGCCGCTGAGCGTGCCGAGCTGGATAAGGAAGTTCCCGGCGGCGGCCTGTAATCCGGATGTGAGTGGGCCCACCGCCTGTGTCTGTTGCGGACAAACACAGGCAGTGCGTTTGCTTAAATGGGGCTAATCGTTGAGGTGCGTGGTGGGGCGTAGCACAATGGAGAGCTATGAATATCCTCTCCATCCAGTCCCACGTCACCTTCGGCCACGTGGGCAATTCCGCAGCAGTCTTTCCTCTTCAGCGCGCTGGCCATGAGGTATGGCCTATCCACACGGTGAACTTCTCCAACCACACCGGTTACGGCGATTGGGGCGGGCCGATGATCCCGGCAGACCAGGTCACGGCGATTGTGGATGGCATCGAGAAGCGCGGCGCCTTCCCACGCATCGATGCGATTTTGTCTGGCTACCAGGGCGGCCCGGACATCGCCGGTGCCATCGTGGATGCTGTGAACCGCATCAAGGCTGTGAACCCGAATGCCCTCTATGCCTGCGACCCGGTGATGGGTAACGCCAAGTCCGGCTGCTTCGTCTCCGATGAGATTCCGCCGCTGCTGCGCGATAAGGTCGTTCCGGTCGCGGACATCATCACCCCGAATCAGTTTGAGTTGGGCTACCTAACCGATTCCGAGGTGGGCACCTTGGAGCAGACCCTCGCCGCGGTGAAGCGCGCACAGGAGATCGGCCCGAAGACCGTGCTGGTGACCTCGGTGCAGCGTCCGGAAACCGGTGAGGATGAGATTGAGATGCTCGCCGTTGACGGTGAGCGCGCCTTCCTGGTGACCACCCCCAAGCTGCCGTTCAAGCGCAACGGCTCGGGTGATGTCACGGCCTCGCTTTTCACCGGCCACTACGTGGAGACGCATGATGCGAAGGAAGCGCTCAAGCGCACCGCGTCTTCCGTCTTCGACTTGCTGCAGAACACCTACGAGGCAGATTCCCAGGAGCTGCTGCTCATCGAGTCGCAGGACGTCTTTGCCAACCCGCAGCTGCAGTTCCAGGTCGAGGAGCTCTAGCTTTCACACCTCTTCCGCTGCCCGCGCGCCTTTGCAGCCTTGGGCTCTGTCTGGTTTTCTTGGCCTCGCGCACCAGCCTGAGCCTTGGTCTTGCTTGGTCTCGCGCGCCAGTCTGATCCTTGGCCTGCAAAAGGTGTCCGACAAATGGCATCCCCGCAGAAGGCATCTGTCAAAAGGCGTTTTCACGCCTGAAAACGCCTTTTGCGGCGTCCAGATGGCGTTTTTACCACCAAAGACGCCCTTTGACAGACGCCATTTGCAAGGTGCCATTTGGCGCAAGCTTTTTCGCAGTCGCCATGCGGCGGATACGCCCGCGCCATCAACTTTCACCCTCACCTCACCGCTGCTTTCGCGGATCCTCTCAACGATGTCGGTTCCAGCCATAAGGTGCTACTCACATGGTTCGGGTCAGAAGGTTCTCTTGGGGGCAAACAAACCTTCTGGAGGCCGCTAGATGGTTCGTTTGGGGGCAAGGAAACCTTATGACTAGAACCGCCTGACTCGAACCATCTGCAGGGCGGATGACCCCCGGAGGAGCACAGAAGGTCCCTTTAGTCTGGTCCCTTCGCACACTAAAGGGACCATTTAGCACGCGAAAACCGGCACCAGATAGTCCCTTTGCACAGAGAAGGGACCAGAGTAGAAGGACCAAACTACAAGGACCATCTGCCGGCGTATCGGCAGGAAGATTTGCGGGCCGCACGGCGAGAGCCCGAGCAGAGCGATACAACAAGAACGGGACTCGGCAGCTGTTGCGTTATGATATGAGGCAATATGAGCACTGATTTCGATGCCGCCTTCGCGGACCTACCAGCCGAGGGCGAAGCCACCGCCGCCGACTACTCGCAGTACACCGACACGCCCGAGGGTTTTCGCTCCGGCTTCGTGTCCTTTGTCGGCCGCCCCAATACTGGCAAGTCCACCCTGACCAACGCGTTGGTGGGGCAGAAGATCGCCATCACCGCTGACCAGCCGGAAACCACCCGCCATCCCATCCGTGGCCTAGTCCACCGCGAGGATGCGCAGATCGTCCTCGTCGACACGCCCGGCCTGCACCGCCCGCGAACTCTGCTTGGCGAGCGCCTCAACGAGGTGGTCAAAGACACTTACGCCGACGTCGACGTCATCGGCCTGACCATCCCCGCGGATGAGAAGATTGGCCCCGGAGACCGGTGGATCCTGGAGAACGTCCGCAAGGTCGCCCCGAAGACCCCCATCATCGGCATCGTCACCAAGCTGGATAAGGCCTCCAAGGACCAAGTCGGCGCCCAGCTGCTCGCCCTGCATGAGCTGCTCGCCGAAGAGAACCCCGATGCCGTGGTCATCCCAGTTTCCGCCACCGAGCGCGTGCAGCTGGATGAGCTGACCCAGGTCATCGTGGACCACCTCCCCGAAGGCCCCAAGTTCTACCCCGATGACCATGTCACCGACGAAGACCAGTCCAAGCGCATCGCCGAGCTGATCCGCGAGTCCGCGCTGTCTGGCCTGAAGTACGAGCTGCCGCACTCCGTCGCCGTCGAAGTCGATGAGATTCTGCCCAGCCAGGAGCGCCCCGACGTCCTCAACGTCCACGCCATCCTCTACCTGGAGCGCCCCGGCCAGAAGCGCATCATTGAGGGCAAGGATGGCCGCCGCTTCCGCCGCATCGTGGGCACCGCCCGCAAGGAAATCATTCAGCTGCTCGGCCAGAACGTCTATCTTGACCTGCGTATTAAGGTGCTCAAGAATTGGCAGTCGGACCCGAAGGCGCTGGGCCGCCTGGGTTTCTAAATGCGCGAAAACTTCCGCGACCGCGCCCTCGTCATCCGCTCCTATGATTTCGGCGAGGCGGATCGCATCATCGTGCTCTTGACCCGCCACCACGGCCTCGTGCGCGGGGTGGCCAAGGGTGTGCGCCGCGCCAAGTCGCGCTTCGGCTCCCGCCTGCAGCTCTTCGTCAACCTCGACGTGCAGCTCTACCCCGGCCGCAACCTCTACACCATCACGCAGGCAGACACGGTGGACTATTTCGGAGCGCGCATCATCGAGGATTACGAGCGCTACACCGCTGCCTGCGCCGCCCTCGAATCCGCCGAGCGCCTCGCCGCCGCCGACGCGCCCGGCGATCCCTACCTTTACGAGGCCTGCGTCGATGTCCTCGACAAGCTGCAGCACGGCGATCCGCTCCTGCTTCTCGACGCCTTCCTCCTCAAAGCCATGTCCCATGCCGGCTGGGCTCCCAGCCTTTTCGATTGCGCCCAGTGCCAAAGACCCGGCCCGCACCACGCCTTCCACCCAGCCGTGGGCGGCGCCGCCTGCCACCAATGCCGTCCACCAGGCGCCGCCGAGGTAGACCCAGAAACCCTGCACCACATGTGGCTCATCGCCCATGACCACCCCAGCCAGCCGACAAACGCCCAAGCCCAAGAGGCCCATCGCCTCACCCGCGCGCACCTGCAATGGCATCTTGAGCGAAGCGTTGGCGCGCTGGGGATCATGGAACAGTAGACTGTAACCCGTGATTACGCCTGACCCGAACCGAGTCCTCCACCCGCCCGCTATCCCGCAGGAGTTCCTGCCGCGCCACATCGCGCTGGTCATGGACGGCAACGGCCGCTGGGCAGAGGAGCGCGGCATGAAGCGCACCGAAGGTCACCGTCGGGGAGAAGCAGTGCTTCTCGACGTCGTCGATGCCTGCCTTTCCCTTGGTGTTCCTTACCTTTCCGCCTATGCCTTCTCCACCGAGAATTGGCGCCGCAGCGCCGAGGAAGTGCGCTTCCTCATGGGTTTTAACCGCGATGTGCTGCGCCGCCAGCGCCACTGGCTCAACGAGAGGGGAGTGCGCGTGGTCTGGGCCGGCCGCCGCCCGCGCCTGTGGCGCTCAGTTATCAAGGAGCTCGAGGCCGCCGAGGAGCTGACCAAGGACAACACCAAGATGACTCTGGTGATGTGCGTGAATTACGGTGGGCGCGCCGAGCTTGTCGACGGCATCCGGGAGCTCGCCGAGCAAGTCTCCCGTGGCGAGCTCGACTCGCGCTCCATCAACGAGAAGACGGTGAGCTCGGTGATGTATGACCCCGATATGCCGGACGTGGATTTGTTCTTGCGCCCCTCCGGTGAGAAGCGCACTTCGAACTTCCTGCTGTGGCAGTCGGCCTACGCAGAGATGATTTACCAGGACAAGCTTTTCCCGGACTTCACGCCGGAAGACTTGTTCGCCGCGGTGGAAGAGTACGCGCGGCGTGACCGCCGCTTCGGCGGCGTCAAATAGCCAGCATCGTTTCTAACGCCCGAAACTTTAGTTTCGGGCGCGGCACTCAGCGCAGATGCCGAAGATCTCGGCATCGTGCCCGGTGAGCTCGAAGTCGTGCTCCTTGGCTATAGAGGAGGCCCACTCTTCAATCGGGCCGCCATCGATCTCTTCGGTGCGGCCGCACTTGGTGCACACCAAGTGGTGGTGGTGCGCATCGCTCTCGCAGTGGCGGTAAAGGGTCTCGCCGGAGGGCATGTGGAGCGCGTCGACTGCGTCAATCTCCGAGAGTGATTGGAGCGTGCGATAGACGGTGGTGAGGCCGACTTTCTGGTTACCGTCGATAAGCGCCTGGTGAATGTCCTTGGCGGAGACGAACTTGTCGAGACTGCGCAGGACCTCAACGACGGCGGTGCGCTGGCGGGTATTGCGAGCGCCGAGTTTGGGAATACTGTCGTGGATGGCCATGGGGCTTAGTTTATCAACACACTTCCATTAAGAGGTGGCCAGTGAGGCGTCGCGAAGTAAAGGCAGCACCTTAGGGGCCACCAAAGAGTAACGGACTTCACGGCCGGTGCGTTCACTGTCGACGATGTTCGCGCGCTTGAGAACCCGCAGGTGCTGGCTGATAAGCGGCTGCGATTTGCCGGTCGCGGCGACCAGCTCGTGGACGTAGTGGTCGCGCTCGGAGAGGCGCTGAATGATATCGATGCGCAATGGTGAATCCAAAGCGCTAATCACGGTGGCAGCCGCCGCCAGATCAAAGGAAAGGGTGTCAGTCTGGGTGTTGGTCACGCCATTCACCTTCAGTCATATCTATTGATGGAGAGTTAAAAAGAGAGCTATCGGTACTATAGCCGAAGAATGCGGAAATGTGTATAAAATGCACCACACTTTTGGGGTGAAGGCACGCGGCGATGAGGGGCACGCTAGACTAGGCCGCACTGTATAAAGACTGTCCCCTACCAGAGGAGTCCCATTAGCTATGGCATCCGTCATTGATACCGTCGTCAGCCTGTGTAAGCGCCGCGGCTTGGTCTACCAGGCAGGTGAAATTTATGGCGGTTCCCGCTCTGCGTGGGACTACGGCCCGCTTGGCGTCGAGCTCAAGGAAAACATCAAGCGCCAGTGGTGGCGCCACATGGTGCAGTCCCGCGATGACGTCGTGGGCGTCGATACGTCCGTGATCCAGCCACGCCAGGTGTGGGTGTCCTCCGGCCACGTTGAGGTTTTCACCGACCCGCTGGTGGAGTCCAAGCACACCGGTAAGCGCTACCGCGCGGACCACCTGATCGAGGCCTACGAGGAAAAGCACGGCCACGAGCCGGCCAACGGCCTGGCTGACATCAACGATCCGGAGACTGGCCAGCCGGGTGACTGGACCGAGCCGAAGGCCTTCTCCGGTTTGCTTAAGACCTTCCTGGGCCCGGTCGACGACGAGCAGGGTCTGCACTACCTGCGCCCGGAGACCGCGCAGGGCATCTTTGTGAACTTCAAGAACGTGATGACCTCGGCGCGTATGAAGCCGCCGTTCGGCATTGCGAACATCGGTAAGTCCTTCCGCAACGAGATCACCCCGGGTAACTTCATCTTCCGTACCCGCGAGTTCGAGCAGATGGAGATGGAGTTCTTCGTCAAGCCGGGCGAGGACGAAGAGTGGCACCAGTACTGGATCGATGACCGCTTCAACTGGTACATCGACCTCGGTATCAAGGAAGAGAACCTGCGCCTCTACGAGCACCCGCAGGAGAAGCTCTCCCACTACTCCAAGCGCACCGTGGACGTCGAGTACGCCTATAACTTCAAGGGCTCCAAGTGGGGCGAGCTGGAGGGCGTGGCCAACCGCACGGACTATGACCTTTCCGTGCACACCAAGGGCTCGGGCGAGGACCTGTCCTACTTTGACCAGGAGGCTGGCGAGCGCTGGACCCCGTACGTTATTGAGCCGGCTGCCGGCCTGGGCCGCGCCATGATGGCCTTCCTTATCGATGCCTACGACGAAGAGGAGGCCCCGAACGCCAAGGGCGGTACCGATAAGCGCGTGGTGCTGCGCCTGGACCGCCGTCTGGCTCCGGTCAAGGTGGCCGTGCTGCCGCTGTCGAAGAAGGAAGAGCTGTCCACCCCGGCCCGCGAATTGGCGAACAAGCTGCGCGCCAACTGGAACGTGGAGTTCGATGTCTCTGGTGCGATCGGCCGCCGCTACCGCCGCCAGGATGAGATCGGCACGCCGTTCTGCGTGACCTATGACTTCGACACCCTCGAGGACAACGCGGTCACCGTGCGTGAGCGTGACTCCATGGAGCAGGAGCGCGTCAAGCTCGACGAGCTTGAGGCTTACCTGGCCGCCCGACTGGCTGGCTGCTAATGCATTACACCAGCTGGGACCGCAGCGACCGCAAGAACCCGGTCCTCCTCGTGGGGGAGGGGCCGGCGTCGTTGGGCATGTTCCAGGAGCGCTCGGCGGACGTGGAAGGCGAGCACTGGCGCTTGGGACTCGATGACCTGGGCGCGTCGGTGACCTTGGAAGATGACCGCGTCTACCGCCTGGCGGGCAACCCCAAGCGCGATAAGCGTTTGGAAGCTTCCCTGGATGGGCGCACGTTCGCCTTCATCAACGAGTCCGGTGGCGACTGGATTGTCGAGGACCACGAGGGGCTGAAAATCGCCCAGTTCTCCTCTAAGAATTCTGGTGTGCGTAAGGCCATCCTCGAATTCGAGGGCGAGGACAGCGATGATTCCGATGACCTCAGCCACTCGGAGATTGCTGCCCTGAGCTGGTTTACGCGCGTCATTTTGGAGGCGCGGACGCAGAAGACTGCGATTCCGATCATCGCGACGCTGCTGCTCATGACCATCGTTGCCATTGTTGCGGTGCTTCTCTGATGCAGCGCTGGGTGTGGCGCGATGAGGCGCTGGTGGATGGCGCGGGCGTGGTCATCGCCCGCGTGAGACCGACGGGCCTGCTGCTGCCCGGGACGGACACCACCATCGCCTTCGAGCACATCCCGGGCGCGCGCCGCTTTACCGTGCGCGGGCCCGACTTTTCCGCGGAACAGACCAGCTTCACAGTGAACAAGCTGCGCGCGGCGTGCGAGGGCCGCGAGTACCTGCTTGAGCGCACGAATCCATTCCGCCGCGAGCGCCGCATCCTCGCTCTGTCTGGCCCCGCCGCCGAGGTCGCCCGCACCACCCCGCGGGGCCGCGACCTCGAAGTCGCGGTGGGCGAGCTCCCCCTCACGGACGCTGCCTTCACCAGCTACTGTTGCCTGCTTCTCGACGGCTCCGTCCGCCCCTTTCGCACCTAACCTACCTTCCGCGATATAGCCAGAACTGGCGTGGAAACTTGGGTGATTTCATCAAAAGGGGAGCTCTTCTGGCATCCTTGCTCGGCTTGGTATGCCAGTAGAGGGTTCTAGTTAGATGGTTGCAGTCATAAGGTTTGTTTGCCCCCAAACGAACCATCTAGCTCGGTGCAGAAGGTTTACTTGCCCCCAGGTAAACCGTTTGACTGCAACCTTGTGAGAGAAGCCTTTTGACGAGAACCATGTGCATGACCGTGTTCCACCTACCGTGCATTCGCACCACCCCGTATCCGAGGAGCTGATTGGCCGGCTACCGAGACGCGGTCCAATCGCCGGATGCGTGCACAGGAAATCCGGCCGAAGGCATCTCGCAAACGGCATCCGACAGAAGGCATCTGGCAAATGGTGTCTGACAAAAGGCGCCTTTGGGGCTGAAAACGCCATGTGGAGGGCTCAAAAGGCGTTTTTAGCTGTGAAAACGCCTTCTAGAAGATGCCTTGTGCAAGGCGCCTTTTGTGAGATGCCATGCGGGACCGCCCCGGTTATGAGATGCCGGGTGTGGGCCGCGGGCTTCGAGGCCTAGGCGCCGGGCAGGGGAGAAGTATGAAGGCGGCTGGGGGAGCCGCCGGCGGAAAAGGGGAGAAGGCGAGGAATCGGAGCAGGGGAGGGGGCGGCTAGAAGGAGCCGCCGCGGAAACCGCCTCCGCCTCCGCCGCCCGAGAAGCCACCGCCGCCGAAGCCTCCACCACCGGAGAAGCCGCCACCGAAGCCTCCACCACGGGAGCTGCCGCCGCCGAGGATTTGGCCAATGACCATGCCGGTGAGGATGTTGCCCGCGGCATCGGTGGCCTGGCGGCGCTGCTCCCGGCGGCGATAAGCCTCCAGGTCTTCCTTCGCGCGGTTGAGCGAAGTCTGCGCAGCAGAAGCGGCATCGCGGGAATAGTTGAGCGCCGCGCGCAGGTCCTTGGAGGCGGAGTTCTGGGCTTGGGCGAAGAGGCGGGAGGCATCGGCAAGCGCGACGCGCGCATCGGGGCCCACCACGCGGCCGCGCGAGGACAGCAGGTCTTCCGCCGCCTGGATGGCGGACTCGGCCGCGGCAATCTGCTGGCGATAGAGCGCAATCTGTCGCTCGCGGGTGGCGTTGGTTTCGCGGACGGTATCGAGCTGCTCGTCCAGCTTGCTATCGAGCGCCGTCAGCGCGGTGTACTGCCCCAGCGGGTCGGCCTTGCCCTGCTGGCGAGCCGCACTGAGCGCCTCCCGCGCCTGAACGAGCAGCGACTCCAGCGCGGACCAATCGGCAGGGGAGCCCTGCGCCTTTCCTTGCTGCTCGAGTTGCTGTGCTTCGGCGATTTCTTCCTCGACCTCATCGATGAGCGCCGGCAGGTTATCCTGCGCCGCGGTGATCGAGTTCTCCGCGTTCTCCACGGCGCTGAGCAGGCGGTCGGAGACCTCGAGCGCATGCTCGGCATCGCGGATATAGCCCACCAAAGGGCCCTGCTGCCCGGCGGGCTGGGACTGCAGCTCGCGACCGCGCGACAGCAACTTCTCAGCCTCGTCGAGCGAGACCTCTGCCATCTCCGGGTTATCCGCAATCGAGGACAACGCCTCCGCGGAATGAGAAGCACTGAGGGATGACAATGTCGTGCGCGCCTGCGGCAGACGCCCGCGCAGATCGACGGTGCGCTGGGTCAGCTCATCCAGCTTGGAACCGGCGTTGATGAGCAAGTCACGCATCTTGGCAAAGTCCGCCGCCTGCTCATCCAACGCATCATCTGCCTGCCCGCAGGAAGAGATAATCTCCACCAGCATTTGACGGCGCTCCGAAGTCGATTCCGGCAGGTTGTCCTGCAGCCTCTGCTGCAGCTGGAATGCCTTCTGCAGTGTTAGCGTGGAGTGGTTCATCGCGCGCGTGAACGGGCGGGTGCGCTCGGGGCCGAACTCGGCCACCGCGATGTCGAGCTCCTCCTTGCCGCGGCGGATCGACTCATCGGTGGAGACCAGCTCCTCCTGCGCCAGTTTCTCCAACGTATCCATATCCAGGCGGTCGAGCTGCGCGGTATTGCCCGGCTCAATCTGGCGCGCGGACTCCAGAGTGGCCGCCGAGTCCTTCTTTGTCTTGCGCCTGTTGGCCACCGCGATTCCGCCACCCGCCAAAGCCAGCGCGCCTGCGCCGCCAGCTAGCCACAGGCCTCCGGAGCCATCGGAGTCAGAAGCAGCAGAAGCGCCAGAAGACGACCCCGCAGAACCGGAAGCGGCAGCGTCGACAAGCGCAAGTGCGGAGGGGCCGTACTGGTGACCTTCGGCAAGCTTGGCGTAGGCCGCGTCATACATCGCATCCAGGCGCCCACGCGGCCAGTCTTTACCCGTCTGCACGCCCACGGTGGAATCATCCACGCCCACCACATAGGCCGCGGAGTTCGGGCCCTTGGACTGCACAATCTCACCTGCATAGCTCTCCGCGCCCTCCGACAGCGAGGAGGCAAAGACCACGAAAATCACCACGTGGTTCTCCTGCTGCAGCGCGGCAATCTTGTCCTCCAACTCGGACTTCTCCGAGTCCGAGAGCACCCCCGCCTCATCCGTCACCTTGTCCTTAATGGAGGCCGCCTCGGGTGCGGCGAGAACGAAGTCCGCCGCCACGGCGGGGCTAGCAGTGGCCAACCCCAACACCACAGCGGCAAGGGCGGCGCGACCAAAACGAGCAGCAGTAGTCATGCGCACCACGATACCTTCCCACCCAGCGCTAGAGTGGTCAGACAGTGAAGTACGTTATTGTCCTCGGCGCCGCACAGTACGACGGGCGCCCCTCCCGCATCCTGTCCGGCCGCGTGCGCTGTGCCGCCGAGTACGCCGCCGCGCACGACCTGCCCATCATCACCGTGGGCGGCAAGCTGCCCGGCGATAGGTTCACCGAGGCCGGGGTGGCTAAGCGCATGCTTGACGACGATCCCCTCAACGTCACCGCCCTCGAGGAAGGCCTGGACACCCGCAGCGAGCTGATTGCCGCGCGCGAGAAGCTGGGCGTGACCGAGGCCGTCATCATCACCGATCCGCTCCACCGCCTGCGCACCTTCCTTATCGCCCGCCAAGAAGGAATCACCGCGACCGTTATGGGCACGCCCTATTATCCTTCCCCGCGTTTCTCCATCCCGTGGTGGCGCTACCTGGCCCACGAGACCGGCGGCTTGGCCTACCTGGGCCTGCGCACCCTGCTGGGGGAGGAGCGCACCGATGGCGTGCGCGCGGCCTTCTACCGCATCGAGCGCATTATTCGCCCCAACCAGGCCCTGCGCCACCGCGTCATTGGCGCGAGGCAGACCCAGGAAGGCCAGGACTCCGCCTAAACTTAAAACCCGTGAGCTATTCCTACCGCGCAGAAGACGTCGCCCGCCTCGCTTCCGAGTCACCCAAAGGCTCGGCCTTGCTCAAATCCGAGGAGCACCGCGGCGCCTTCTCCCGGGACCGCGCCCGCGTTCTGCACTCCGCGGCGCTGCGCCGCCTAGCGGATAAGACCCAGGTGGTGGGCCCTCGCGATGGCGATACCCCGCGCACCCGGCTCACGCACTCCCTGGAGGTCAGCCAGATCGCCCGCAGCATCGGTGCCGGCTTAGGGCTGGATCCAGACCTGTGCGATATGGCGGGGCTAACCCATGACATCGGCCACCCGCCCTACGGCCACAACGGCGAGAATGCGCTTAACGAGGTAGCCCTCGGCGGCTTCGAGGGCAACGCCCAGACCCTGCGCATCCTGGCCAAGCTGGAGCCCAAGGTGGTCCTGGATACCCCGGCGGGCCCGCGCAGCTATGGTTTGAACCTCACCCGCGCCTCGCTCGATGCGGCTTGCAAATACCCCTGGACCAAGACCAACCCGGATGGCACGACCAACCGCAAATACGGCGCCTATGACGAGGACGTGGACATTCTGGAGTGGCTGCGCCAGGGGCATAGCGATAAGCGCAAGTCCATGGAGGCGCAGGTGATGGACTGGTCGGATGACATCGCCTATTCCGTCCACGACGTCGAAGACGGCATCATCTCCCGCCGCATCTCTTTGAACGTGCTGTGGGACCTGGTGGAGCTGGCCAACCTCGCGGACAAGGGCGCCAAGGCCTTCGGCGGCACTGCCGACGAGCTCCTGGAGGCCGCCGACCGCCTGCGCCAGCTGGACGTCATCAACGCCATCGGCAACTTCGACTACTCCCTGGGCTCCTATGCCAACTTGAAGAAGATGACCTCCGAGCTCGTCGGCCGCTACGTGGGCGCTACTGTCTCCGCCACGCTCGCGGCTAACGACGGCCCACTCGGCCGCATGCACGGCGACCTCGCCGTCCCGCCGGGCGCGGTGGCTGAGGTAACGCTGCTGAAAACCATCGCCGTGCTCTACGTCATGGATGAGCCCGCCCACCTGGCCCGTCAAGACCGCCAGCGCGAGCGCATCTACCGCGTCTACGACTACCTGGTGGCCGGCGCGCCGGGCTCTCTCGACGCCACCTTCGCCCTGTGGTGGAAACAAGCCGACACCGATCTGGAACGTGACCGCGCCATCATCGACCAGATCGCCTCCATGACGGAATCACGCCTCGAGCGCCTAGCACAGCGCAGCGCCGAGCTCTTCGGCTTCTTGAGCTAGGGCTGAGCTAGCGCATCCGGCAACTGGCAGAAGGCGGGGAAGGGGCGTGCTGCGCGCAACGGCCGGGGAAACGGGAGATATCCGTCACTCGATAGTTGAACACCGTTTACTTTGGCGTCATGCACCTGACAACTCGTTGTTAAACGAGCAGCTTAGCCTCGGGCAGGCCGTAAGCTGTGCGGCTCCTTTGGAGCCCTCAGAAGCGGACGTCTCTTCATTTTGCTATCTGTCAAGGAATTTTTGTGTCTCAAAAGAAGTCTCGTAAAAAGCTGCATCAAGCCGCGCTGATCGCCTCCATCAGCCTCGTTGGCTCCAGCCTTGTTGCTCCCGCATTCGCCTCCGCCCAGGACCTGCCCAAGGCAGACATCCTGGACTTGTCCTTGGAGAACGGGACCATCAGCAACTCCGCTTCCGATGTCGCACCGCTGAAGATCGGCGAGCCCACCGTGGAGCAAGACAGCGTGCTCGAGCGCCCCGTGGCCCACTTCGACGGCCGCAAGGATGCCGTCGGCTTCGACATCGGGGACAAGTTTGACCAGATCAAGGACGGCTTCACCGTCGAATGCGTCTTCCGCTACGACGGAGAATTCGACGGCAACGAAAAGAGCCTCTGCGCCAACAAGGAAGCCGGCGGCTGGGCCATGGTCATCTACGGCGACCAGCTCACCTTCACCGTCAACGGCAGCGATGGCTACAAGAAGGCCCAGCAGCAGGTGGAGCCGGGCCAGTGGTACCACGCGGTGGGCGTCTATGACGGCACCAAGAGCGAGCTCTATGTCAACGGCGCCAAAGTGGCTGAGAACACCGAGATCAACGGTGAGGTGACCAAGCCCAAGTCCAACTCCACCGCCGTGATGATCGGCGCGGACTCCGGCCGGGATAACGCCGCCCAGTTCTACTCCGATGCCGTGGTCAGCGAGGCCCGCATCTTCTCCGATCCGCTGGGCGAAGATGAGGTTTCCGCCCTCTATGAGGACTCCAACCTGAGCACCGACAAGAAGGCGGAAATCACCGGCTCCACCCCGAGTGCCGGCCAGCACCTGACGGGCCCGGTGACTTTCGACGTCCAGTTCAACGACGCCGCCCTCATCTCCCGCGAGCTCACCTACACCCTGGATGGCGAGGAGATCGAGCTGGGGCAGGAGATCGGCGCCGGCCTCAAGGAAGGAAACCACTCCATCCAGGTCGAGGGCCGCGATGTCTTTGGCAACCCCATCTCCCAGGCCATCGACTTCGCCTCCGGCAACCTCCCGGGTGCTGCCGGCACCGACTCCACTCCGAGCGGCGAGGGCGTGACCATCTCTGCTCGCGCGGATAATCCGAGCGGTGGGGAGGTAGAAACCACCTTCACCGAAGCCGATGTGGCGGTAGCAGAGAAGGGCTTCCAAGGCACCTTCACTGATATCCCGGAAAGCCTGGACTTTGAGTACGAGGACGGCGAGGACTTTGACAAGGCCTTCAACCCGGACAACGAGGACGCCCAGGAGACCAGCTCCACGGAGGACATGCCTTTCCAGCGCTTTGACCTCAAGGTCAAGGATGCGGAGAAGAAGGCCCACGACATCGCCTGGTCCGGCACCGTGGACCCCAAGCGCTCGGTGCGGCTTATGGCCTGGAATACCAAGAGCAATAGCTGGGAGAAGCTGGCAGAAACCCGCGGCACGGCCGACGCCCAGGTCAGTCTGAGTGCGGAGGTCAACCAGGACTTCGTCGACGGCGGAAGCATCCACACCATGCTGGTGGGCTATGACGTCTTTGCCGATGACCTCAACGAGCCCGTCAACGAGCAATTCGCCGACACCAGCGACTATGACTTCTCCATCGCCCACCACACCGATACCCAATACCTCTCCGAAGGCGCGGTAGAAAAGGCCACCGCCGAGGAACGCAAGAAGTGGGAAGACGGCTACACCGCCGCCACCCAGTGGATCGCGGACAACGCCGAGAAGCGCAAGATCGCCTACTCCGCCCACACCGGAGACATCATCGAGAACTGGATTGGCAAGGACAATGACCGCCCCAATGCCAAGAAGGAATTCGAGGTAGCCTCCAACGCCCAGAAGATTCTGGAGGACGCCGGCGTGGTCAACGGCGTGCTGCCCGGCAACCACGACAACCAAAGCGGCGCGGACGTCGGTGCCGACAACCTCTACAACGAGTACTTTGGCCCGGAGCGCTACGAGGCGCAGCAGGGCACGGGCAAGTGGGCTGAGCAGGATGCCTCCTACCACCCTTATGCTGAGGGCGATAACGACAACCACTATGACTTGTTCTCCTCCAACGGCATGGACTTCATTGCCCTGCACCTGGGCTATGACGTCACTGAGGAGGAAGCCGCGTGGGCGGATAAGGTGCTCAAGCAGTACTCCGACCGCAACGCCATCCTGCTCACCCACGCCTACCTCAAGCCTTCCGCTAACCCGGATGGCCGCGGCTCGGACTTCTCCCACGACGGCGTGATGGTCTATGAGAACGTCATTGAAAAGAACCCCAACGTGGCCCTGGTGTTGGCCGGCCACGAGCACGGCGTATCCATTGTCACCCGCAAGGACGTTGGTCACACCAACAACCACGTGGTGGAGCTTCTCGCGGATTACCAGTTCTACGAGGTCGGCTCCGATGAACTGGGCCTGACGGAGCTAGGCAAGTATGACGACGACACCGGCCTGCGCTTTGGCTCCAGCTACCTGCGCCTCCTGCAGTTTGACCTGAAGAACTCGGAGATGGTCGTGGATACGTATTCGCCGCTTCTCGACGACCACAATGCCACCGAGTACGACGACCGCCACCGCTACAACGGCCACGAGGACGAGTTCCGTGTGCCGATCCAGTTCCAGACCCGCAAGACCAGCTTTGCGACGAACTCCATGCTCGCCCTGACCGATACCGGCAAGGAGATTGGCAAAGACACCGCCAAGTCCGGCTGGCCCGCCAGCGTGACCTACAAGGACGTCAAGGCCGGCCAGGCCTATGGCTGGTACGCCACCTCCGCCGATGCCTCCTCCAAGGAGGACACCAAGCCCGGCATCGTGCGCCAGTTCGGCGTCTTCACCGCGCAGGAGCAGCAGGAGAAGGATAACGAAGCCCCTGAGCTCACCGTTCCGAGCGACAAGCTCACCATCACCAAGGGTGAAAAGGCCAACCTCCTCGAAGGTGTTAGCGCCAAGGACAATAAGGACGGTGACCTCACCGACAAGGTGAAGGTGGTGGGCAACATCGACAC
Source organism: Corynebacterium sp. HMSC078A10 (assembly GCF_001811565.1). Taxonomy (NCBI): domain Bacteria; kingdom Bacillati; phylum Actinomycetota; class Actinomycetes; order Mycobacteriales; family Corynebacteriaceae; genus Corynebacterium; species Corynebacterium sp. HMSC078A10. The sequence goes on along the minus strand of NZ_KV805217.1, from coordinate 22,620 downwards.
CGCCAAGCCGGGCGTGTACTCCGTCACCTACGCCGTGACCGACTCCGCCGGCAACCAGGCCCTGGCCTCCCGCGTCGTGGAAGTCACCGCCGGCAGCGCGGACGACAACACCGACAGCAGCAGCGAGAGCAGCAGCGGATCAAGCAACAGTGGCTCCAGCGGCTCGAGCGACCACTCGAGCAACAGCTCGAGCCGCGGAAGCGTCCTCCCCGCCATCCTCGGCGCCCTCTTCGGCGCCGCAGGCGCCACCGCGGTTATCGCCGGCCTGCTGAACTACCTCGCACCGGAAGTGCGCGATACCGTCAAGCGCGCCCTCGGCCTCTAAGGTCTAAGGCCCCGGCTGGGCCACCACCCGCCGGTCCATCACCGCAGCCGGCCCACAACCTCACTAGCGCACTAGCGCGACGCCCTGGTCCTCCAGCACGGCTGACACCCGCGCTAAGTCTTCCTCCACCATGTCGAAATCCGCGGCAATAATCGCCACGATGTGTTGCTCGCGGAGGAAGTCCGCCAGGGCGTCGAGGTTGCGCGGGGCACCGGACGTGCAGCCGCGCAGGCGCCCGAGCGCGCCGTAGAAGTCCTCGCGCGTGCGGATGGGTTCGGTGATGAGAATGCGTTGCATGCCTTAGTCCTCCGCGTCCGGGATACTGCAGAAGCTGTCGTAGTGGTCGTCGGTGTAGTACCAGACATCCGGGTCGGTCTCGCTGCCGCCGCCGGTGACGATGCGCTTTGCCCCGCGGTGCCCAATCCCCGGGGTTTCCACGGTGTATTCGCGGTAGTAATTCTTTGACTGCTGCGGCAGCGCGCCCTCATAGTTGCCGAAACGCACGTTGTCGTTATCGGGGTAGTCATAGGGCCCGCCGGCCAGGATATCCTCGGCAGTCTCGTGCGCCTCCTGCGGCAGGGAATCCATAGCGCAGGTGGGCAGGTCTGACTCGCCCTGCTTTGCGACGTCCCCCTTATCCCCATCGCCGCCACCGGATGCGCCGGATGCAGCGGACGAAGCAGCCGCAGCCGATGAGGGCGCTGCCTTCTGGTCCGCGCCATCGCCGGAGCCACCGAGGTCAATGCCGAAGTAGCCCGCGACGAGGACTAGAACCGCGCCACCGATGATGGCCGGCAGCGATTTTTTGGAGGGGGAGGATTGGGACATGGCCCCCATCATTGCAGGTATAGGGCCTGAACCAGAAATCCGGACCAGGCCTTTTCCCAATCCCCACTGCAGGTTGTTGGAGGATGTGGGAACAAGCATCAAGGATCCACCCAGCCGTGGGTACCTGTAGCTCCGGCGGGCGGGGTAGTCTGTACGCATGGCACGAGGCAGAATTCCGGACAGCGATATCCAAGCTATCCGTGAACGCGCGCCTATTGATGAAATCGTGGGCGAGTACGTTCAGCTCAAACCCGCTGGCTATGACTCGCTGAAGGGCTTGAGCCCCTTCAAGGATGAGAAGACTCCGTCCTTCCACGTGCGCCCGCAGCGCGGCTATTATCACTGCTTCTCCACCGGCAAGGGCGGAGATGTCTTCAGCTTCCTCATGGAAATGGAGCAGGTTTCCTTCCCAGAGGCCGTTGAGGCAGTAGCCCAGAAGATCGGCTACCACATCAACTACCAGGGTGGCTCCACCGGTGCGCGCGATGAAAAGCCCGGCACTCGCCGCCGCCTCATCGCCGCCAACAAGGCCGCGCACGAGTTCTACCGCCAGCAGCTGGAAACCCCGCAGGCCGCCACTGCTCGTGAGTTCCTCCTCGACCGCGGCTTCTCCAAGGAAATCATCTACGCCTTCGAATGCGGCTATGCACCGGAAGGCTGGGACACTGCCACTAAGCACTTGCTGCGCATGGGCTTTTCCTTTGAGGAGCTCGACGCCGCCGGCATCTCAAAGATGGGCAAGCGCGGTCCCATCGATCGCTTCCACCGGCGTCTGCTGTGGCCCATCAAGGACCTGTCCGGCAACGTTATCGGTTTCGGTGCGCGCAAGCTTTTCGACGATGACAAGCTGGGCAAGTACATGAACACCTCCGAAACCATGCTCTATCACAAGTCCAAGGTGCTCTTCGGCCTGGATTTGGCCAAGCGCAACATCGCGGAGCAACACCAGGCCGTGGTGGTGGAGGGCTATACGGATGTCATGGCCATGTATGCCGCGGGCGTGAAGACCGCCGTGGCCTCCTGCGGTACCGCCTTTGGCGCGGATCACCTACAGGTGTTGCGCCGCCTGATGCTGGATGATTCCTACTTCCACGGCGAGCTCATCTACACCTTCGACGGCGACGAGGCCGGACAGAAGGCCGCCATGCGCGCCTTCGAGGGCGAGCAGAAGTTCACCGGCCAGTCCTTCGTCTCCGTAGCCCCCGATGGAATGGACCCGTGCGATCTGCGCCTCGCGCGCGGTGATGCCGCGGTGCGTGACTTGGTGGCGGACCGCATCCCCATGTTCGAGTTCGTCATCCGCTCCGTCATCTCAGACTTCAGCATCGATACCGCGGAGGGCCGCCTCCAGGCCCTGCGGCGTGCGGTGCCCGTGGTAGCCCAGATCCGGGACCAACCTCTGCAGCGCGAGTACGCCCGCCGCCTTGCCGGCTGGGTGGGCTGGCCCGACCCGGAGGAAGTACTCCACCAGGTACGCCAAGAGGCGCGCAAGCCGAAGAAGGAGCAGCGCCCGCGTTTTGCCTCACTGGAGCAGACCTCCTCTGTGCCCGCGCAGACCAACGCCCCTGTCATGCACATCCCCGGCCCCCGCGAGCCCCACCTATGGCCGCAACGCGAGGCCCTCAAGCTGGCCCTGCAATTCCCGCAGATCGCCGGCAGCTACTTCGACGGGATTACGGAGGATGCCTACTCCAACGAGGCCTACCGCACCATCCGCCGCGCCATCTCGACCCTCGGCGGCGTGACCGCCGGTGCCGAACAGCCCGGCGTGGAATGGCTGGCCGCTGTAGCCGGCGAAATGCCGGACCTCATGGCCCGCAATTTCGTCTCTGAGCTCGCCGTGGAGCCCATCAAGCTGGGGGAGACCGGCAACCCCGATACCGACCTTGAGGCCTACGCCGATTCCGTGCTCTCCCGCCTCCAAGAGGCCCGCGTGGGCGACCAGGTAGCCCAACTCAAAGCACAGCTAGGCCGCATGCGCCCCTCCGACGACGAGGAATCCTACAACTCGCTCTTCGCGGACCTCGTTGCCCTCGAACAAGCCCGCCGCGAGCTCAACGACCGCGCCTTCCGTGGCGTGCGCTAATCCTCGTCCGGCTCGTAAATCCGGTCTGGTTGCACACCATCCGCGGTGCCGCGCTTGCCGCGGCGCCCCTTGTTGTAGTCCTTAAGCTCACGCATACGCGGTTCCGGGTCCAAGCGGTTGGCCACGGCCTTGCGTGCGGAGCGCACCGCGGCCTTGGTGGCGGGGGAGTTGACGGCCTTCTCGTAGGCACCCTTAATTTGGTGATAGCGCTTGCGCCCCGCCTTGGTTCCAAAGACGTATCCGGCGGCAGCACCCACAACAAATTGGATCATTGGAAACTAGTCATCCCCTTACTTCGGGCCAGCGCAACAGCCGGCGTTTGCGTACAACGTACGGGCAACGTGCAATTCTCATGAATAGCCTACCTGCCAAACCAATCCGGGGCAGGTGGCCTCTTGGCAGCGGAGCGAACAGGGATGCCGAATAGATATGGCGAGAACTCTTCCCATAATGCATTCGCTTCAGTTAACTTAATACCTGTGAAGACTTCGAAGCGTACGCATGCGGTATCGGCGGCCGTGGCCATGTCGGCGCTGCTAACAGCCAGCGTGGCGGCAGCTGAGCCCCGCACCAATTGCCTTGAAGAACCGCGCGAAGTCACCGTGAGCGAGGACTAACGTTCATCTCCTCGATACCTCCGGGCCATGTGCGGGAAGCAAGGGCATTGTAGACTCTTATGGAGATTCTCTCCCAGTAGTCAACAAAGGAAGTCTATGTCTAAGCCAAAGATAATGACCGTGTACGGTACCCGCCCTGAAGCCATCAAGGTGGCACCGGTCATCAAGGCTCTGGAGAAGGACGATCGTTTCGAATCTGTCGCCGTCTCCACTGGCCAGCACAAGGAAATGTTGGAACAGGTCAATACCATGTTTGGTATTGAGCCAAAGCTGGATCTTCACCTTATGAAGCCAGGCCAAGGTCTCAATGAGATTGTTTCTCGTGCGCTGATGGGCTTGGATGAGATCATTGACACCGAACAGCCTGATGTCATCATTTCCCAGGGAGATACCTCGACTGCGATGGCTGCAGCGCTTGCTGGTTTCCACCGTGGCGTGAAGATCGTTCACCTCGAAGCTGGTCTGCGTACCGGTGACATTCACTCTCCGTTCCCGGAGGAAGCCAACCGCAAGCTCATTGGCCAGGTGGCAGAGCTGCACCTCGCGCCGACTGCAGGTTCGATGGAAAACCTGCGCCGTGAGAACGTCCGGTCCAAGGATATCGCGGTCACCGGTAATACCGTCATTGATGCTCTTCTGGAGGCCGCCAGCTGGGATACCGAATTTGAGGATCCTGCCCTGCAGGAAGCAGCTGAATCTGGCAAGCGCCTCGTTGTGGTCACCACCCACCGCCGTGAGAACCTCGAGGCGATGAAGGAGATCGGCGGCGCGGTTAAGGATCTTGCAGAAGGATACTTGGACATCAACTTTGTTCTTCCGCTGCACCTGAACCCAAAGGTTCGTGAAGCCGTGCTTCCGGAAGTAGAGTCGTTGCCCAATGTCGTCATCACGAACCCACTTCCTTATGACCAGTTCACCAAGCTTCTTGACTGCGCAACCATCATCCTGACGGATTCCGGCGGAGTCCAGGAGGAAGCCCCGGCACTTGGCAAACCAGTCTTGGTGATGCGCCAAAACACCGAGCGGCCAGAGGCAGTTGTCGCCGGCACCGTGAAGCTTGTAGGAACCAACCGCAGCCTCATCGTGGCGGAAGCCAAGCTGTTGCTTGATGACGACGCCGCGTACCACTCCATGGCCAACGCCGTGAACCCCTACGGCGATGGCAAAGCTGCCGAGCGTGCCGTTGCCGCTATTGCCGAGCTCCTAGAAGTAGGGGAGCGCCTGCCGGATTTCGATCCGGGCATTGAGGCTTAATTCAACTGCGCTGGCGGGCAGGGGTGAGTGTTTGGCGCGCCTGCCCGATCAAGCGGTGCCACGAAAAAAGATACTGTAGAAACACATGTCCTCAGATTTACTGTTTCCTGGGGCGGCTAGGTTCCTCTAGTTGTGTTGGATGTGACTTCGACTATGTGATTCCGAGCTTGGCCAACTGTGCATGGAGCTTGGCGGGTCTAAGCGGTACTTCCGGGGTTTGCTGCGTAGGGAAAGGGAATAGGTCTAATTGCCGGCAGAGACATCAGGAACGGCCACAAAACATATCGTGGACGGAGTTTCCTAGGTGCTCCGCAGAAACCGCTGTGAGAATTTCTTTTAAAGTGCGTTCGTCATATAGGTCATGGAATAGTTTGCGACAAAAGGGTTAAAAACCAATTGTTTTCTGAATAGAAGACTTTTGGGATGCGAAAGCTGGCTTCGCAGAGTCATAAAACACCAATGAGCACTTTGAGGCAAAGGCCGCCCTTTTATGTCGAAACTGAAGCATAAAACCTAAAAACCCACCGACCGGCCTATGGACGATTGGTGGGTGTTGATTGGCTCCTCCAACTGGGCTCGAACCAGTGACCCTTCGATTAACAGTCGAATGCTCTGCCAACTGAGCTATGGAGGAATAAATATAACGGAGAGTATTGGTATCTGCTCTCTGCGACGTTTAGTAACTATATAGACGAACCAATGAACCTGCAAATCGCCACCTAATGCGGGGTTTTTAAGATCTTGGGGACTAGGAATTGGCGGCCATCCTAGGTCCTTCCTTTTAAAGAATCTTGTCTATCAGGGTGTGCTGACAATGGAAGGTGGCTTATGTTGTGTCGCGAAGTTAGGTGTAAGGTAGTTGTGAGAATATCCCCAGAAGCTATTTGGAGTGAATGCTGTGAGTGAATCCCCGGCAAAATTTGAGAGCGTTTGCGTAGTTGGACTTGGCTATATTGGTCTTCCTACGGCGGCGTTCATAGCATCAAAAGGCATCAAGGTAACTGGCGTCGATGTAAATGCTGCGTTTGTGGAATCAATCAACCGTGGTGAGGTGCCATTCGTTGAGCCGGGTTTCGATGTCATGCTGAAAAAAGTAGTTGACGAGGGATTGCTGGTCGCGCAATCTAAGCAGATTGAAGCTGATGCTTATATTGTGTGTGTGCCCACTCCGTTCGCTGATGACTACAAGGTTGACACCAAGTACATCAACGCCGCAGTTGAGGAGATGGCCCCGCATCTTCGACCTGGTGCCTTGGTCGTTCTGGAGTCCACTTCTCCCCCAGGAACCACCGAGGCAATGGCAAAGCACATTGTTGAACTCCGGCCAGATCTCTCCCTCGATGAAGATGCGGAAAATGCCATTTTCGTCGCTCATTGCCCGGAACGCGTTTTGCCCGGCCGAATCATGGAGGAAATGGAAAGCAACGATCGAGTTATTGGTGGCTTAACTCCACGTGGAACGCAAATGGCTGCCGATTTGTATAGCACTTTCTGCACGGCGGAGCTTTTGCAGACCAACGCAACTACTGCGGAAATGGCTAAACTGACTGAGAACTCGTTTAGGGATGTCAATATTGCATTTGCCAACGAGTTGTCGTTGATTTCTGATCGTTTAGGAATCGACGTATGGGAGCTGATCGATCTTGCCAATCACCACCCAAGAGTAAATATTCTGCAGCCAGGACCTGGTGTAGGCGGCCACTGCATTGCTGTGGATCCCTGGTTTATTGTTTCGTCTGTACCAGAGGAAGCTCGAATCATTAAGATGGCTCGAGACATTAATGACGGCAAGCCACAGTGGGTTATTGACCAAGTGACTAAGGCAATCGAAGGTAAAAAGGCGCCAGTGGTCGCGGCTCTTGGAATTGCTTTCAAGAACGATATCGATGATCTACGTGAGTCTCCATCTTTGAATATCGTGAAGCGCTTGGGAGAAGAGCATCCTCAGCTAGACATCCGTGTTGTTGAGCCCAATGTTGAGGAGCTGCCGCCGTCCCTTTCATCGGTTCCAAACCTTCGGAAGCAGGACTTGGGCGAAGCTTTGTCTGATGCGGAAGTAGTGTTGCTACTGGTTAACCATAAGGAATTCATCGCATTGGACCGCTCCGAGTTGACGGGGAAGACGGTCATCGATACTAAGGGAATTTGGCGCTAGCAGACGGAATGGCTGGCGGAGGCGTGGGCCTCTGCCAGCCTTCGTACCTTCCATGTTTACGCGTTCGACTATTGTCCTGCGCGTGTTTTGAAACCTTTTACGAGGCCTAAAGCATGAGGGAATTACTGAGGAGGAAACCCTTGAGAGTTCTAGTAGTATCTCAATACTGGTTTCCTGAAAACGGGGTGCCTCAGCGCCGCTGGACTTGGCTAACAAGGATTCTAAGAGATTCGGGTGCTCAGGTGAGTGTTGTAGCTCCTTGGCCAAGCTACCGAATGAAGGTTGGCGTTAGTGACTGGTGGAAAGCCGGACACTATAGACCAAGCAAAGGTGCCGAAACCGGAAATTCCGAAGAGCAGATATATAGGACACCTTACTTGCCTATCGGGTCTTCATTGACTCAAAGAGCACTCAACCAAGCATTAATTGCCCTGTGTTCTTTGACAAAAGTAGTTAGCCTCATGATAGTTAAAAAGGAGAGGCCCGATGTAGTTATTGGTACGGTGCCGGCCCTTCCGACGGCAATCGTTGTTTGCGTTGCAGCAAAAACACTTAAGGTTCCGTATGTCATAGATTTAAGGGATGCGTGGCCTGATTTACTGGCAGAAGCTCCAAGGTGGAATCGTGGAACCAATAGAAGCGGTTTTCTTCAGTCAATGCTGTTTAGCGGACCTTTTAGAGTTGTTTCACTGATTACAGAAAAAGCACTAAACATTGCATTGTCGAATGCAGCAGGTATATTAGTGACCTCGCATAGACTTCAACTACAGCTTGAACGAACGTATCCCGAAATGGCTAGAGCGGGAACGATTCAAACTGTTCGAAATGTGTTTCCTGTCGAGTCCTCTGTCGAAAAGGGGCGGCCGTCTAGCTGTCAAGGCAATAGTCTAAACGTGCTTTATGCTGGAACCTTGGGACGCGCACAAAACCTTGAAAATGCGATTCGCGCTGCTGAGATTGCCAGGGAGATGGGGACTAGCATCCATTTGCGTTTCGTAGGAGACGGGGCGGCCAGGCAGGCATTGGGTGAGCTGGCTGCTGCTTCTCCAGTTGACATTGAATTTAGTGATCAGAAGGATGCTGAGTCACTTCACCTGGACTACCAGTGGGCGGATACTGCATTGGTGCACTTAACTAATTGGGAACCACTTGACAGAGCTATACCGTCGAAGACTTATGAACTAATGACTGCCGGTGTTCACATTTCAGGGGTTTTGTCTGGGGAAGCTGCCGATCTAATCACTGAATTGAAGTCAGGAGACGTTGTTCCACCAGAAGACCCGCTAGCATTGGCGTGTCTTTGGACTGAACTTGCTCAAGAACGCTGGCGGTTGATTGTGGACGATACTGGCAAACGATGGGTTGAGAATGAACGTTCAATACGAACCCCGAGAGTCTTCTCTGAATTCTTTCGAGCAATTTCGAAACTTGGGTAGTTATTTGTATTTCTTTCGTAGCGTTGCTTGCCTTCTAAGCGGATCCGCTAGTTTCTTGATCAGAGATCCAAAATTGTTCTTTAGAAATGTGGTTTTACGCCTCAAGACTGGACTTTTGAATCGAGTACTACCCGCAAAACTAGTCCGTCTGGCTGAAAGAGTTAGCGTAGCTGAAACGAACAAATCGGCAGATCCGATGGTTGAAGCTGCAACTGAACTTGGAATTACAAGCTCACCTTTAGCATCTAACGATGGAGTAAGTGGAGAAAAGCTTAAGATAGCGTTTCTTCTAAATAACTCATTGCCCTTTACTAGATCGGGGTACACGGTTCGGACGCAGCAGATATTATCGAACCTAGCGCGTATGGGGGTCGAAGTCTTTGCCTTCACCCGTCTAGGCTATCCAGCTGTTGTAGGAAAGCTCACTGTTCATGAGGCAGAAGAAGTGAATGGCGTGAGCTATCAAAAGCTTATGCCGAGGTTTCTTCCCTTTGGTCATACGGCGAGATTTGAAAAAGAAATCGAGCTTCTAAAAAAGCAATGCCTCAAGAACTCGGTCCACGTTATTCATACGACTTCTGGGTACAGGAATGCTGTGGTTGCTTCTCATGTGGCCGCGGAAATAGGAGTACCTTGGTTATACGAAGTTAGGGGAGAGCCCTATAACACGTGGCTATCTAAGGTGCCTGAATCGCTACAGTCTAAAGCGCGAGAGAGCAGACACTATCGCGCCCTTCTAGACCTAGAAGTCCAGGCGATGAGAGCTGCATCTGCGGTTATTTGTTTGAGCGACGTTTCCAAACGACGAATAGTCAAGTTGGGGATCGACGATTCGAAGATATTTAATTTGCCGAATTGCTCCAGTGTAGATGTTTCCGCAGACAGCAGAGAGCGACCGAGAGCTGTTAGCTTGTTCAATCAATCAGAACGTCGTCCAATTGTGGTGGGTACGGTAACCAGCATCGTTGACTATGAGGGGTTAGATACCCTAGTCGAGGCTGCGAAGTACGTCGACGATTCAATACATTTTCTAATAGTGGGATCTGGCGATTCAGAAGAATCGTTGAAACATAAAGTCGACGAAAACGGTTTGGAAAAGAGGTTTCATTTTGCTGGGCGGAAGCCTGAGAACGAAATCTTGGAGTGGTATAAACGCCTTGATGTGTTCGTGGTTCCAAGAAAAGACCGCGATGTCTGTCGAAACGTAACTCCGATCAAGCCAATGAACGCCATGGCGCTTGGGATACCAGTTGTTGCGTCAGACTTACCTGCATTACGGGAAGTTACTGGGGGATTTGCTTGCTACTGTGATCCAGAAAACCCTCTCGCTTTGGCTGAATCGATCAATAGGGTTTTGGCGGCGCCGGACAAATTCACAGCTCCGCAAGAGTGGGTCGAAGAGAAAACTTGGCCGTCGAACTGCGTTAGGCTTGAAGAGCTTTATAGAAGCTTGCTTACTTAAGCCGATGTCTTCCGCCGTCGAGGTGTTTGATGATCTCACTGTCGAATACGATTTCAACTGGTGAGAACTTTGACGCGGTGTATTGAAGGACTTCTAGAGCTCGCTCTTTATTTCCGCTAGATACACTTCTACTCCATGAGCGATAGAGCTTAACGATAGTGCTGGGGGAACCGTCAGCGATTAGCTGGCCTTCATGAATCCAAATGGCTCTCGAACAGTGCTCCTGAATCACTTTCGCTCCGTGTGAAACGAGGAACACGGTACCAGCGCTTTGGATAAACTCCTGCATTCGCTTTTGGGCTTTATCGGTGAAAGAAGAATCTCCAGTGGACAGGGCTTCATCGACTAATAGGATTTTGGCTGAGACTGCGGTTGCTATTGAAAACTTTAGTCTCGCTGTCATACCAGAAGAATAGGTGTTTAAGGGCCTGTCGATGGCATCCTTAAGTTCCGCCCATTCAATAATTCCAGGCTCAAGTTGCTGGACCTCCTTGGGGGTGAGTCCCATCGCATATAGCCCTAATTGGATGTTTTGTCGTCCAGAAAGCTGGCGTTGCAGAGCAGCGGAAACACCCAATAGGGTAGGGGTTTCCGAAACCAAAACTTCGCCCGTTGTAGGAGTCTCAGAGCCGGCGATAAGTCTGAGTAGGGTGGATTTTCCTGACCCGTTTTTGCCAAGCACGCCAATAGACTCTCCAGCCTCTGCGACCAATGACATGGGGTGCAGGGCCCGCACTTCTTGGGTATTCCGCCTGAATAGACTTTTACCGGAGCCATTCTTCGATATGCGATAAGTCTTCGATAGGTCCCTGATAGCGACAGTAGTGTTACTTGACACCCGTGTACCTTTCCTCGGCTCGCCAGAAGAATACAAACCCCACCAACAAGACTAACCCCGTAGAAATAACAATATTAAGCGTTGTGTATAGCTCTGGAACTCGGGCGTAAATAGAAACGTCTCTCGCTGCAGTGAGGTATTGGTATACAGGATTAAACTTCATTACTTCCAGAAGCACTGGATGCCCTTCAAATCTCTCTAGGGAATAGAAAATTCCCGAGGTAAAGAATAGAGCTCGATTAAGGAGCGAAACTAGCGACTTAATGTCGGGAACGAATGCTGTCAATCTTGCGATTATAAATATTATCCCAAGTAAGAAGACATGTAAGAAGAGGAAAACCGGGACTATTAGTACAAGGGTCCAAGAAATCTTTAAAGAATCCTGTAGGGAAAACGCGGTTACAAGTGCAACGATTGCAGGGATAATATTGTCATATAGTTGCCGCTTAATGGCTGAACAGGCGACTGCAGCTCGTGGGAAATTGAAGGAGGATATTAATGAATGGTTTGATTGAATCAAACCAGATCCGGAATTGATACCACGCGAAACGAAGCGAAAGAATACAACGCCAATAATCAAATACCCCACATAGTTTTCAATGCCGCGGGATACCTTAAGAATTACTCCAAAGATAAGTGCATAGACGAGGATCTCTAGCAATGGTTGAAGAACGAGCCAAGCTCGGCCTAAAAACATTCCGCGACCATTGCTAAGTGCTCGACTCCTTGCATCGGCGTTTATGAAGTAGCGACGCTTGTGCAATCGAGCGAGGTATTCTCTCATATTAGGAGCAGAGTTGACGGGCTGAAGCCCAGAGTCGTCAACCATTATCTTGGTTGAATCCATGAAATGGTCTTTCATTGCCTGTCCTTTACGGGAAACCTCCATTGGTCATCATCGCAGGAATCGTCGAGACCCGCTGAATGCGGTTATTGATGCCGTTGCAAAGGCTACCTACAAAACTGTTTATCTTTCGGCCGAACTAAAACGGGGGATCACAATAGATTGATCGGTTAAGAACCCATTTGAAGACACGATGATACTATCTTCCGACTGGAAGATGCTACCCGTAAAAGGCGTACCGAGGGAAATGACAAAGAGGCGGTTCGTATCGAGGCTTTCCTTACCTCGAAATACCAATTGCGATGTTTCAATGGCTTTGTTGCTTGCTGGTGAGATTATTGCCTCTACGGGATCCTCAGATCGATCTCCCTTAATGACCTCAATTTCAGTATCCTCTGGATCCGTCATTGAGAGGTAGATGACTTCGCCCTGGTTCTCAATTCGTACTGAACTATCGGCTCGAATGATTGCATTTGCAGTAGGAGGGAGCATGAATCGCTCGGTCCAAGCTTGTCCCGTCTTATCAGTTGAGTGGCCGACATCGTTTAATAGAATGATATTGAACTTTGGGACAGAGATTACGGTGCGGCGTAGCTTCGCACCGGGAAACCCGTGATTGTAGCCTGAGGCTAGAGAATAGTTTTTAGCCTCTAGATACTTGTCGGTGGCAATCACTTTGGTGTATCGGTTGTCGGGTGGGCGGTTGTAGCGCGTATTAGGCGTGAAAGAGTTATGCGCTCTGTAAGAAACTACATAGCGCCGATACTTGTTCTTTCCATAGTTGTACTTCCCTGCGTCTACAAAGAAGTTCTTACCTCGATAGTTTAAGACGACGCTTAAATCGTCAGAATGTTTGTGTGCGGTGGCAGAATAGCCGCATACAAAACCGATGTAGCTTTGAGACGATTCGCTCTTGAGGGCCGTAAAGCCACTCATTGAGTCGTGAAAAGATTCCCAATTCGGTTTGGCGGAAACTGTGCGAGCCGAACTATCGCCAATTCCTGGCAATTCGCCATTTGGCATAACGATGCGGCTAAAGTGACCGGCTGCTACTTCCAGCTTTCTTAGAATATCTTGGCCCAATGAGAATCCATTATCGTTTAGATATGACTCGATCTCACGATACATCCGATAAACCATCCCGTGATACTCGGGAGAGTTTTCTTGATGCATACCGGTTTCACTAAAAGTTTGCCAGAAGATGCTTTCGACTCGGCCAAGGGCGTGGTAGAGGTATGCAGGTTCGTCCAAACCAATGCCTAAAGACATTAACGCCATGTCCATCATAATGCCGTGATTGTTCATTCGATGGTGACTATCATCCAGCAATACATCGGCGTGTTTCTTCAAAATACGCTCGATACGCGCGCTCTCGAAGGGGAGCCCTTCGGATTGCATAAGGTACAGATATTGCATTAGAACTCGCACGCGCGCGCCTACAGCATGATCGTACCAAGTCATTTCTGTTTCGCCGCCAGCCTCAACGTAGTCGAGCCAGCTAGTGACGATTTCAGAGGCCTTATCTAGGAGGGCACGGTCGTCGCTGTTTTCATATACTGCTAGGAGTGTTCCTACAACTCTAAGGTTCTGAAGGTAGAGCTGATAGGTAGTCTCGAGTTGCGGTTCAAGATGTTCCCAATCGAAGGATGGTCCAAATTGAATATCGGGATAACCAGGGAAAGGCTCGATAGTATTGTCGAGGGCTTTAGTCGCAATCCGCTTAACATCTTTGTTGAGCTTGGAGGACGAATCCCCGATGAGGGGCATTACGGCGGATTTTTCAAACATATTACTCCTTTATGCTGAATGTTCCTATTGGGAGAAGTGGTTTCCTATTGCATCGACCCTGGTCGACCACAAAGAGTCTTTCAGTGTCTCTGAGAAGCCTTTATTAAACTGCTCTTTCATTTCATCGACATTGACAGCAGAGCCGAAAGATTTCACTAGTCGGTGAAAACGGATACTTCCGGGAACAGTGATAACCTCCTGGGACGATAAGTTGGATAAGTATCGTGTAGGGATGAAGCTCGGGAATTCGGCATTTGCGGTTCCGAGAAACGAGTAGAGGCTGCTGCTATCTTTGATGAACCAATAAATCTCGCCGTAGTCTCTATCGGGTTCATCGAAGATTTGCTCAAAAGTTTTAGCAGAATCCGTGATGAAAATAATCGTGAAGGGAAGAAAACGAGATAGCTGAGCTAGCTTAGCTAGGAATTCAGCATGGTGTGGTTTTAGCTGTTCCGTAGCCTCGACGGACAAAATATGTTGTTCGAAGGTGAAATCTGACCCGCTAACGAGATTGGTTGCAGCTTCCAGGACTTCAAGAACCGCTCGATCGTCATACGTAATTACTCGGTTTGCGATTTGAAGCTCGTCTTTTCGGAGAATGAGATGAATTGGGGCGGCTACTGCTGCGGGGCTTTCGAAGCTTAGCTTACTGAGCTGATTTCGGCGCTTAATTTGCCAGGCGGCAGAGGAATCGGTGATGCCCTTTTGTGCGTAGATTTTACCCGCCCAGGGATAGCTTGAGTTTGCAAAAGCGTCGCAGGTAAATCGGCAGCGTTTAGGTGATTGATCCCATAGGCATAGACTTACCAGGGAACCTAGCATCAAGGGTTCGTGGGGAACACTGTAAACAAGCGCTGCGATTCTCCGGGATAGATCTGTCTTGTCTGCGTGTGCGTTCCTAGCGTTGGCACTCAGTGATGAAAGCTTAGTTAGAAACTCTGGTATAGGCACATTGGGCATTAGTCTTCTCCGGAAATCCGTGACAGCGCGTTGTTGATGATGGTCAGAGTCTTGTCTTTGGGCATGGGCGTATGGCCGCTGCGTGTATCAAAATAGTAATGAGTGGCGAAATCTAGGTTTTCGGAATTCTGAAGTCTCGCTCGGTTTGCAATAAAATCGTTGACGACTGGGAGTTGTGCAGCGTAATCGATTTTGCTTGCTGTGTTGACCCAATAATCTCCACAAAAAGGTATGTCTAACTCTAGGAATTGATTCAATGCATTAATCGAAGAGGGATCTTGCTCGCGCAGTTTATTGAGGGATATACCGGGATGGGAATTCCGCATAATCGTATCAACAAACTTTTTGTGATACTTTGACCAATCGAATTGCGCATTATTCACTAAAAACCGTGAGCCTGGAAAACGGGAGTGCATTTGTACAGCTTGAAAGCCGCCCGCTGAACTGCCGAAAAACAGTATGCGCCTGTTGGATTCGATTTCTAAATTCTCGCGTATGAAATCGACGCATTGTGCCATTGTTGTGAAAGGTTTTGAGAACGCAGATCCTTGACCCCAACCAATCTGGATTTCGTTGTCCTGATGGAGGGTGGGATCTGAAATGAACAGACAGGATGCCTCGATGGATTCAGCCCATGTCCTGCGCTGAAATACTTCCCTTGGATCTTTTTCTGCTTCTCGTTTTACTGCGCCATTAAATCCCACAAATAGCCGGTCACAATATTCGCGCCGATGATAATAGATCGCCGATATTTTGCATCCTCCAAATAGAAAACTGAAGCGGATGCTTTCGCCATCTGTAGGTTTCGGTAGTCGCGCTCCGGGGTACAGAATTGGAGGCAACGCGCTAGTAGACATACTTTCCCCTCCGCGCGTCATCTAGTAGGCTCTTTATCTCCTGATCATTCTGGATATCAATACCGTATAGAGAAGTGATCTCTTCGATAATTGTCACACATTCTTGACGATCTTCGGCTGAAACATACTTAAGTTTCTCAATATACCAAAGCTTCAAGAAGTCTCGGAAGCGAGTTTCTATATAGTGCTCTTTAAGCCCGATTGAGTCTAACCATGAAGATCTTGATTCTTCCAACGGGATATACTTCCAATAGAACTTTGGAGAAATTGAGTTAACTGTCGAATTGGAAACCTCAGCATAATAAACGTGTACGGGGAGAGTTGTGACGGAAACACTATCAGCGTAGAAGAGCATCTGCTGGAAGAAGTATGAGTCCTGCCCAACAGCCCCCACTGGCTGAATTAGTCCTAAGCTCTTCAACCAGTGAGTATCGGCAACGAGTGCCTGGATACTCATGGGCTTATAGTTTAGTTGCTTCAAAAGCTCGGCATTCTCACCGTTCAGGCTTGGACTCTTTGCCATGGCGTTTTTTAGGAAGCGGGAGTTATTAACCGTAGATCGCCGGCCCTTGAATCGGATCATGTTTCCAATTGCAAAATTACGATTGTTCTTTTTGGCGAGAGCTAGCAATTGGTCGAAGGCATCATTTAGCTGCTCGTTGTCGGGATCTAGGTACGTTACGTAAGGCGTTGAAGTTAATTCAAGCCCTTTGTTTCGCGGACGAGACGCACTTCCTGAGCCGCCGACAGGGTAACGGTAAACCTTTACGTTTGGATACAGCTGTTCGATAAGATCTACGGTTTTCTGAGTCTTAAGATCTGTGGAGCCGTCATCTACAATAATGATTTCGCTCTTCGGGAAGATGTTGCTTCTGACGAGCGATTGGAAGCATTTGTGGATGAGATGTCGTCCGTTGTTGTATGTGGGGACGATGATCGATATCTCAGGTTCCTTGCGTCCGACAATATTTACGGGTCGCGTCGCCACACTTGTTTTGATGAGCATCGCCTTCTCAACGGCTAGGGTGGGAAACGTTTGCCCTTCAGCGAGCCAGTAGACGTGTCCGCTGTCCTTGCTCAAGTCATTTGAAGTTGGTTCATACGCGATCTGGTAGTCGTCGAAGGCTGCAAACTTCAAAATATCTGCATCCGAGTAGCGGAAGGCTGCTATTGCATCGTCTACGAGATCTGGTCCATTGAACGGGATCCGATCAATGAAAATCAGGACATCGCCGTTCTTGGAGCCTTCTACCCGATCTAGGTCATTCGGTGTTATCCACTTCAGCTCTGATTCGGTTGCTTGTGAATCGCGAAATTCCTCAAAGCGTCGTTTGCTATCACTGACGATATAGACATTGTGATCGGGTTTGGTTGCTTCTATTCCGACCGCCTCTAGTATTTCGTCGACTCGCTCGAAGGCGGTGTCGTTGAGGAACACTTCGCGAATACCTTCAACCTGGCAGTAGCTCAAGTATTCGTCGGTCAGAGTGTCGAGGAATAGCTCGGTATCTACTTCAGAATCGAGCATGGTTATTTGTGGGTAGCGTGAATTTAGGCCAGCGCTGTAATTGGAGAGCACTAGTGTCCCCATTGCTTGGAGTTCAACGGCGCGGTTTGCAAACATTGTTTGGCTTGTAACCACTGAATTGAGGTTTATCGCCAGCGGAAGCAGCTTCTGTAGTCGTAAAACCTGATCGTGAGAAAGTGGCCCATGAAGATTCTTGAGATATTTGGACGGGTAAAGATACCTCTCCACGTTTTTAAACTTGTTCGGATCAAGCTCTAGATTCCGATCGATAATGAAAAGATCCGAGTCTGACTGATTGACGCCATCGAAAATCTTTTCTGCAGCTCCTGCGCGCTCGGGGTACTTATGCGACATCCAAGAGCCCGCGAATACAACCTCTCGCCCCTTGTGTCGTTGACAGCCTAAAGGATTGTGCTTTTTGTAGTTAACGCCAAAGCGGAGCGCCTTGATCGGAGTGTCTGGTCCGATGTCTTCCCTGTACTGGGGGATCATTTCCTCAGCTGAAGTGAATACAAAGTCTGCAAGCTTTGCCAGGCTAAGAAAGGCCTTATAGTTAGGCGGGTCTTCCTTGGAATAGAAAACAACGGGTATTTCGTTGGCTTTTGCAAGAGGGATAACCGCATCTTCGATTAGGCGACGGTTAGGTGAGTTTTTCTGCGCAGCGCCATACCATTCGTCGTTGAGACCGCGCCAAGCTGATACTACGAGAAGGATATCAACTGTGGGTACTACAGCCTCAAAATTCTCGGGAGTTAAAGGTACAAAATCGGCAGCAACCTCTATGGAGTCAAAGAGAAAGGCGTCGGCGATAATTGCAATCTTGACGTCGCGCGGTTTGTCCCACTTTTGAGTAGTTGCTACGGGCAGAGAAGCGGCTTCAGCAAGCAATTCTTCTATGCAAGCTTCAGTGTTTGTACGATACTGGGCGTACTGTTTCATATACTCCGCACGGTTTTTGATTGGTTCAACGAACCCGCCTGAGTGAGCTTGGTATCCAGCTTTTCTTCCCGTCGGATGAGCATTAAGGATTGCTTCCGCTTTTAATTTGGCCGCCTTAACTTGTTTCTTGAGGCTGCGCAGACGTTTTAATTGCTTGTTGATAGCTGATTCCTGCATAGTTAGTTGTTTCCTAAAATCTTTTTCCGAAGGTTCCAGTAGCGGCGTTGAAGGCGTAGAGACTTAGTGCTTTCAAGCTTCCGGATTTGCGATTTTAACCTCCGAATTTCTTCGTCACGACGTTGGATGCCCTTTAAGAGCTTCTCATCGCGATCAATCTCAAAGAGTAGATCAGAATATGCCTTTACTAGCTCGGTAGCTAGCCTCGAGGTCAGATCGCTGGTTATTTCCTCAGTTTGCTTTGCACGTTTTCTCATGAAGAGGACCTCTGCTCAACGGGGTGAAGTTCACTATATGGGCTTAAGTTACCAGATCCGTGCACAGAAAACTTCTGAAGGATCCGAGGACACTTTTGCCATAGTCTAATAGAAGCCGACCCCACCACGATTTTCTAGCAACTTCATCTCATTTTGATTCCTTTTGCGTGGTTGTCAATTGACGAATTGACTATCATTGTGTTGGTTAGGAATAATCCGTAAACGGAGTAGCCTTAAGTCATACGCAAAATTTGCTGCTCGACCCTCATCCTGGCTACTCGCCGGTGAGGGTCTTTTTGTGGGTAGAGGGTCCGAAGATCTCTGGCTCTCTAATTTCCGCGTTTGCGTACACAAACAGAACCCGGCTCCTATTTAATGCGTAGCCGGCCTTGGTTGAAGAAAAAGCGAAAGGCGCGCTGTTCTTCGGCATCGAGAATGACAAAGCCGGCAGCATCAAAACTGCCCCAGTAGGTGATGTCGGCTCGCTGCAACCAGCCCAGTGCGTGAAGTTGGCGGGCGGCGGTGCCGGAGCCGAGGACGGTGATGGTGGTTGGGGAGGCGTCGGCAAGCGCAGGCAGTGCCAGGAAGGTTTGTTTGTTCATCCACGGCGAGAATCCGTGGTGGTGTGTAGGTGAAGAGGGCGGCGGCGTGGGCGGCCGGCACGCATATCCTCGTTACGGTGGTGGTGATCGTCGCGTCGAAGTTGATCTATTACGTCGTCGAGTGCCCGGAGCTTGCACTCGCTTTCCCGTCGGTGTTCCGCCAGCGGCAGCCATCAACGGCGTAATGAGGCCTGCCGGTTTGGTGCTCATGGTTGTAGCCGTCAGCGCTGGAGTCCGTACTGGGCTTAACGGGTTCTTCACTGCAGCAAGCCGTGTGTTGTTTACCCTTGGTCGCGCCAACCTGGTCCCTAGTCGGTTAGGCGAGCTAAACGGCGAGGAGCGTACCCCTCGGAATGCGATTCTTCTGGTGTGCGCAGTGTGCCTGGTGACTCCGTGGTTTGGGCGCGCGGCCTTGACATGGGTCGTCGATATGTCGAGTGCTGGTATCACAGTGGCGTATTTCTATACGTGCTTCTGCGCATGGAAGATTGCGCGCACTGGGCAGGTCCCCGGGATGCCCAAGCCCATTGCGCCGAACAAGTTTTATGAGTGCTTTGCGCTGGCCGGGTGCATTCTCTCCGTCGGGTTCTTGGCGCTGCTCTTTGTCCCGGGCTCGCCTGGCATGCTGGGAACGGCTCCGCTCGTCGCGCTGGTGGTCTGGATTGTGCTGGGGCTGGCGTCGTGGGCTATCAAGAGTCGTCAGTTGAAGAATGTGCCGCCGGAGGAGACGGCGGCGTTGGTTTTGGAATAGTTGAAGCGGCTGGACGGCAGTAGCTGCTGGATGGGGCGGATGACTACATGGCGCCTCGGTAAACCGAGCGGTCATTTAGCCGAGTGGTCTCGAATGGGACGAAGACATCGAATCTTGAGAGCTTCTCCCACACCTTGCGGGATTGTCCACGGTCGGTAAGGATACCGAGCTTCACACAGCGGAAGAGTACTGCTTCGGTGCTAAAGGCCCTTGCTGCCTGTCGCTTGCGTATGAGGGCTTTCGCGTCTTCGTCATCGATAATGACGGCAGTACGCACCGAAGGGTCCTCATCAAGGAGTGCTAGACAGTGAGCGATTGCGACGTATTCTCCCAGATTCTTCGCCATTCCACCCTGGATCGAGAATCTGGGGCCCGCGAATAGGCGGATGTATTTGAAGAGGCGATCCATGTCGTCGTCAAGCACGTGCACGTGTCCATGAGTAATGAGTGATGCCCATGTTTGGGCTCCGCACTGAAACCGCGGAGCTTTCAGTTTTCTCTCTACTTCGTCTCTGACCGCCGCAGGCACGTGAAGCTGCTCATCGTCTACGAACTTGAGAAGCAGGTCCTGCTCACCGGCGCAGATGAAGTTTAGTAACACGCTGGTGTCCGCAACGATGAACCTTCTAGTCATGGCGAACCTACTCGTTGGCGAAGAAGTCATCCAGGTCTGCCTCTATATCGCGCTGATCTGTGAGATTCTGGCTGACAGAACTTGGAGCGGTTTGCATTGAATCTGCTACTTCCTCGGGGCTTACCTGCTCGGCGAACGCTACGGTTGACAGGGTGATGAGTCCTTGGGAGTAGGCCTTGTAGGCATCGGCAACGAGCCTTTCGGAAGCCCGTGGCAGAGCAGCAATTTTGCGTGCGTGGTCATACGAGGCTTTCCATCCGAAGCGGGAGGCGAGTCCCTTGGCGGTGTGTTCCCTTAGCTCTTCCTTTGTTTCTTTCGAAATAAGTCCAGCTTGGTGCAGTTGGATAGCTGCTACATGCGGAGAGACTTGGAATCGTTGGACAACTGCAGACAATAGCTCTTCCGCATCTGCGTATGGAGGCAGCTCTTGCAACGCTTCTTCAGGGCAGAGTACGCAGCGCGCAAAGGTGTTTGCGCGTGTTTCGGAAGGCAGAGTCTTGTCACATTGCAAGGAAGCGCCATCCTCCGTGATGTCCCCGGCCACGATGTGCCCGATTTCGTGGGCGACGGTGAAACGTTGTCGGAAAGGATTGTTGCTCGTGCTAATCCCTACGGTTAGGGCACCTGAAACAGGATCGCGAAGAGTCAGTGCATCGAGGTCATCCGTCAAGTCGAGCACGATGAAGTCAGCGTCAACGAGCTTCATGAGATTGTTGATGTCGCTGACAGGTTCTAATCCGAGGTCGTGCTTCGCGCGAAAATCAGCAGCCAGCTCAACGCCCTGTTGTGAGGGGCTCGTTGAATTAGGCATGTGCGCTATCCAGGTTCACTCGTAGCTGGAGATAAGGCAGAAGAGTTTGTGTTGCTTCCTCGGTTTTGGCCTGGTGGCCACGGGCCGCAACGCGTACACGCTGGGAGAGCGGGGTGGCGTCCACAAGCTCAGCGGCATCTATACCAAGAGCCCACGCGAGGGCCATGATGTGGTGGAGAGTTGGCGTGGCTGTGCCTTTCTCTAGGCGAGCCAGGGTGGGCTGGGACAGAATTTCATCGGTCATGGCGGCGAGCTCTCTTTGGCTGAGTCCGCGAAGTTGACGCTGCGCGCGGACACGCTCACCGAAGTCGGTGGGGATGTTCATTTTGTGCTCCTTGTTGACTTCGATTAAACACGTGAATCAGGTTTTAGTCAAAGTGATTCAGCGTGTCTGATGATCGGGAGAAAGCTTTCCTTAGCGCTGTGTTTGCATGCGCACACGGAATCCGCTCCTGCTCAGTGCGCAGCCGACACTGGGCAATACTTTGGGCGCTCCAGCAGGCGTTGACTAGCGCTGTGCTCAATGGGGCTCTTCCGGTTTTGGGGTGAGGTAGAAATCGATGGGTTCAGCGGG
>NZ_KV805217.1:0-797 GCF_001811565.1 Corynebacterium sp. HMSC078A10 | reverse complement strand
ACCATCTGCCGTACCGCGGAAATCGGACTTGCTATCACCGGTGCTGCTGATGCCGGGCCGCTGACCATCATTGAGGCCACACCAGTAGCCGTTAGCGGTGTGTGCCCGGACTGCGGACAGCCAGGAAAGTTACGCGACCACATCACCCGTCGACTCGTTGATCTTCCTGTTGTTGGATTCCCCACCAGGCTGCACGTAACAGTCCCTAGGTTCCGGTGCACAGCCGCCTCATGTAAGAGAAAGATCTTCCAAGAATCTTTAACCTGCGCTGATGACGGTGCCAAACTCACTTACCGGGTCACCCGCTGGATCTTGCAGCGCCTTGCTATTGACCGGATGAGTGTGTCAGCCACCGCCAAAGCACTCGGTGTGGGCTGGGACCTGGTCAACCAGGTCGCACTAGATGCCTGCCGCCAGCTTGTCTACGGCGACCCTCACCACCTAGACGGGGTTCGCATTCTTGGAGTCGATGAACACGTATGGAAACACACCAGAAAACCAGGCCAGGCATCAAACCTGGTGACCATACTTGTTGACCTCACCCCGCTGGTGGACGGGCGTGGGCCTGCTCGTTTGTTAGACATGCGACCGGGCAGGTCCGCCGACGTGCTCAGCGGGTGGCTGAAACAACGCAACCCCAGCTTCCGGAAGCAGATACAGGTGGTGACAATGGATGGGTTCACCGGATATGCCACCGCAGTCGAGCAGCAACTACCACAGGCGGATAAAGTCATGGACCCTTTCCATGTAGTGCATCTGGCAGCTGACAAGCTCACCAGTTGCCGACAAAGACTCCA
>NZ_KV805216.1:123520-162429 GCF_001811565.1 Corynebacterium sp. HMSC078A10 | reverse complement strand
AAGGAAAAGCGCCATCCGGCATACACCAACCACAACACACATACAATGCATCACGGCCAGAATAAATAAAATCAACCAACACAAAAAGTACATTGGCACACTATTGAGTTCTCAAACATCGTTCGCACACCACAAACAAAATTAACCAAACGTTAACCTCTCTGCAGCGGCCCGAACAACCTTACCCAACAAGCTCAACCAAAGTCAAACCCGCCGAACAAACATTGCCCGAACATCTACCACCAGTTAACCTCCCGGCTACCTCGCGGCGACCTGGATAAATATACGCACACCCCCAACAAACAACAAATCCCCAGGAAAATACGCATTTTGGCGCTCTTCCTGGGGCGGTTTTCTAACTGTCGGGCAGTCCACCCGAATGTTAATAGCTAGTGGTAACAGGCCAAGAGCCCATCCGGTCCGTCGATGACCGTGATGGGGGTTTCAAAGATTGGAGTCAGGATGTCATCGCGCATGATGTCCTCCGGCCCACCGAAGGCAACGATGCTACCGTCCTTGGCCGCACAGATATAGTCGGCGTAGCGGGCAGCGAAGTTGATGTCGTGCAACACGATGATGATCGTGCGGCCGAATTCCTTGGCGGCCTTTCGCAGGTGCTTCATCATCTCGACCGAATGGGAAATGTCGAGGTTATTGAGGGGTTCGTCGAGAAGCACGTAGTCCGTCTCCTGGCACAGCACCATCGCCACGTAGGCGCGCTGTCGCTGGCCGCCGGAGAGTTCATCGAGGTAGCGGTTCTCCAATTCGCCAAGGCGGAAGAAGTCAATGTATCGCGAGACTACCTCTTCGTCTTCTGCAGTCAGACGCCCCTTTGAGTAAGGGAACCGGCCGAAGCTCACCAGCTGGCGCACGGTCAGCTTGGTAATGAAGTGGTTTTCTTGGCGCAGGATGGAGAGGATCTTTGCCAGATCCTGCGATTTCGTGGAAGCGACGTCGTAGCCGGCGACCTCGATGGTGCCCTCGTCGACGTCGAGAAGCCGGCCAATCATCGTGAGCATCGTAGATTTGCCCGCGCCATTCGGACCGATGAGGGCCGTGATGCCACCGGAGGGAATTTCCAAATCGATGGGACCGATGTTGGTCTCGCCGGAGTAGGACTTCGAAACATTGGAAAGCTTGATCACAGCTTGCCCTTTCGCAGAATGACCAGGAGGAAGACGCTGCCGCCCACCAACTCAATGATGATGGAGACCACGCCCTGTGCGTAAAAGACGTGCTCCATCAGGAAGTAGGCGCCGGTGAGTACAGCGAAGGCGGTGGCTATAGCCATCGGGAAGAGGAAACGGTGGTCATAAGTCTCCGCCGCCTGGTAGGCCAACGTTGCTACGAGGAATCCGAGGAAGGTCATGGGCCCGACGAGCGCGGTGCTCGTGGCCATGAGGATGGAGACCAAAATCAGCGTGTAGATGGCGTTGACCTTGTGGTTAACGCCCAGGTTTGTGGCGGCATCTCTTCCTAATGCCAACACGTTGAGCTGACGGGAGTTGAGGAACATCAACAGTGTCACCGCAATGACCAGCGGAATCGCGATGGGATAGTACTCACTTTCCGCGTTGTTAACGGAGCCAAAAAGCCGCGCGGTGAGCACATCGAACTCGCTGGGGGTGAGCATGCGCTGCATAAACGTTGCCAACGAGCCGAGGCCGCCGCCGATAATGATGCCCACGAGCAACATCGCATGCATGTTGTTGCGGCGGCTAGTCAGCAGCCAAGAATACAGCACCACAGACAGCGCCACCATGAACGCGAGCTGCATGAGAAAGGTTCCCATGGTCCGCGCCTGGGTCAGGCCGGCAGCACCGAGGAAGAAGACCGTAGCCGTATTGATGGCCACGTACAGGGATTCAAAGCCCATGATGGAGGGCGTGAGGATTCGGTTGTTGGTCACCGTGTGGAAAGCTACCGTGGCGACTGCTTGGCACACGGCGACAACCGCCATGGCGGTCACCGCATCAGCGCGGCGACGCGCAATGAGCCACCACTTCCGGGTCCCAAAGTCCATGGGGTTGTCATAGGCCAAAAGGCCGAAGGCGAAGAGCAGCCCGGCGAAGATCAAAGCACCGAGGATGATCCAGTACTTTCGCGCCGCAGCCGCAGACTGGAAGCTGCCCACGTTTCGCCGGGCTCGTGAAACTTGCACAGCTTCCTTCGTCGCAGGGATAGAGATACTCACACTCACTTGGTCGACCTCACGATCAAGACGACGAAAACGATAGCACCCACAACGCCCAGGATGACCGATACGGGCATCTCAAACGGGGCAATGATGATGCGGCCAATCAGGTCGCACAGGGTCACCGTGGCGATGCCGAGCAGGCAGACCCATGGAAGATTAGAGCGCAGGTCATCGCCGCGCACCATGCTCACCACATTAGGCACGATGAGGCCCAAGAAAGGCAGGGCGCCAACGACGACGGTGACCACGCCCGTCGCTACCGCGATGAGGCCGGTTCCCAGCAGGATCATCCGCTGGTAGTTCAGGCCAATATTGGTGGCGATGTCCTCCCCTAGCCCGGCGACGGTGAGTTTATCCGCGTAGAAATACACCGCCAGCAAAACCAGGAGCACGATCCACAGGACTTCGTACTGTCCTTCATAGACAGAGGTAAAGGATCCCATGAACCAGATGCCGAGCTGCTGCAAGGTATCCGTCGCTAGCGCTACGTAGGACGACACCGCACTAACGACAGCGCCCAGCATAATGCCGATGATCGGCACGATGAGTGAAGAGCGCAGTGCCACGCGACGCAGGAACGCGAAAAACACCATGGTGCCCACGAAAGCGAAGAGCACCGAAATGATCATCTTCACCAGCACCGATGCGTGCGGGAAGAGGATAAGGGAAAAGAGTAGGCCTAACCCAGCCCACTCGGTGGTGCCCGTCGTCGTGGGTTCCACGAAGCGGTTTTGAGTCAGCAGCTGCATAACCAAACCGCTCATTGCCATCGCAGCGCCCGCCAAGACGAGCGCTACGGTGCGCGGCACGCGAGTGGTGAAGAACATGTCCCAGCCATCCTCGTTATCGAGGATGCTGTACTCGCCCACCATGAGGGAAAGAAGAAGCAGCGCAATGACACCGAGTACGCCAAGGCCCAGCTTCCAGGTCAGCACAGAACCGCGCGAGCTGCGCTTGTTCGCGGCTGGCCGCTGTGCAGCAGCGCTACTCTTCACCGTCACGTTGTGATTCTTCTCCTTCGCTAACGCAGAACTGTTTAGGCTTGGGCCTTCTCGAAGGCGTCGGCAAGCGCGTTCAAGATCTCGGTGTAGGTAATGATCGACTCATCAATGTAGGTGTCATTCGGCGCCACGTAAACGTTGCCGTCCTTTACCGCGCTCACGCTCTTCAGCGCCGCATTGTCCTTGACCAGCTTCTCACCCGGGGTGACCTGCTCGCCTTCCTTGGAAATGGCAGCGTCGCGGTCCATAACGAGGATCCAATCCGGGTTGGACTGAGCAATCGCCTCGACGGAGATATCGTCACCCTCGTGGTCGTCAGAAGCATTGTCGACCTCTAGGGCCGGGGTCAGGCCGAGCAAATCGAAGACCGGACCATACACGCGCCCAACACCGGGGGCGATGTAGCCGATTTCCCCACCGGAGGTATTCACGGCCATCACCTTCTGCTCAGGGTCATAGGCCTTCTTGGCACGCTCGGCTGCAGCGTCGAAGTCCGCGATGAGCTTTTCGGCGTCTTCCTCGTGGCCAAAGACCTGGCCCAGCGCCTCGGTGTGGCGCTTGAGCTCTTCGAAGAAGTCCTTGTCATCGCGCGGCTCGAAGTCAACAACTGGAACATCTTCGAGCAGCTTCTCGATGTCCTCCTGGTGCTGCTCGAAACGCTGACCGTTCCACACCACGTCCGGCTCCGCCGCCACGAGGTTTTCCAGATCCGGCTCCTTATGGGAGCCCAGGTCAACCTCGACGGTGTTCTCGTTGTAGGTATCACGCAGGGACTTCGGCACCAGCGGAAGCGGCGCGGCGGCGAGGTCAACATCCCACTGAGCCAGAACGGAGAAAGCGCGGTTATCCGTCACCGCGGGGTTCTCTACCGGCAGCGCGACGTCCTTCGAACCAAAGTTATCCTCCAGCGTAATCGTGGAGGAGTCCGCGGCTGCGGAGTTGGTCGGCTCAGCAGAATCCTGGGATTGGTTTGCGGAGCAACCCGTTAGAGCGAGCGCAGCCACGGAGAGGGTGGCGGCAACTTTGGTGACGGTCGCGCCTGCGGCACGGCGAGAAAGAGTAAACATAGCTTCCTTGCATATTAGGTGTGGCTAACCACAGCTGGCAAATAATGTCAGCGCATAACCTAACCTATGTAAGGCTTACCTTTCAAGCACACAATTGTTTCTTAATTCATCACGGGGGTACGCATACGCTGGGCGACGCCCCGTGACGTGCCATTACAAGAACGTGGCCCGCTACCCCTTCTCCGCGATGAGATCGGCCACCGATACGGGCCCTTCCCTATCAAAGTCTTCCTGCGCCGCGCGGCGAAAGTTCGAGTCCGCCAAGAAATCTAGCGCTACTTGCGCCAACCCTGCAGCGGAATCGACAGCCGCATCCACCGCCTGCGGCGTGGCCGCCCAGCGGGCGAAGTCCTCGGTATGCAGGGCGACGTCGGCAGGCGAAACCTGCACCATCGGGTGCAAACCCGGAACTAGGTGGGAGACGTTGCCGAAGTCCGTCGAGGCAGCCACCGTATCCGGAACCGTCCCCGCCGGCAGCGCGGTGCGCCCCCGGCGCGCTTGCGTCGCCGTCCAGCGGTCCACCAGCGCCGCATTGTTGCGCACGGGCAGCGTCATCGGATGCTCGTCCCAATCCACATCCACCTCAACGCCGGCCATGAGCGCTGCGCCCTGGACGATGTCTTCCACCCTGGCGGACAGATCCATGAGCGTGCGCGTTCCCAACGAGCGCACGTAAATAGTCATCTCCGCCTCGCTCGGAATAATGGAAGGGCGATCGCCACCGCCCATGATGGCGTGCACGCGATCCGAAGGCGGCATCTGCTGCCGCATCAGACCTATGCCCTGGTAGGCCAAGCTCGCAGCGTCGAGGGCGTTGCGCCCCATAAACGGCTGGGAGCTCGCATGTGCAGCCACACCACGAAATGTCACACGCAAAATGCGGCGGCCTACCCAGGCGTGCGCGCCGATGTCATAACCAAAGCCATGGATCATCACTGCGGCATCCACACCGTCGAGGCTGCCTCCGCGAATCATGTATTCCTTGCCGGAATGGCCTTCCTCCGCCGGGGTCCCCTGGAGAAGGACGCGGCCGGATAAGGAAGGGGTGGCGTCGTCCAGCACGGCAGTAGCCGCCAAGAATCCAGTAACACCCGCCGCGGCGATGACATTGTGCCCACACGCGTGCCCAATATGCGGCAGGGCATCATACTCCGCCAGGATGGCCACGGTGGGATGCTGCTCGGGATCGAAATCCGGGCTCTGCCACGAGGCTTCGAACGCGGTCTCCACACCATAGACCCCGCGGCGCGTGGAAAAACCATGCTCCTCCACGAGGTCCGCGAGTACCGCCATGGAGCGATGCTCCTCAAAAGCGGTTTCGGGGTGGGCGTGCAGATCCGCAACGATGTGCGCTGCCTGCTCCCGCAGGGCATCTGCCTGTGCGGCAGCAGCGTCCCAGAGCCACGATTGGCCCGGGTAGTCTTCTCCGTGCTTTTCCGGTGGGGCGGCGGACGCCACGCGCTTGGCGACGCCCTCCTCCATCGCCTCCAAATACGCTGTCGATGGGTTGTTGCGTTGATCCATGCATTTAACCAATCATGACGTTGTTGCCCGGTCCCAGCGGAAGATCCACATAGAACCAGATGGCCAGCAGAATTGCCCAAGCGGTAAAGAACGGGATAACGAAGGGCACGAGGCGCGACATCAGTGTTCCCAGGCCCGCCCCGCGCTCATAGCGCTGGAGGAAGCCAAGCATGACGATCATGTACGGGTTCAGCGGGGTGATGATCTGGGTCGCGGAATCACCAACGCGGAACGCACCCTGAATGAAGGCCGGCTCATAGCCCAGCAGGGCAAACATCGGAACGAAGACCGCCGCCATGAGCGTCCACATGGAAGAACCGGAAATGATCAGCAGGTTCAGGCACGACGCGAGCGCGATGAAGGCGAAAATGGCTGGGAAGCCGGTAAGCCCGATGGATTCGAGGAAGGCCGCACCCTTCACGGCAGTAAAGGTACCGATACCGGTCCACGCAAAGAGCGCCACGAACTGACCCAGGATGAAGGCCAGAATAAGGAAGCTCATCATGTCTTTGAGAGCACCGATCATCATGTTCACGACGTCGGTGATTCCCTTGACCGTGCCGACAACCTTGCCGTAGACAACGCCGAGCACCAAGAAGTAGGCGAAAACGATGAAGACGATGGAATTCAGCAGCGGGGACTTGGGCAAGAAGCTGCCCTCCTCATTGCGCCACGGCGATTCTGGCAGAAGGACCGCGAAGAGGATGATGGCGGTGAGGATGACCGTGGCCACACCGGACCAGATGAGGCCCTTGGATTCGGCCGGGCGCAGTTCAGCGGTGAGCTCCTCGCCGTTTTCATCGCGGTCACCACGCTCAGCGGCGTCCTCGGGATCAATATCTTCCTCAGTGGGAACTTCCTGCTGCCACATGCGCGGCTCGATGACCTTGTCGATGATGAAACCAGCCAGCACACCCAGCACGATGGAGGAGGCCACGTTGAAGTAGTAATTCGACATGGCGTTAACCGGCGCAAAGTCAGTATTCGGCAGGGTATCCATGACCGCGGTGGTAATACCGGCAAAGAGCGCATCCAAGGAAGTCGGCACCAAGGATGTGGAATAGCCAGCGCCCACGGCGGCGAAGCCACCAATCAGGCCAGCCACTGGGTGGCGGCCCGCGGCTTTGAAGACCATCGCCGCCAGCGGCGGGACGATGACAAAGGCGGCATCCGCCATGACCGAAGCGGTCACGCCGATGACGCCGACTGCATAGGGCAGCAGCCACGGCTTCGCGGAACCGAAGAGCTTACGGATGAGCGCCGAGAGCATGCCGGAGCGCTCCGCCACACCTACCGCCAGCATGATGGGAAGTACCGTCACCAGCGGCGGAAAGTTGATATAGTTCTCCCCCATTGTCGTGGTGAACCAGGTCAGCCCCTCACCGGTGAACAGGCCTTTAACTGGCTGAATTTCATCGCTACCGGGAATCTTAATTTCCACGCCCATCTTCGCCATGATGGTGGAAAGCACACCTGTGATCACGAAGAGGATCAGGAAGATGGTGAAGGGCTCCGGCAGCTTGTTGCCGATGTATTCGACACCATTGAGGAACTTATCCAGCATTCCCCCGCTGGATTGTTGGCTCTGCTTTTGCTCAGCCTTTGCGGGATGCGACTTCGGCTTTTCCGCGGTGCCAGCGCCGCCTTGTGGCGCTGCATTGGATGGGCTGTTCATGGGTACTCCTGTCGTAGGGGTCAGTCCCAGTGCTCCACGTCACACTGTTGGGGAAAGGCTACCACGGGAATGTAAC
The DNA here is from genome assembly GCF_001811565.1 of Corynebacterium sp. HMSC078A10. Classification (NCBI taxonomy): domain Bacteria; kingdom Bacillati; phylum Actinomycetota; class Actinomycetes; order Mycobacteriales; family Corynebacteriaceae; genus Corynebacterium; species Corynebacterium sp. HMSC078A10. Next base: position 154,889 of record NZ_KV805216.1, on the reverse strand, counting down.
TTGGGTAACAAATATTTTCCTTCTTCGTCACATTTTCCCGGCCAGCCGTCCTCCGCTTTCGCCCCGCGCCCCTACACCCCTCACGGGATTCTCATTACGCTCACTGCAAATAGCGCCCCAAAATCGACGCCGTTTTTAGCCCCTTATCTACCGTGAACAACACTGAGAGGTGTCCATTAGCCCTGAGTTGGCAATGATGCTCGCTTTTCACGATTTTGTTGGAGACTATCTGCGCTCCCAACGGACTTCGCCGTCAACGACCTGTGCCGTGGGGCTCATCCCTGCATAGGCAGCGACATGCTGTGAGGCTAAGTGCTCGGGATGGATATGAGCGATGAGATGCGTAATGCCTCGCTCCGCAAGATAAGCGCTAAGCAGTTTCACGGCTTCCTTGGCGTATCCATGCCCCTGCCACTGTTTCCCAATCACCCATGCGATCTCCGTCGCATCACCGCTGCGGGGCACAGTCGCCTGGACGTAACCTATCGGTTGCTTACTCGAACCGAGGGTGACGATGAGATTGATCCATTCTTCGGTACCGTCGCTCGAGCCGCCTCGGGTTTGGAACGCGTACCGTCGCGCAAGCTCATCAGCAGAAGGCGGCTCACCACCCGTAAACGTGTACAGGGCACGGCTGGAAAGCACAGTAGCCATCTCGGTAGCATCCTCGACACGAAGCGGCCTTAAGTCGATAGGCATCTTTATCGCCATAGTTCACCACGCAAGATTTGATCAGTCACTAGAACATTAACGCTTCTGCTGACGACGAAGTTCCGAGCGCCCTCTCACCAAGAGCGCTTTTCACCCATCGCTACACTCACGGTAAATAGTGGCCCAAAATCGACCGTTTTTAGCACCTTATCTACCGTGAGCGTCGTCGGCTTCCCAGACGTCACTCCCCGCATTCAGCGTCGTCAACGCTCGAGGGCACCAGCCCATAAAGCCGGGCGAAAGGATCCCACTCGCAATCGCGATGCGGCTCGAATTCCGCAAAGTTGGCAGCGTCGATGGCAACAGCTTCGGAGCTGAGGTACTCAATGAGTGCGACCGTCATATCCATCCCCGCCGCCACGCCTGAGGAAGTCCACCGATTACGGTCCTGCACCCACCGCGCCTTGAGCTTCCAAATCACGGACTCCCCGAAGGAGCTCGCCCACGCAAAGGCACGCTTGTTGCTCGTCGCGGCGTAGCCTTCCAAAAGCCCCGCTGCCGCCAAGACCGCAGAACCCGTGCACACGGAGGCAACCCACGGTGCTTGTGCGCCCAACCCACGAAGCCACGACAGAAAAGATTCGTCCCCTACGAGCTGCCGGGTTCCTTTACCGCCGGGAACGAGGAGAGCGTCGGTCGGCCCAATCTGCCCATAAGAAATCGTCGGCACCACTTCCACGCCCTGCGAGCTTGCAACTGGCTCGCCCGTCGGCCCGGCGAAAACCACGGTGATGTCAGGCACCGCTTGAAGCAGCTGGACGGGTCCGAAGACGTCGAGAAGCTCAAAGCCTTCAAACAAGACGACAGCGATGCGGAGAGATTCGGTATCCATGCGGCCATCCTAAAGCAGGCCCTATGAGCACGGACGAGCATCTGGGACCCGGGTTCAATTCCCGGCGGCTCCACACACGAAGAGACCCCAGATAGAACGCTTTCTAACTGGGGATTTTGGCGGAGCAGCCTTAGACCGTGACAATCTGCTGATGGGGCGCTACCCTGGTTGTTGATACGTCACCAATAGGAGTGTTTGACCAATGAAAGCATTCGGATTCTTAAGTTTCGGACACTACGCATTCGGGGGCCAGCGCGGCCCGTCCGCGGAAGAAGTCGCGAAGATCCACCTGGAAATCGCCCAGGCTGCAGATGAGATCGGTGTGAACAACGCGTCTTTCCGCGTCCACCACTTCGTACCGCAAGCCTCAGCCCCGATGCCGCTGCTCGGCGCAGTAGCCGCCACCACCAAGAACATTGAGGTGGGCACCGGCGTGATCGACATGCGGTACGAAAACCCGCTCTACCTCGCCGAAGAGGCCGCATCCCTCTACCAAATCTCCGGCGGCCGCGTGGCCTTGGGCGTCTCGCGCGGCGCCCCGGAGGTTGCCGAGCGTGGTTGGGAGGCTTTCGGCTACAAGGGCGAGGCCCCCAACGGCGCGGACGTGGCACGAGCTCACCTCGAGGCGTTCATGGCTGCGGTGGACGGCAACGGGTTTGCCACCGCCGCACCTCTAGACCGCCAGTACCCGAATATGTTCCAGCCCGGCTCCGCCCTCCCTGTCTTCCCCATTGCCCCTGATCTACGCAAGCACATCTTCTACGGCTCCGGTACTCATACTTCGGCAGGGCAGACCGCCAGGGACGGACTGAACCTGATGTCTTCCACCTTGGTTTCCGAGACCACCGCCGCGACCTTAGGTGAGATCCAGGCAGACCAGATCAGCCGCTACCGTGCTGCCTGGAAGGAAGCGGGCCACGACTGGATCCCGCGCGTGTCCGTCTCCCGCTCCATCTTCCCGATCGTAGACGGCGCCGATATGCAGCGATTCGGCATGCAGGCCTCCGGCTCCGACCAAGTGGGCATGCTGCCCGACGTCGGTGCTTCCACCTTCGGCCGCACCTATGCCGCCGAGCCTGACAAGCTCATCGAGCAGCTCAAGGCCGACCCGGCCGTCATGTCCGCCGACACCCTACTGATCACCATCCCGACCGGCATGGGCGTGGACGTCAACGTGAAGATTCTCGAAAGCTTCGCCACCCATATCGCCCCTGCGCTGGGCTGGCAGCCAAACACTGAGGGCCCGGTCACCGGTTACCCGATCGGTTAATCCTCCCCCTTCACACAAGAAACCCGCTGGCCGTTATGGCCAGCGGGTTTCTTGTTATTCAGTGGAGCCGCCGGGAATTGAACCCGGGTCCTTCGTCACCTCGCCAGGGCTTCTCCGTGCGCAGTCTGCACAGGATCTCTACTCGGCCCTCCGGCTCGGGCAAACTCGCTCCGGATGATGGGCCCAGTTGCTCTTAAAGTCCCCAACCGGCCGAACAACAAACCGGTCAGGCAAGTTCCCTAGTCGATGCCAGGATCTAGGTCAGGAACCAAACCTAGGCTGACAGACACGCGTCACTGAAATTAGGCAGCGAGGGCGTAGTCACGCTGAGAGTTCTTCTCTGCGTTTATTGGTTGCTACGACGCTTAACGGTGGTCTCTAGCCTGCACCGGCACGCTTCCCCTGGCTCAATGTACGAAGTCGAAACCATGTCGACCCCTCGATTACACATTGCTGTGAAAGCTGCGCAGCACGCGCCTTTGCGCGCCCTACGGTTCGTTCAACGCTACTGCACCCGCCCCTATTCCCGCAAGCTTCACCCCAGGCCACATGAGGCATAGCTTTCATAAGCACCCCCTTGTGATTAACATCAACTTAAACGCTGTTAAGGTGTGTGAGTCCTATTCACCTACTTTGTTAAAGGCTGCAAAGTGAGCGCAACCACCGAAACCTCCAGATCCCAAGAAACCGCCCACCATCAAGCGAGCAATACCGAATGGGCCATCTCCCTCTTTGGTACCGCCGTGGGCGCCGGCATTTTGTTCCTTCCCATCAACGCCGGCAGCTTCGGCTTCTGGCCGCTACTCGTGGCAACCATCCTGATCGGCCCGATGACATACTTCTCCCACCGCGGGCTCGCCCGCATGATTTGTGCATCGCCACGCCAGGGTGAAGACATCACCGCGGTGGTCACGGACTACTTCGGCAAAAGCGCAGGATTTATCATCTCGGTGGTCTACTTCTGCGCAATTTTCCCCATCGTCCTCATTTATGGAGTGTCGATCACCAATACGGTTGATAGTTTCATCGTCAACCAGCTACACGGGCCCTCGGTTCCGCGTCCTCTATTGTCCTTCCTCCTCGTGGGCATCATGACCATCGTCTTCGCCTTTGGCCAACGCATGGTGCTCGCCGTCACGCAGTTCCTGGTGTATCCGCTGATCTTCTGTCTCGGCGCGCTGTCCATTTACCTCATCCCGCGCTGGGATATCGCCTCCTTCATGGAGGTGGGCAACAATGATTGGCGCGTCGTCGGTGCTGTCGCCCTCATCATCCCCGTGCTGGTCTTCTCCTTTAACCACTCTCCCGCCATCTCCCAGTTTTCTTTGGCCATGGTCGCCGCACACGGCCGCGAGAAGAGCTCCGAAAACGCCTCGCGCGCTCTGGCACTGACCGCCATTCTGCTCACCGTATTCACCATGTTCTTCGTGTGGTCCTGCACCCTCACGCTCGGTGCGGACGGACTCGCGGAGGCCCGCGAGCAAAACCTGCCGGTTCTGTCTTACCTGGCCAACGTCACTGGCGTTCCGGTCTTGGCATTCCTCTCCCCCATCATCGCGATGATCGCCATCATCTCCTCCTACTTCGGCCACGTGCTGGGCGCCACGGAGGGCGGCAACTTCCTGCTGCGCAGCGCCGCACCGCGCGCTACGGCAAAGCTCTCGGAAAAGCAGGTCAATTCCATCATGCACGGCATCATCTTCGTGGCCGCGTGGGTTGTCGCGATCATCGATCCATCGATCCTGGGGCTTATCGAAGCCATCGGCGGCCCCTTCATTGCCTCGATCCTCTACCTGCTGCCGATGTATGCCATCCACCGCATCGATGCCCTCAAGCAATTCCGCGGCCGCCCCAGCAACGTGTTCGTTGTCGTCACGGGCCTCATCGCCGTGGGCGCCACCATCTGGGGACTATTCGTCTAGCTTTCCTCTAACCACGCCTTCAGCACAGTGGCGTGGTTGATCTCGCGGTCCTTGGCGGCGAAGAGAAGAGTGACGTCGCCAAGCTCAGCAAGGTGGCGCAGTTGTTCCAGCTCCTCGCTGTCATTCGCGTCGAGTTCTGCGCGGTAGCGCCGGGTAAACTCCTCAAAGGTGTCGGCATCGTGTCCCCACCACTTACGCAACCCCGGACTGGGCGCGACATCCTTGAACCAGTGGTCATAGGGCAGGCGCTCCTTGGCCACGCCACGGGGCCAGAGCTTATCGACGAGCACCGCTACCCCACGCGGTTGCTCCTCACCCCGAATAACGTCATGAACCTTGGCCGTATAAATCATGGATCCCAGGTTAGGCGTTGATCCCCTTTACGCGGCGCCCGAGCTCGCGGGTGATGTCGCGGTCCTGGTCACGGCGCTTAATCGCCTCACGCTTGTCATAGTCCTGCTTACCCTTGGCCAGGCCGAGTTCACACTTGGCGCGTCCGTCCTTCAGGTAGACCTTGAGCGGGATCAGGGTCTTGTTGCCGTCGCGCACCTGCCCCATGAGTTTGTCTATCTCCCTGCGGTGCAAGAGAAGCTTACGCGTGCGCTTGGGCGAGTGATTCGTCCACGTTCCCTGGGAGTACTCCGGGATGTGGAGATTGCGGATGTAGACTTCGCCGTCGTCAATAGTGGCGAAGGCATCCGCCAGGGAAATCTTGCCTTCGCGCATCGATTTGATTTCGGTGCCCACGAGCACCATGCCGCATTCCAGGGTGTCGAGGATGGTGTAGTCGTGGCGGGCACGTCGGTTGGTGGCCAGGGTCGAGTTATTGTCGACGGCCGCCTTTTTCTTCTTTGCCTTCTTCGCCATAGTTCGGACTATATTACGCTACTGCCAGGCAAAATCCACATCGCCCCTGCAGCTCTAGGTCCGCACGTAGGCGCGCATCGTTACCTGTGCGGTCAGCGCAGCACACACAATTGCCACAAGCCCGACGATGGGCAGCGCCGTCCAGACGTCCCCAGAGGTCACCGGGGCTAGAAGCTGGTTGTGGTACAGGTCGTTGAGGGCGGGATCGAGCACGGTGTTCTTGCCCAGGATGACGCCAATACCGGCGAGGACAACGCCGCCGACAGCACCGAGGACTGCTTCCATGATGAAGGGCGCGTGAGTAACCCACCGCGAGGCACCGACGATACGCATAATCGCGGTCTCCCGCTGGCGCTGGTAGGCGGCGATCTGCACCATGTTCGCAATCAGCATGATGGCTGCAAGCGCCATGACCGCGGCAAGGATGAAGGTGGCATTCCGGATGGCGTCCAAGTTGCCAGCGGCGCTGCGAACCTCCTCCTGCTGGTCGACGATGTCGCTGACAGCGGGGTCGGAAGCGATGGCGTCGATAGGCGCGGTATCCGTCGGATCCTTCAACCGCACGTGGAAGGCAGCCGGCAGTGCATCCGGGGAGGTTTCCTCAACCATGACCGGATCGGTGTCCTTGAACAGCTCCACGAAGCGCTGATAGGAATCCTCGCGGTTGCGGTAGCTCACGGACTCAATGTCCTCATCCGCTTCCAGTTTCTTCTTCAGCCCGGCACACGCCGCGTCCTTACACTCCGGATCGTTGGCTGAAATCTCCTCATTGAGCTGGACCATGACCTCGACACGCTCGAGGTAGATGTCCTTGGTGTCATTGGTCATCTGGGTGACCAAGACGCCGGCCACCACCAACGCCACCGAAATGGCGGTGGTAATCACCATGGCGATAGTCATGGTGATGTTGCGCCCGAGCCCCTTAAAGGCTTCCCTGAAAACAAAGCCTAGATTCACCTAGACCGCCTCCCCGTACATTGCATTCTTCTCATCACGCACGAGCGTGCCGTTGTGCAGCTCGATGACGCGCTGGCGGGCCTCGTTGACTGCGCGCGCGTTGTGCGTCGACATCACCACTGTGGTTCCGTGGCGATTGATCTTGGTGAGCAAGGCCATGATCTCCGCGGCAGTGGAGGGATCGAGGTTGCCCGTGGGTTCGTCGGCAAGCAGCAGCTTGGGGCGGTTGACAAAGGCCCTCGCGATCGCCACGCGCTGCTGCTCACCGCCGGAAAGCTCGTGCGGCATGCGATGCTGCTTGGCGCCTAGGCCGACCATGTCGAGGACCTCGGGCACTTGCTTGGCAATCCGCGCCTTGCGCTTGCCAATGACCTCGAGGGCAAAGGCGACGTTGTCGTAGACGTTGAGCTTGGGCAGGAGCCGGAAATCCTGGAAGACGTAGCCGATGGATTGGCGCAGGCTATTGACCTCGCGGCCTTTCAACGTGTTGACGTGGAAGTCCCCGAAGTAAATGTCTCCCGAGCTCACATTGGTTTCGCGCACCATGAGCTGGAGGAAGGTCGACTTGCCGGAGCCGGACGGGCCGATGAGGAAGACGAATTCGCCGTCTTCAATCTCAAAGGACACGTTGTCCAGCGCGGGCCTAGTGGAGGTCGGATAGACCTTGGACACATTCTCGAAAGTGATCACTTAAGCCACATTAGCAACATTTGCCACTCGGGCCTAGGCCTCCTGCTGCGCCATGCGCCACCGGATTCCGGATTCCAGGAAGCCATCGATATCTCCGTCCAAGACCTTGGAGGGATCCCCCACCTCGTAATTCGTCCGCAGATCCTTGACCATCTGGTACGGATGCAGCACATAGGAGCGCATCTGGTTGCCCCAGGATGCATTGCCACCGGCGCCCAGCGCATCAAGCTCCGCTCGCTCTTCCTGGCGCTTGCGCTCCAACAACTTCGCTTGCAGCACGCGCATGGCAGAAGCCTTGTTCTGGATCTGGGACTTCTCGTTCTGACAGGTCACCACGATGCCCGTCGGGATGTGTGTCAGGCGCACCGCCGAGTCCGTCGTATTCACGGACTGACCACCAGGACCCGAAGAGCGGTAGACATCCACGCGCACCTCCGAATCCGGAACCTCGATGGAGTCAGTCTGCTCCACCACCGGCAGCACCTCCACCTCCGCGAAGGAGGTCTGGCGGCGGCCTTGGTTATCAAAAGGCGAGATGCGCACGAGGCGGTGCGCACCTTGCTCCACGGAAAGCTGGCCATACATGTATTCGCCGTGCACCACGAAGGTGGCAGACTTGATACCGGCCTCTTCGGCATAGGAAATGTCATAGACATCGACCTTGTGTCCGTGCTTTTCCGCCCAGCGCGTGTACATACGCATGAGCATCTCCGCCCAGTCCGCCGCATCCACGCCACCCGCGCCGGAGCGGATGTTGATGACGGCCTCGCGCTCGTCATACTCGCCGGAGAGCATCGTGGTTACCTCGAGCGCCTCGATGGCCGCGCCAAGATCTTTCAGCTCTGTGTCCACGAGTTCCTTGGAGGCCTCATCGCCCTCCTCCTCCGCTAGTTCGGACATGACCGGAAGGTCCTCGATCCGCCCCCGCAGGGAATTCAGCTTGCGCAGTTTTGCCTGCTGCGCCGAGAGCTCCGAGGTCACCTTCTGCGCATGGTCTGGGTCGTCCCACAGCGACGGATCCCCCGCCTGAGCCTCGAGTTCGCGCACACGCTCGGACACCGCCTCCGGGTCCATCACCTTTTCAATGGAGGTCAAAGTGGCGCTGAGTTCCTCAAGACGAGCTGTTTGTTCCGGACGCATAGCCCCCTACTTTACTTATTCTTTCTCCCTGATTAGCCATCGGCCGCGTTTAGCGCGACAATAGGCGGCATGAGTGACCAGCCAAGCCTCACCGAGATGATCGATGCCATCATCAAGACCTTCATCGTCGCCCACGCGGACGATACCGATGCTCACCTTGCCCAGGTGCTTGTCTATAACGCAGGCCGCCTGGCCTGGCGCCTGCGCGAGCAGGGTGTCGACGTAGAGCAAAAGACCTCCGTCTCCGATGTCGTCACCGACGCGGACTTCGCCGCCGAGCGTTTCGTCGCCGGCGTGCTCGAAGCCCTGCGCGGCGAGGACGGCATCGTGGGCGAGGAGGGCGCCAACCGCGACTCGGCCTCCGGCCGGACCTGGGTCATCGATCCCGTCGATGGCACCTACAACTTCGCCTCGGGCGCCGATTACTGGTGCTCTGCGCTCGCGCTTATCGACGCTGAAGGGGTCATCCTCGGCGCCGTCCACCGCCCCGCCATGGGCTACACGTGGTTTGGTGGCCGTGACTTCCCCACCAGCCTGGACGGCAAGGAAGTCGCCAAACTCACCGACACCCCCGCCGACAAGCTGTGCTTGTCGACGTACCTGCATCCCACCTCCATCACGGATCCCACAATCGCCTCCGCCTGGGAAAAGGTGGCCCCGCACTTTGCCACCGTGCGCATGCTAGGCGCAGGGTCCGTGGACCTCTCCTGCGTGGCGGATGGCACGTGGGGAGCATGGATGCAGCATTCCGTGAAGGATTGGGATTGGTATCCGGGTCAAGCGCTGGTGCTCGCAGCAGGCGGCGCGGCGCGCAAGGTTGAAGCCGGCGGTGTGGAATGGTGTATCGCGGGTAATAAACAGGTAGTTGATCAGATGGAGGAATGGCTCCGTGGGTAAGTACAAAGAAGACCTCGGCTTGGCCTTGGAGATGGCCGGCCATGCGGATGCCATCACGATGCACCGCTTTGAGGCTGCCGATCTGTCCGTCAAGGAAAAGCCGGATATGACTCCGGTCTCCGATGCGGACTTGGCCTGCGAAAAGGCCATCCGCGAAGCCCTGAAACGCTCCCGCCCACGCGATGAAGTGTTAGGCGAAGAATTCGGCGGCGAAGCCTGCTTCGAGGGCCGCCAGTGGGTCATCGACCCCATCGATGGCACGAAGAATTTCGTGCGCGGCGTCCCCGTCTGGGCCACGCTGATCTCACTACTGGAGGACGGCGAGCCGGTGGTTTCCGTCATTTCTGCCCCGGCCCTGCGCCGACGTTGGTATGCGGCCAAGGGGGGCGGCGCCTACCGCGTCTTCGGCGGGGAGCCCAAGCGCCTGCGCGTCTCCGAGGTCTCCGACGTGGCGGATGCCTCCCTTGCTATGAGTTCCTTGTCCGGTTGGGGCTCAAGCCGCGATGCTTTCGTGTCCTTGACGGACAAGGTTTGGCGTCTGCGCGGCTACGGCGACTTCTGGAATTACTGCCTCGTGGCCGAGGGCGCCGTCGACATCGCCGCCGAGCCCGAGGTCTCCTTGTGGGACTTGGCCGCCCCGGCGCTCCTCGTCACCGAGGCCGGTGGCCGCTTCACCAACGTTCGCGGTGAAGATGGGCCCCATGGCGGCTCAGCGCTTGCCTCCAACGGCAAGCTTCATGACGTCGCCCTCTCCGCCCTCTCCTAACTCCCCTGCGGCACCGCAGCGCGGCACCGCAGCGCGGCGCCGCACGCCAGCGTCATTCCCCAGCGTCGCGCCCGGTGACGCTTCGATCAAATAAGGCCCCAGATCCTTAAGGATCTGGGGCACTATTTGTTAGAAACGTACTCTCCCGGCCACGCGCCCGCGGCTCCGTGACCGGTTTCGCAGCGGTGGTTAGTTCTCCGGGAGCGCGAAACCGGAACCTACACCCTCACGGCGGTTTAGATCCGCGATGATGGCATCGGTGTTAGACACAACCGTGGGGTTGTGCAGCGCGCCCTGCCACGGGGTGTGGCACGACGGCAGCCCCGGAATCAGGCCGCGGGATACCGAGCCGACGATGCGGCCGTTGCGGAAGACCGGAGCGCCGGAGTCTCCAACCATGGCGCACACCTGGTTGACGGTGACGCGCTCGGTGTGCTGGAAGGTCATGCCACAGGTACGGCCGGTGGCCACGCCGCTCTTGCAGGTGATATCGCCCGGTTGGGTGGTGCCACCAACCCCATTAGCGGTCACGCCGTTGTAGCTACGGGACACCTCGGCCTTGGAGCCGAACTCGATGAGCGAATAATCCAGCTGCTCATTCTTGGACACCACGGTGCCGGTCGGGCCAACCTGCCAGGAGTCTGCCGAAGAGACCGGATCGCCGACATTTCCGCAGTGACCAGCGGTAATACCGACTTTGCGGCCTTCCGCATCGGTGCCGGCTGCCGTCAGCGTGCACATGGTGTCCTCATGGATGTAGAGCGGGGTACCCGGGCCGTAGAGGGATTTACCCTCGGTCATCGCGACATTGGATTCCTCAGGAATCTGGGGCGCGTCATAGTAGGAACCAGGCACTCGGTGCAGGACATAGTCCGCCTGCGGTTTACCGGCAGCGATCTTGGAAAACAGGTCATTCTTCCACGCATAGTTCGGATCAGTGCCCTGTGGCACGAATTCCGGCTGCGTGGCCTCCTCCAGCAATCCGATGGGGGCAGGATTGGTCAGCGGTTCACCCGTTTTGGCGTCGGCACCAGCATAGTCCTGCGGTGCTACCGGAACCGGTAACCGGGTATCCAGGTTCGCTTGCCCCGCAAGGCGCTGCGCTGCAGGGGAATTCACGGCCCCAGCAACCGCCTGGGACGCATCCTTCGACGCCGCTGCGGCGGCGCCGTTAACTGTTGAATCGATGGTGTCTGTCAGCTCCTTGTCCACGGGCATGGTCTCAATGCCCACGGACTGCAGATCCTCGCGTACCTGATCAACAAAACCTGCCGAATCAATCTCCGGGATTGTGGGGAGTTCCTGGGCACCCGCCGCTGGGTTACCCAGGAAGAACGCACCTGTGAAAGCCGAGCCCACGAGGACTTTCTTAAGGTGCGGAATTTTTCGCATATTGAGCAATTCCTCTTTCACTTCTTCTCGTAATGGTCTATAAGACTTCCCCTATGATGGCACGTGCCATGGACGGCCGTTTTCTAACGTGTGTGACTGTGTCCAACCCGTTACATTACTGACAGTTTTCGGGTGCCCCCTCTCTTTCTTCACCGCTCTCCGCACCCCGCGCAGACCTACTATGGAGGCATGTCTGAGACCTCCACTTCGCCCTCATCTCCCGCAGACATTACTGAAATCGTAGCCGTTATCCTCCGCGATAATCACGGTCGCGTTCTCGTCCTCCGCGCCACCTCTACCCCAGAATTCGTCCTGCCTTTCGGCTCCATCGATGACACGATCAACCCCGCCAAGGCCGCCCAGCTCATCGCCCACGAGGCCGTGCGCGCCGCGGTCGACATATCGAAGCTTCGCCGCCTGGCCACGTATATCTCACCGGCGGCTAACAGCGCCCCACACAACATCCACGCACACGTCTATGTCTACGAGGAAGAAATCTCCGTCGCGCATCCAGACAAGGAGATTGCGGAGCTAGCGTGGGTCGATCCCGCTGCCCCGGATGTCGACATCGCCCCTTTGCTCAAGGAGCGCGTATTCCCCGCTTTGCAAGAACTCTAAAAGCTCAACGCCTAGACTCCGCACCATGACTACACAGCGACTACTCCCCGTTCTCGCCGCATCCCTCGCTCTAGTGCTCACCGGCTGCGTCACCGACGACAGCACTGATGGCACGCTTTCCGCTGTCTCCCCCCACCGCTCAAGCTGGGTGGAGCGATCCGTCAGCCAGTTGTCTCCACCCTCCGGGATGCCCACGACCGGCGCGATGGCCGACAGTGTGTCGTAGCGCTCTCGATCGCCCGAGGAACGAACGTCGAGGATGAGGATAAGGTCCGGCTGCACGCCGAGCGAGAGCGCCACCTCGGCGCCGCCCCACCCCAGGGCCACCACGCGCCGCGGAGCCTCCTCGACGGTGAGGTCACCGAACTTGGTGGCCACTGTGACCGGATAGGCCGCGGCGTCGCCGTCAGCCGATGCCGACTGCGCCAACGATACCGCCACCGAGTTGTCGGCCGCACCGGAATCGGGGTCCGACGAGCATGCGGCCGCACCCCAGCCGACAAGGGCGAGCGACAAGAATACCGCGGCCGAGCGACGAGTGCGGGAAGTCCGCAGAGACATAAAAGAACTGTCGAATTGAGAAAAGATAGCCTAACCAACATTAGGTGAACCTATCTCAAGCCGACGAACCTCCAGCAAGGAAAGACAATTCACGCATATCGGCGAAATTAGGTTAACCTTACCTACATGACATCGACGACTCTGCCGACACCGGCCGCGGGCACCCCGCGCGCCGCGGGCCACAGCAGACGACTCCTCGGCCTAGCCCTCCTCGTGGCCGCACTCGCCGCCCTCGTCTTCGCCAGCCTGGCACTGGGCGCCAAGGCGACCTCCATCTCAGAGCTCACCCGGGCCTGGCCCACCGCCTGGGAGATCCTGCGCGGGCACACCGACACCGCCCAGGCCGCCGGCACCGTGGGCAGCAGCGTCGCCGAGATCGCCGGAATCCTTGCCACCATGCGCATCCCGCGCACCGTGCTCGCCATCGTCATCGGAGCTGCGTTCGGACTAGCCGGCACACTCGTTCAAGGCCTGACCCGCAACCCGCTCGCGGACCCTGGCCTACTCGGCGTCAATGCGGGCGCCGCACTCTTCGTCGCGGCGGGCATCTTCCTCTTCGGGCTGACGTCCATGCAGTCGCACCTTTTCCTCGCCTTCCTCGGCGCGGGCCTGGCGGCGCTGCTCGTCTTCGGGCTCTCCGCCGGCGGCATCGGTCGCGGCGACACCCTGGGCCTCGTCCTCGCGGGTTCCGCCCTGTCCGCCGTCCTCGCGGCGGCCACGTCGGCCATCGTCTACATCGATCCCAACGCGCTCGACACCCTCCGCTTCTGGCAAGCGGGGTCCGTCACCGGACGCGGCTTCGACATCATCACCCCTGCGCTCGTGCCGCTCGCCATCGGCGCGGTACTAGCGCTGGCGCTGGGCCCGACGCTCAACATCCTCAATCTGGGCGCGGAGGCCGCGCAGGCGCTGGGCACCAACGTTGCCCGCGCCAATATCCTGGGCTTCGTGGCCATCACCCTGCTGGCCGGCGCGGCCACGGCAGCCGCGGGCCCCATCGCCTTCATCGGTCTCGTGGTGCCCCACGTCGCCCGCGGCATCACCGGCCCGGACTACAAGTGGGTGACCCCCTACTCCGCGCTGGCGGGCGCCTGCCTGTTGCTCGGCGCCGACATCGTGGGCCGCCTCATCATGCGCCCCGGCGAGCTCCAGGCGGGCATCGTCATCGCGCTGCTCGGCGGGCCGGCGTTTATCTGGCTCGTCCGGCACCGAACGGTGGTGAGCCTGTAATGAAGTACCTCAGCCTCGGAAAGTTCAGCTTCCTCTACCACCCGCGCACGCAAGCCTGGACCGCGGCCATCGTGGTCGCGAGCGCGCTCGTGTGGGTCATCAGCCTCGGCATCGGCGAATTCCCCCTTAACCCCGCCGAGGTCATCGGCGTTCTGGCGGGCGGCGGAAACAAACTCGAGCGCACCGTCGTCATCGACTGGCGCCTGGCCCGCTCGCTCGTGGGTCTAGCCGTCGGCGCCGCGCTGGGGCTCTCCGGCGCCATCACGCAGCGCATCGCCCGCAACGGCCTGGCCAGCCCGGACATCCTGGGCATCAACCAGGGCGCCACCGTGGCGGCCGTGGCCATCATGGTCTTCGGAGGATCTGCCGGGGCCGGCGGGGCGTTCGGCGCCTACGTCGGCATCCCGCTCGCCGCCATGGCCGGCGGTCTCGCCACCGGCGCGGCCATCTGGATGCTGTCCCGGCGCGGCAGGGTGGATATGTTCCGCCTCGTCCTCGTGGGCATCGGCGGCAACGCCTTCCTCCACGCCCTGGTCACGTACATGTTGGCCGCCACAGATCTCAACACCGCGGCCGCGGCCAAGGTGTGGATGGTCGGCTCGCTCAACGGCTGCACCTTCGAGCACCTATGGCCCACCCTGGGCATGCTCGTGGTGTGTGGCCTAGTGCTAGCCCGCATCGCCATCGATCTGCCCGCGCTGGAGCTCGGCGAGGATTCCGCCCAAGCCCTCGGCGCCCCCTTGAAGAAGATCAACGCGGCACTGCTCATCGTCTCAGTTCTACTGGCCGCGGTGACCGTCTCCGCCGTGGGCCCGGTGGGCTTCGTGGCCTTCGTCGCCCCGCAGATCTCCGCGCGCCTGGCGCGGGTCGGGGCGCCGCCCCTGGGGACATCGGCGGCCATGGGCGCAATCATCGTGTGCGTGTCCGACCTCATCGCCCGCTGTGCCTTCGGCTGGGAGATCCCGGTGGGCATCATCACCTCGGTCATCGGCGGACCTTTCCTCATCTGGCTGCTCTGGCAGCAAACTCGAACACGAAAGTAGACGACCATGCAACGACGTAACTTCCTCAAGATCACCGCTGGCCTCGGCGTCGCCGCCTTCGCTGCGGCCTGCTCCAAACAGGAGACTGCGCCGAGCGAGCAGGCGGCCGCCTCCGCGGCATCGTCCAGCGCCGCCGAGCAGCACCAGCGCGTGATCGCGCTCAACACCGGCCAGCTGGACAACCTCCTCATGCTGCGCATTCTCCCGGTGGGCGCGGCCAAGGCCAAGAACCTGGGCGTCGTCCCGGACTACATCCGCAACCGCTTCGGCTCCGACTTCGATCTGGACTCCATCGCGGACTGCGGCCTACGCGCCAACCCGGATCTGGAGACCATCGCCTCCCTGAAGCCCACCCTCATCTGCGCTAACTCGCGTACGGACGAGGCCATCCTGGAGCAGCTCAAGGCCATCGCGCCCGTCGTCACCGGTAAGGGCGGCGGCGAGAACTGGAAGCAGGACCTCCTCACCATCGCCGAGGCCGTGGGCAAGAAGGACTCCGCCGAGACCCTCCTGGCCGAGTACGAGTCCAACGCCAAAGCCTGGGGCGAGGGCCTATCCTCCAAGCCCACCGTCTCCTTCCTGCGTTCCAAGGAAGACCAGTTCCAGCTCTACGGGGTCAACTCCATGGCGGGCTCCGTGGCCGCCGATGCCGGCCTGCCCCGCCCCGCCAACCAAAAGCAGATTGAGAAGGCTGGCCAGGACATCTCCGCCGAGCAGCTCTCCGAGGCCGACGCCGACTGGATCTTCTACGGCGTCAACGCCGGCGCCGCCGACCCCTCGCAGGCCGCCACATGGCACTCTCTCAAGGCAGTGCAGGCCAACCAGGCCGTGTCCGTGGACTACGAGTCCTGGTACATGAACGCGTCCCTGCTCTCGGCCACCATCATCCTCCAGGGTCTGAAGGACAACATCAGGTAATGAACGCTCGACTTTCCGCGCACTCCGTCTCCGTCGGTTATGGCGATACCGTCATCAGCCGCGACGTCACACTCGACATCCCCGACGGCCAGGTCACCACGCTCATCGGCGCCAACGGCTGCGGCAAGTCGACCCTCCTGCGCGGCCTGTCCCACTTGCTCCCACTGTCGGCGGGCTCCGTCACCCTCGACGGGAAGAAGCTGGGTGACTACTCCTCCCGGGAGCTAGCCACGCGCTTGTCGATGCTCCCCCAGTCCCCCATCACCCCTGCCGGCGTCACCGTCGCAGACCTCGTGGCCCGCGGCAGGCACCCGCACCAGTCCTGGCTGCAGCAGTGGTCCGCCTCCCACTCCGCCGCCGTGGACGAGGCCATGGCGCTCACCAACGTCTTTCAGCTGCGCGACCGCCCCGTGGACTCCCTGTCCGGCGGCCAGCGCCAGCGCGTGTGGATAGCCATGGTCCTGGCTCAGGACACCGACATCGTCTTCCTCGACGAGCCCACCACCTACCTGGACCTGGCGCACTCCATCGACGTCCTCGAGCTCGTCTCCACGCTCAATAAGGAACAGGGCAAGACCATCGTCATGGTGCTCCACGATCTCAACCTAGCCGCCCGCTACTCGGACAACCTCGTCCTCATGAAGGACGGCTCCGTCACGGCCCTGGGCTCGCCCGAGTCCACCATCACGCCGCAGGCCCTGCGCGACGTCTTCGGACTGGACTCCCGCGTCATCGAGGACCCCGTCACCGGCGGGCCGCTCATCGTGCCGGAGCGCCCATAAGCCCCGTCGTTCCCTGCGTTTTTCGATCATGGGAAAGGCAGCGGGAGTTCATCATGTTCACGCTTTCAGTCACAGGACGGCTACTGCACACTGTGTGACACATTCTGCGAATCGTTGCTCATTGCTAGCAAAGACTTAACAGACTCGTGACCAGTAATCTCTAGTCCCCGTCGTGCTGTGAAACTACCCTGTGGGTATGAAGAATCTGCGCGCACTCCTGTCCCTCAGCCTGCTGCTGCCACTCGCCGCGTGTTCCGCCAGCGAGGAGGACTCTGCGGCACCGTCGGCAGTCACGACCACCGTCGTTCACTCGGCCGACGCCCCTGCGGGTGACGATGCCGCCGACGGCACTGTCGGTGCTGGCGGTACTGGCGGTGCTGACGCCGCCGATACCGCCACGGCCGACGACGTTGCTTCCGGGGCCGCTCCCGGCGCGTCCGGCACCGCACCAGCCCCAGCATCCTCCACTATCCCGCCCTTGCCCGAGGGCGCCTGCGCCACCTCCCAGCTCTCCACCGAGATCACCAACGAACAGGGAGCCGCTGGCTCCCGACTCGTCGACATCGTGCTGACCAATACCTCTGGCGAGGAGTGCACCCTCACGGGCTTCCCCGGCGTCTCCGCCGTCACCAGCAACGACGGCACTCAACTAGGCCCCGCCGCGCTGCGTGAGACCGGCACCGAAGCTGCCACCGTGACGCTGGCGCCAGGGGCCCAGGCCCGCACGGGGCTCAAGATCACCAACGTGGGATTGCTCGACGCGGCGGCCTGCCAACCGCAGGACGCCGATGGCCTGCGGATCTATCCGCCCGAAAACACCGACAGCCTCTATGTCGCAGTGCCGGGCCTGCAGGCCTGCGCGGGCGAGGTCGACATCTTGTCTGTCCAGCCCATCACTCAGCTCTCCCCGTAAATCATTTCGATCTCCTAACAATTTCCAGCCGGTGATAGGACTCGGCTTCGCGCTTCGTTAGTCTCGGCCACGAGTTCGCCCCTCGGACGAAGGACATACACCATGACCACTCTCCCTGTCCTCCTGCCCCAACGCACCGCGCGTGCCGCAGTAGCGGCGGCATCAGCAGCCGCGCTCGTTGCGTCCTGCTCCCTCCCCGACACTCGGCGCGAGGCAGCCCCGTCGGAATCCGCAGTGGCACCTGACTTGAGCGCGGCGACCGAGTCTGCCTCCAACCCACCAGCGACCTCGAGCACTTCCTCACGCGCGACTCGCAGCAGCACCAGCCCAGCTACGTCGAGCAGGGCGGCATCGACACGCAACTGGCCCGTATCCTTGGCCGAAGAAAGCTGCGACCCGAACGCCGGAGTCGCCGACTCCGGAGTCGGCGAATTCGTTGACAAAGGCGAAGCACCAACGGCCATCGTTCATTTCCTGTTGACGGAGGAGCCTGAACGCGGAGCACCTCTCAAAGACTTCAAAGTCACCCAAGATTCTTTCGATGCGTGCGAGCCCCTGAGCTACATCATTGCCTCCGGCAACTACGAGGGCGAACAAGTGGTCTTCTCCATCGTTTTCAACTGGGGCCACCCGCTCAATGACAGCAATGGGTACTTCTCCGGCGACGGCTTCGACTTCACCATTGGCAGCCACTCCGTAAGTTTCACTACGGGCGATACTCCCGCACATGAGGCAGACAAGCCAGTGAGCGTGACATTTACCGCGATGGACTTCGGAGCACTCAAGACCGAGCTCAACGCAGAAGACAAACACCACATCGGAATCGACCTCACCCATCTGAACGACGCCGTCGATCCGGCCGACCTCGACGAGTTCTACGAATTCGACACCAATAGCGGCCCCGTCCGCTGCCGCTTCTCCATCAGCGAAAGTGAATGCGACTTCCTCGACGGTGAGTTTTCCCCCGCGGAAGCCATGAACGGACCAAGCAACTACTTCCTCAAAACCCATGGCGAAACGGAAGTCGACCTCGCCACCTTCAGAGACGACTCCAAAGACTTCCTGTCCGACAAGAAATTTGAAAAGGTCGGCGACGGCACTTACGAGGCCGGCACCTTGGGTCACCCCATCCAGGCGGAGCTCAAAGACGGCACTCTGACCCTCTACTTCCCCGACGGCGCCTACGTCTTCGAGGACGGCGTCCTCGACTTCTTCAACGAGGATGACCTGGAGGCGGGTACCATGCGCTCGGCGGCAACGTCCTCTGCCCGCGCGGATTAGCCCTCGATGTCGCGCAAGTAACGGGCCGACACCCCGCCCGCAATAGTGCGCAGCGCGACGTCCTTGGTCACCACCGTGCCCGCGGCCACGACCGCATGCTCCCCTTTGTGGATGCCACCTTGATCCTGGAAACGCGCGCCCGAGTTGATGACAACGTTTTCCCGATGTGCGTGTTGCTGCCAAACAGGCTGGATACCTAGCGCGAGCAAGGTATCGCTGTCTCCTAGGCCAACTGCGGCGATGCGCTCGTTCTCATTGCCCTCAATATTTGACGCCGAGGAATCCTCGCCTCGGGAGCAACCGGAAAGGACGAGAGTGGATGCTGCTAAGACAGCGGCCGTCTTCATTGCCGCGCGACGGGTCAGCGAATTGTTTCGAAACATATAAAAGCCTAACGTGTAGGGAGCTCATTGGGGTGCGGTGAAGGCCATCGGACGCACGGGGTGTTGATCGATCCTCGAGCGCGCGTCAATCACGTCTACCGCGTCTACCCCGCATGGGGCAGCCTAACTAGATAAAGGATAGGCTAAGTTAATTATTTCGGGGGGGTGTGTGGCTGCCGATATGGAGGCAGCTCAGCCGCTAGGGGCCAGCCGACAGGCGCTCCCAGCCGAAGGGGTGGGACCCCAGCCGATAGGAAGGCTCCCAGCGGAAGGGGGGATCCCGGCCGACAGGGGGCACTTTAGAAACGGTTTAGCAAACCACCGAACGTCCGCCGCTCCTCCACACGCTTCGCCCGACCACCGGCAGTTACCTACCTCCCCTCCCCACCTCGAACAGCTGGGCACTCCACCCCACCGGCTGCTTCGAACGCACTACCGCACCCACGGCAGCCAGGTGCTTCGCAATCACACGGGCCGTGGGCAGCTGCGATCCATACAGAACGAGGCGTGATAAATCTTCCTGGTAGTCATGATCCTCGGCCCCACTTTCCTGCAACACTGGGGTCACCAGGAACAGCTGCGCCCCAGAACGTAGTACGGCAGCTACCAGCTGCTGCAACTCTATAGTTGGCCAACGTCGCCACGGATCAACCAGCACCACAGCATCTACCTGCTCGCACAAAGTAGCCACTGTGCCAGCCCAATCCGCCCGGCGCGCATCCCCACCGCTACGCCCAACCGTTGGAGCGTGCAGTGCACTATAGCGAGCACGATCCCGGCGGCGTGGAGCAATATCGCGCAGCATAACCTCCTCTGCGCTGGCCCCAGGCTCCGTCATCGCTGCAGTTGCTGCGCCTACTGAGATCCTTGCGTCATCCTCTGCCTCCGAAAACGACCCCAACACCACGGCGTTTGCCTGCGGTATCTTACGTAGAATCTCATCCGCATACACCGCCGCGGCCGGACCTCCCACCGCGCATCGAAGCGAGCCAGCATCCTGTCGCGCTAGTAGCTTGCTGCTCAGAATCTCCGCTGCGGCCGGGGCCGACCACTGAGCACTGGAGGCCGCCTGTTCGTGTTCCTCCACGGCCAGTTGTGGCTGGGTTTGCACAATGTAGTCCCAGCGGTGCTCGCCGGTATCAGCCGGATTCTGCAGTGCCTGCCCTAGCCGGCCAAGTGCTGCGGTCTTGGCGGCCGCCGGCCCGGTAATCCAATCCCTTACTGGAGAATCCGGGTTTGCCAACTCGCTGCCCAGCGCAGTGAGGCCGATTCGAACCGCCCGTTGGTCCGCCACATCCTCCGATGAGCTATCCAGTGCTACATCCGCCGACAACGTCACTAACCCCACTGCCTCCAGGTAACGCGCAATCCGGAGAGCCAGCTCCTGCTGCACGCCAGTTGCTTCGGCCAGTTGATCCACTCGATCCGCGCCCTCATCAATCAGGCCGAAAATCCCCATCCCTACGGCTTGGCGCACAAGAATCGCCGACCCCATTTCGGTGAGTTCATGCAGCTCAACCAGCGCATTACGGTAGCTCGTCACAGCCCCTGTCTCCGCCCCCTCACTGTCGCCCTGCAACGGAGTGCCCGTAACCTGCCCCGCACTCTCAGCCTGCGTAGCCGTCGCCCCTGCTTCCGATTGCGCCGGTGCCATTGCGCGCCAGTACCCCGTAATCTCCACGTTTTCCCGCGGAATCCCCAGAGCTCGAACCCAGCGTCGGATCGCCTTCAATCGCCCGGCCTCTCCCGCAGCCCATACATAGGGCATCGCAGCGGGCTCGGCCGCCCACTCTGGGTGTTCTCCGTACAACTCGGTAGCTTTCGCCACGAAGTCCCCGCCCTCGTCTCGCACCTGCCAGTGAATGTCCACCTGTGCTTCGAACTCCAGTCGCTGGACATGTGCCCGCGTGGCTACCTCAATAATCGCCACTGCCCTATACCCGGCGGGCAAAGACTCTATACAGCGAGCAATCGCCGGCAGCGCCGTCTCGTCGCCCACCATCAGTAGCCACGGAGTGTGGGTGGGCAGCGCTGCGCAAGACTTCGGCCCTGCGATATACAGGGGATCTCCCGGTCGAGCTCGTGCGGACCAGTCCTCGGCCAGGCCTTGGCCATGCCGCGCGAAGTCTACGACGAGACGGCCCTGGGAGGCGTCGAATGAACGGACGGTATATGTCCGAAACAGATCTTTGACTTCCTCTTGCCATAGCACCGTCGCGTCCTCCCGTGTGATGGGGTGAGGGCGCTCCCCGGTGGCCGGGTCTGGGAAGATGATGCGGATATCGTCGTCGAAACCATCGCTGACTAGCGGTGGTGCGTCTACGCCGAACGCACTATGGGCGCGTAGTTGTTCGCCCGTCAGAGTAATGCGACGCATCCCTGGTGTGATGTCCTCGATGTCATCGACCTGCAGTTCGCGGATCGTAATGGGGTAGATTTCCCTGTCTCGGCTATTCCTCGCCATGGTCATTCCTTTCTCGTTTCTGGGTTGGCGGTGTGCGGTGAGTCGGTGTGCGTAGGGTCAGTATGTGGGTTGGTTTAGTGGATTGGGACGGTGTGTAGCGGGTCAGTGCGGTGGATCGGCATGCGGTTGGTCGGCATGCGCAGGGTCGATGCCTCTCGCCTCGGGTGCTGGCCGGTCAGCCGAACTCTTGTCCAGCACCGCGGTGCCCACTGCTGAAAAACGTTCTTCCAGCCATCGACTTTCATCAGCTGCGCATGCGTAAGTTCAAGTTCGCTCACCCGCACCGGATACGCCCCCGGACGGCGCCTCCACGCAGCAGCCGGATCCCACTGCGCAGAAGACAAGCAAAGTTCCTTGCGGGTCGGCGGGCGGCAGCGGGGAGGCGAGTGAGCGAACAAGAAAGGGCATAAGAAAACACCCCACGCTGCCACACCGGGCGACACACTCGCGAGGGGTGCTGGAGAAAAAGAGACTAAGAGAGCTTTTTCAAGGTAGGCTTGACCTGCTCCAATACCCATGCACGGGACAGGGAGGTCGGCGTGTTCAGGCCGGCAACCACAGCCTCGTTACCCGCCAGGGTGGCGCCGGACTTGACCTGCGGCAGGTCTGAGTAGCCCGGGATCTTCTCCACCTCCGCGATGTCACCGGTGCGGTTATAGATCACCATGAAGTCCGCAGCCAGGGCGGAGACGTTTTCTGGCGACAGAGTCACGCGCCCCTGCTTTACCTCAATAGAGCCGTCGGTCAGAGGTTCCGGGAATTTCATACCCAGGTCGTAGATGAAAGAGGCTCCTGGGTCCTTCGGGTCGGCCACAGCTCCAAAGGATCCCTGAGCGAACTGGGAGACCACACCGGTCTTACCCTCGATATTCGGCAGCTCGGACTTCGCATCGGTGAAGACCTTCTCATCCTGGTCGATGACTTCTTGAGCTTTATCTTCCTTGTTGAAGATCTTGCCGAGCTCCTTCAGCTGCGACTTCCAGCCGATCCCCTCACCCTCGGTGCCAATACCACCCAGAGTGGGCGCGATCTCGGAGAGCTGTGTGTAGTTATCCTCGGAGATCGTCCAGTAGTCCCCGACGATGAAATCCGGAGCAGCGGCAGCGATCTCTTCCTTCGGCAGAGTCTTGAAATCGGTCTGCTTGATAATCTCCACGCCGTCCAACTTGCCGTCGCGCCACGGGGCATTCATGTCCTTAGCAGACACCACCACGGCGGAGGGCTTGATGCCCATAGCCAGCAGGTTGTCGATGGCTGGACCAATGGCAACGACGCGCTCGGGGTTTACGGGGTATGTGTCTTCCCCCCTGGCGTGCTTGATGGTGACTTCGGAGGCATTATCACCGGAATTCGCTGCGGAGTTTGCGCCTGAGGAAGTATTTTCCGCCTTGCCATCTGTATCGGAGCTGCAGGCTCCCAACATCAGGGTAGTGGAGAGCACGGCGAGACTGAGCGCACGGACAACGATTGAGTTCTTCATCCTGAATGGGTTTCCATTTCACTAAACGAACAAGGTTAGGTAAGGCTACCATCACCCAGGGTAGGCTAACAAGGGTAATCCGAGACTTTTTAACTTAATTTGGATCGGGGAGGGCACGACGATCCAGCTTCCCATTACTGCTCAGCGGCAATGCCTGCAGAGCTGAAGCCATGTCCGACAACAACACGTCCAAACGGCCCCGGCTGAAACATCAACCCCGATTAAGACACCCGCGAGGTTGACAAAATATATCGGAACGCCTCCAAAAATGAAGCCTCGTATATTCCATTACACAGGCCTACAATCGCGGCCATGGAATCGAAGACGCTGACGTCACTGGTATTTGGAAATGTTGTGCTGGAATCGCAGATGACGAAGACGATTATCGTCGTCTACGCCGACGACATGCGGTCATGGTACTTTCGTCCGAGCCCGTATACGGAGCTCAAGGTGCCCCTCGATGAGCTGCAGGGGAAGCTGAGCAGAGAGCGCGCGGAACTCATCTCAGAGCGCATTTTTGATGGCGTCAAGCTGGAGCTCGAGGAAAGCTACTCCGGAGGCGTCGACCGCGCCCAAAAGGAGCTCTGCAGTTGGCTCCTGTGTGAGGAAGCAGCCGCTTAGACCAACATCAGGCCGACCCGAGAGCCGACTTAGGCTCAATACGACACGTTGGGCCGTACGCCAGCCGGCGATGCGCCCACTCGAACGGGCCAGGTTTGCCCCAAGCCTCAAGCAGAGCAGCGAGAAGCAGCGTCAGGACAAAGACCAGCAGACCGATTCCAAGCTTGCCGCTCACCGAAGCATCCGCGCCTAGTCCGAAGCCGGCTGGGGTGACAAGAACAATAAACAAAACCGATTGCGCAATGTAGCCCGACATAGAGCGCTTGCCCAACGCCACGAAAGCAAAGGCCCACCCAGGAACGCGATTGTTGAGTTTCTCCGTGAGCAGTGCCAAAACCGCCAGAATGCCAGGACCCGTAAGAAAGCCAAAAGCTTGGTTCAGCATCAAGAACACCGGTTCCAATTCGGTTGACACAACACCAGCGGCCGCAAGCCCCCACGGAAGACCAACAAAGACAATGACCATACCTGCAATTACAACCCAGGTGACCAAGGTTCGGCGGTGCGCAGAAACGTTTGCAAGCACGCCCTCCCGCGCCCAGATATATCCGATAAGTAAAGCACCTACCAGCCCCACAAATGTAATGGGGATCTGTCCCAGAGCAGCAACCTCACCGCGCAGGTTGCGGGCAAAGTAGTCGCCGAAGGTGACAAGGTCACCGGTCATCGGACGCGACTTGGGCAGAGGATTGAAGTAACCAAAATAGGCTCCCAATGCACCCGAACCGGCGAAGACCGCATAGCCGCCAAAGAACCAATAGGCAATGCGCCGCAGCGTGCGTGTCGAAAGCGTAAAGCACCAAGCCAAGGCGATGCCCATGAGGCCATAGACCAGCATGATGTCACCGTCGAAAAGCACGAAGCCATGCACCAAACCAAAAACTGCCAGCAGGCCGTAGCGGCGGATGAGTACGCGCCGGGATTCTTTAATGGTGTAGCCCTTACGCTGCAAACTAGCAGCAATGAGACCAATGCCG
Organism: Corynebacterium sp. HMSC078A10; assembly: GCF_001811565.1. Lineage (NCBI taxonomy): Bacteria > Bacillati > Actinomycetota > Actinomycetes > Mycobacteriales > Corynebacteriaceae > Corynebacterium > Corynebacterium sp. HMSC078A10. The sequence continues at coordinate 130,174 of NZ_KV805216.1, read as the reverse complement.
AATCCCAACAGCATGCAGAACATGGGCAGGCCTCGCACACGTACAAACATGCCGGTGAACACCGCGGCCACGGTGTCCAGGGCGCTATCGGGGCGCACACCACCCAGGGAAGAGCTAGGCCCCAAGGACCACTCGTTCACAACCCAACTCTGCACGGCGTTCGCCATGGCAATCCCCAACAGCGCCGTGCCGCGCGCTAAGTCAGGAACGATAAGTCGTTGCCGTTTCTCCTGCATACACCCTATTTTACTCTTCTCAAGCATCATCTAAGGGCGGTTTGACTAGGCTGAACACCATGCCTGAGCCACTGTCGTACTCCTCCACCGAGGGCTTCCCGCAGCTGCACATGTCCCGCGTCATCGACGCTGAATTCGATGACGCCGCGGACAAGCTTTTTCGCTGGGGCCTGCAGCGTAGCGGTCTCTTCCGGGTAAGGCCCAGCCACGCCACGGTGGAGGAAGGCGCTGAGGTCAGCCTCGGGCTGGGGCCGTGGGAGTTTCGCTGCCGGGTCGTGGATGTCTTCCGCGAGGAGCGCCGGTGTGGCTTTACCTACGGCACCCTTCCCGGCCATATTGAGCGCGGCGAGGAGACCTTTACCCTGGAGCGCCTACGGGATGGGCGCACGCTGCTGCTTGTCGACGCCTCCTCCCAACCCGCTCACCTCCCCTTCCTGCGTCCGCTGCTCGATATTCCCCGGCGCGCGCTGATCGGCTTCTTTTACCTCCGAGCGCTGGGCTGATCCCCCGCAGCGCCCGCCGGCGGATGGTGGCTAGGCGGTGAATCCGTCCTTAGGATTCCAGGTCTTGCTCACCGCCAGCGCTACCGAAGCATCTTCAGCTTCAACATCAGACACACGGTAGTAGTGCATGTCCACGTGATCGGCAAAGAGATGCGCGACGGCATAGCCGTGGGAGTCATAGTCCAAGTGCTTTACCCACGGATTAGCGTCCTTGATTGCGTCCTCAATGAGCAACGAGGTCGAGTTGTCCTCCCCGTGGTAGGTGCCTGTGTAGGTGGTGAGGATTTCGTCGACGTTGGGAGCCGTAATTGAGGTAGTCACCAGCTCACAGGCCACGCGCTTGTCGTGCAGGTAGATGTCGTTGGCCCATTCCGAGTGAATATCACCGGTAATGAAGAAGGAGTTGCCCTCGCGAGCATCAAGAGCCTCAAGCACACGGTCACGGTCGGCGGCGTATCCATCCCACTGATCCGAATTCACGGCAAAGCCAGAAGTATTGCCCTTGACAAAGCGCAAGCCCTCATTGGCCGCGTCATTACCGGGAATGGTCAACAGGCGCATGGGAGCCATCATCACGGAATTGCCCATCACCATCCACGTGGCGTCCGACATCGAAATAGTGTCCCGCAGCCACTGCAACTGCTCGTTGCCCACGATGGTTCGATTCGGGTCCCCGAAGTTAGCGGCGGTGGTTTCCTGATCGCGGTAGGTACGCAGGTCCATCATGGTGAGCTCCATGAGGGAGCCGAAGCGCAGGTTGCGGTAAAGCTTACCGCCCTCGCTCAGCTGCTTTTGACGCAGCGGCATCCATTCGTAATAAGCCTGCAAGGCGTCGTTCCAACGGCGGGACCACTCGCCCTCTGCAAACCCAGGTGTGTGGTTTTCGGCGCCCTCGCGCCAGGAGTTGTTGGCTGTCTCGTGGTCGTCCCACACCACGACCCACGGGGCCGCAGCATGCGCAGCCTGCAGGTGCTCGTCGGTGCGGTAGCGGCCGTAGCGAATGCGGTAGTCCTCCAGTGTGACGATCTCCCACACGGGGTGGTGCTCACGTGCCACGCCACTCTTGCCCACGTACTCCCCCGTGGGATATTCGTAGATGTAATCCCCAAGGAAGACCACGAAGTCAAGCTCCCCGGAGCGTCCACGCTCCGCCATGTCTTTGTAGGCGTTAAAGAAGCCCGATTCGTAGTTGGCGCACGAGGCCACGGCGAATTTCAGGTTGTCTACCTGGGCGTCGACAGCCGGCGCAGTTTTCGTCCTGCCCACGGGCGAATACGCCCCGCTATGCTCACCCGAGGTCACCTGGAAGCGGTAGTAGTACACGGTGTCCGGGTTCAGGCCAAAGGGATCTACGTGAACGGTATGGTCGTGCTCCGCGGAGGCAACCTCTTGACCGTGTGCCACCACGGAAGCCATCGCCTCATCTGTAGCAATCTCCCATGCCACGTGAACGTCGTCTCCCATGCCAGAACCAGGCAGGGCATCCCGGTCCGGGGTGACGCGGGTCCACAGCACCACCGAGGTGGGCAGCGGATCACCAGACGCAACGCCGTGGAGGAAAGGCAGCTGGGCGCCGGTGTACTGGTTATACGCTTCCAACGGGGCCTGGCGCGGGGTGCCGTGCTGGGCAGTTGCTGCCGACAGCCCATAGCCAGCGGCCGCGGTGGATGCACCAACGGCGCCCCAACGCAATGCGGTGCGTCGATTAAAGCGGATAGCGCGAGAGTTTCTTAAAGATTCTGAAGAGTCTGGGGTATCTGTGGACCCGAATTCGTGGGACATGGGGCTAAACATAAGCTCACCAAAACTGCTATTTCAACGCGAAACAGCGCCTGATATCCCCTATACCGGGGGCATGTTCCACAGATTTCTATTCTGCTTAACCGGAGGTTCACCTTGAGATGTTTCTGTGACTAGGTCATGTCTGTTTTTCTGTTTTCTCAGCAGAGAAACACTCTCACAATCAACTTCCGATATTCATCGCAAAAGGCACACAAAGCAATAATGAAGCGTTTTAGTTTTTCTCCCGCCTCCGCTGGCGTAGCCACCATGACCGCGGCCGCTCTTGTCTTCACCTCACAGGTAAGCGTTCCCATTCTGGCTACCGCTCAAACTAGCCCCATTTCCCGGATGGTGCTCCAACCGGGAAGCAAGGAAAGCTCCGTCATTGTCTCGTGGCGCACCCAGGGCCCGGCAGACAAGGAAGTCCTCGAGGTAACCGGCCCAGGCGGCGCCCAGACCTTTGAAGCAGAGGAAAAGGACGGTGGCGCTATTGCCTACGTGTCCAACTACGCCACCGCTACGGGTCTAAAGGAAAACACCGAGTACACCTACCGCGTCGGCTCCGAAGAGGGCGGCTGGTCCGAGCCTGAAACCTTTAACACCGGCAGCTTTGGCCAGGACTGGAGCTTCGTTACGGTTTCTGACGCGCAGATTGGAGTCGATGCCGACATCAAGGGTCAGACCGAGCAGTGGAACAAGACCATCGGCAACGCGGTTGCTGACGCCCCTCAAGCCAGCATGATCTGGTCCCTCGGTGACCAGGTTGAGGGCTGGGGCGCGACGATCGCGCAGTACGACGGCTACTTCTCCTCACCGGAGATTCGAAACATTCCCACCAACGCATTGCCGGGCAATCACGAGACGTACCCATCGGACCTGGCGATGAAGCACTACGATGAGCACTTCATCAACCCGAATCAGGAGCCAGACCTGCGGGATTTCTACTTTGAGCGCAACAACGTTCTCTTCCTTGGGCTCGACACCAACGCCAGCAGTGACGCGGACATTGAGCGCCATGCGGAGTTCATGCGTAAGACCATTGAAAACCGCGGAGCTTTCAATGACTGGATCATCGTGGGCATGCACCACGCCTTCTTCTCTCAAGGCACCCACTACACCGATGGCGATGTAACCAAGCTCCGTGAGAAGCTCGCTCCGGTCATGTCTGAACTGGACGTCGATGCCGTACTCAGCGGCCACGATCACATCTACACCCGTACCCACCTCATGAACGGCCTTGAGCCGGTGAAGGCTCCTGCAAAGCGTGGCGACGTCCTCGCCCCCAATGACGGTGAGGTCCTCTACATCACCACCACCTCGGCGGGCGGCGGCAAGTTCTATGACTTCCAGGGTGAGGACGGGAAGAAGTACCCCAATGCCCGCATGGAAAACATGGACCCTGCTCTGCCGCACGAGTCCACGGCGATCTGGCGCCAAGACTACGACGAGGACTACATGATCGTCGATGTGACCGGTGATGAGCTCGCCTTCCGCACCTACAACGCCAACAACCCAAACTTGGTGGACAAGGTCACGCTGAAGAACAACGACCACGCCATTGCGGACCCGCGCGAAGAGAAGCCGACGACCCCGGCGCCGGCGACCACCACTGAGGTCGTCACCACGGAGGTACCGACCGCCGTGACCACCACGGAAACCAAAGAGGTCCCCACCACGGTGACCACCACGCTCCCAGCGGAGAAGACCACCAAGACAGTGACCTCGATGGTGCCCACCACTGAGGAAAAGACCATCACCACCAAGGTGCCGACGACCATTACCACTACCAAAACTGCCGAGCCCTCCGAGCCTTCGGATCCCTCCAAGCCAGCCAAGCCAGGTGAGCCCGATGAGCCAGCCAAGCCGGATGAGAACTGTGACGAGGGCTCTACGGGGGCGTCGGCAAGCTCGGCAGGCTCCTCCGATGGGTCCTCGGATGATTCATGCTCGTCCTCTCGCGGCGGCGTGATTGGCTTCCTGTTGGGGGCCATCAGTGCGCTGATTGTCGCCGGCGGCGTGGCGGCGCTGGACCCGAATAGCCCGGTCCGCAACAACATTCAGAGCATGCTCGACTCGATCTACCGGATGTACACCCGGCTGTTCTAAGGCCCCCTAAAACACGCAAACGGAAACGGAATGCACGGGGGTTAATCCCCCTGTATTCCCCGTTCCCAAGCGCAGATCGCCTCCTGTGTGTAATTTAACTCACATGCACACAAAGTCACGTTTCATACCAAAACCATTGCTCACGGCGATTGTTTTCCTCGCAGCAGTCGCTCTCTCCGCCGCAACCGTTCTCTTTCCCCTCACAGCCACCGCCGAAGATTCACACTCAACGTCCACTAGTAGCTCCGCGTCGAGCTCCCCCACTGCCTCTAGTGACATGGCTCCGACCATGGTGGTCTTCGATTCCTCCGGTTCCATGATCACCAACGATGCCGGCGGCCAGACCCGCATCGACGCCGCCAAAGATGCCGCCCGCACCTTCATCACCGAAGCCGGGGACGACGCCCCTCTGGGACTTGTCACCTACGGTGGGAACACCGGCGAAGCCCCCGAAGATGAGGCAGCCGGTTGCCAGGACATCACCGTGGTAACGCCACCCGAGGCCGGCAATTCCGAAAAGATGATTGGCCACATGGATGGCCTGCAGCCACGAGGTTTCACTCCCATCGGTGAATCTCTGCGCAAGGCCGCGGCCGAGCTTCCAAAGGAAGGCCAGCGCAGCATCATCTTGGTCTCGGATGGCGTTGCGACATGTACCCCGCCACCGGTCTGCGATGTGGCGAAGGAACTGAAGGAGCAGGGCATCGACCTGGTCATCAACACCGTCGGCTTCAACGTTGAGCCCGAGGCTCAGCAGGAACTACAGTGCATTGCCGACGCCACCGGCGGCACCTATGCCGACGCCTCCGACGCCGATAGCTTGGCCAAGGAGCTTAGCCGCGCAGCACCGCGCACCTTCAACGCCTACGAGTCAGACTTAGAGGAGATCGAAGGCGGCGAAACCGAAGGTTCCCCGGCCACGGTAGACCGTGACGTAGAGGCCTTCTCCACCACTCTTCTTCCGACGGAGGGCAAAGGGCACTCAGCTGAATCCACTACCTTCTTCACTACCCCATTGCTGAAGGCGAGCGCGTGGTGATTGGGCCTGACCCCTTTTTGGTGGACACCTTTCATTCCAGCCCAGTCGGGCTGGGAAGAAAGGTAATCTACCACCATGTCCAGGTACTCCGAACAGTTCAAACGCGATGCTGTGGCCCTCTATGAAAACAATGAGGACCTCTCGCTGAACGCAGCATCAGCAGAGCTCGGTATCAACCGTGCCTCGCTGCATTCTTGGGTCACCAAGTACGGCACCGGAAAGCGTGCCCGCATTAGAGCCGTGCATGATAAAGCCCAAGCGGCGACTGATTCTGAGCGAATCCGCCAGCTGGAAAAAGAAAACGCGAAGCTGCGCGAAGAACGCGATATTCTACGTAAAGCTGCTAAATATTTTGCCGAAGAGACACGCTGGTGATCCGCTTCCAGTTTGTCTATGACCACCGAACCGAATACTCGGTCAAGCGGATGTGCCACGTTTTAAAGCTCAATCGCTCCTCGTTCTATAAATGGGTCCAAACCCGTGAAAAGCGCAGGTTAAAGATGTGTTCCGATGCCCTTATTGGTGCGAGAATTACAACCATCTTCGATGATGAGCACGGGCTTTATGGTGCTAAACGCATCGCTGCAAGCCTCAACGACGATACGGACATTCCTCCGATCAACCACAAGAAGGTCGCACGCATCATGAAATCCATGGGACTTAAAGGCTTTACCAAGCGCCGCCGATGTGTCACTACCAGGCGCAAGCCTGGCCACCGTGTCATGCCGGACTTAGTAGGCCGTACATTCACAGCCAACGAGCCGAACCGCGTTTATCTTGGCGACATTACCTACCCGCCCTGTAAGGGTGGCAAGAACATGTATTTGGCCACAGTCATTGACACGTATTCACGGAAACTTGCAGGTTATGCGATCGCAGACCACATGCGAGTGTCACTGGTCGTCGATGCACTAGCCCACGCGCACGGTGTGCGTGGCAGTCTTGACGGGGCTGTATTCCATTCCGATCACGGCAGTGTGTACACCTC